>CAMLDY010000071.1 GCA_946478895.1 uncultured Gemmatimonadota bacterium
GCTCGAGGAGGATCTGATCTCCATCCCACACGGTGCGCTCGATAAAGCTCTTGCGTTTTCGGGTTTTGTTCGGTACTGTCTGATGGTCACGCTTATGGATAGTGAATGCCGAAGAGCTCGTTGCCTTTTGACTCGGGCGAGTACGCGCTTGTCGCGAGTCGCATAAGCCTCTTTTACGAGCGCCATCCAACGGGGCGGATCGTAACCGAGCTCGTTTCGCGTGATCGCGACGTTCTCTTTAAGGCGTCAGTGTATCGCTCGGCTGCTGACGCACAACCTGCCGCAACGGGCTGGGCTTCAGAGCGGGAGGGCGACGGCGAAATCAACGCGGTGGCCTGCGTTGAAAACACCGAAACGTCCGCGATTGGGCGCGCGCTTGCAAACCTCGGCTTCACCGCCTCGACGAGGCGACCGAGTCGAGAAGAGATGGAGAAGGCCGATCGCATGCGTTCGGCCTTTTACCAGAACCCGGGGATTTTGGGGTCCACGGCGCGCGTATCCGAGGAGCAGCGTGCGATCAACACTCAACGCGCCGATTCCGCGGCGATCAGACCGCCGTCGAAACCGGCAAGCGCGGGTCGCCTCGCAGATGTCAGAGAACTTCTACTTGAGGCCGGCGAGCGAGGGATGCCCGCGTCGATCATAACGCAGATGCACGATCGTCTCGGGCAAGAGAATCCCACCGAGAACGAGCTCCTCAATATCGAGCGCCGAATCAGACATTGGCTGCTCCAACGTCGCGTTCCGGCCGCGCCAGACGATCCGAGCAAGGCCAGCACGCCACCTGTCAACAGTCCCCATCAATAATCGGGGAGATCGACGGTCTTCGAGACAGACATTGTGGCTGACGCTACCATAGGAGGCTGGCGTGACACAAAGCGGAGGTGCGGCGAACGCGAATGACAGCCACGCGGGTCACTACGCTACGCTCCGCGATGCGGAGCTCATTGTCGCAATGCGCCGAAGCGAACAGGAAGCATTCGTTGAATTCATCGAGCGGCACAGGATACTGGTGTGGAACCACGCGCGCGATTTAGGCGTCGCCGCCCCAGAGCGTCGGAGTTGGTCGGAAGAAGTTCTGCACGACTGTGCTCTCGCGCTCGTGAGAGATGGAGCTACAATCCCGGCCAATCTCCCTGGATACCTCATTGTGTCGGCTCGACGGAAGTTTTTTGCGCAGCTTCGCAGCGCCTCCGACGATGAGACATTCGATGAGCTAGTTGAGGAGGAGCTTGATTGTGGGTCCACTATCGAAGAAGAGGAAGCAGCGAACTCGCTTCCAGAACCGGTGCTCCGTCTACTCGATCGCCTCACCACATCCCTGACCGCCGACGAAGAACTGCTCCTGGTGTGGAAGGGACACCATGTGCCCTACACCACCATTGCCGAATGGTTGGGAGAAACGCGCAGCGCCGTCGCACAACGGATTTGGCGGCTTACCAAGCGTGTGAGCGAAGCGGCAGAGCAGATCATCGCCCCATTCAGCAGCGCCGACCAAGAAGCAGTTCGGCGTTTCCTGCACGTTCGAAAGGAGGACAGAAATGAGACGCCGTGATAAAGGCTGGCCAAGAAGCAATGTCAGACAGATTGCAAACGATGTTGCCGCGAACATTGCCGCGAACATTGCCGACCTGTTGCGTATACGGAGTATCAGTGAGGAATTGTCGCCGGTATATCATGATGGCCGCTTGATGACTTGGCTCGCGTCCGAATGCCGCGCGGTGGTGCGTGACGGCCTGGAGAGCGATCCATGGCAATCCGGCGAAGTGCTTGAGCTCGCCAACCGAATCCGCTCTGAAGCTGCCTCCAATCGCACGAGCGTCCGACGGTTGTCAGGCCGACCGACATGTGTTGCACCTCCGCCAATGGAAATCCTGCCGGAGCATGCCGCGGTAACAAGACAGGGCGGCTCCTTACCGTGGGTGCAACTCGCAACTGCTGCCGGCAGCGGTCGGGAGTTGTGGGACGAAGAATGTGACACATGGGTAGCGCTACCCGATGGGCTGCCGGGCGGCAGCTACGTCGCTCTGAATGTGAAGGGGGAAAGTATGCAGCCGCTCCTACACGATGGTGATGTCGTGTTAGTAAACATGGGTGCTTCGCCCAGCCGCGGAGACATAGTACTGGCGCGTACGGAGAATGGCTATGTAGTGAAGCGGCTAGCGCGGATCTCGAGAACAAGTGTCCTCCTTGAATCCCTGAATCCGAAATTCGAGCCGATCACAGTGCGGGATTTTTCGCGAAGCGTAGCCGGGGTCGTGGTGCTGCGCTGGTGTGATCATGACATGCAGGAGCTTCGGCTAGGTCAACAGGACCTGTCTCCTCCGTCGTAAAAGCAACCGAAAATCCCTCCCAAAGGCCCGGTCAGAGACCGGGCCTTTTTTGGTTGTCAACAGCTCCCATCAGATGTGTAGGAAGGAGCGCGCGAACCTTTGCGCGCGCTCGGCCTCAGCCGGAGATGCGCATGGCGATCATCAATTCAACAAGGAAAATATTTCGTGTCGCTCTGCTCGCATTCATGTACGGCGCGGCAACATCGGCGGAGGCTCAGTCACCCTCGCGCGTCGACTCGGCATTGCCCGCGTATCGGCCTCCCCTGATCATCATCGCGCAGCCTGACAATGTCGCAGTTCCGCAAGACAAGCCGGTGATCGTGATTCGGTTTGGCGCGGGTGAACCAGGCGATCCAATCGACGCGCATAGCTTCGCCGTTTCCGTCGATGGAAATGACGTAACAACTCTGTTCCAACTGGCAGGCGGTGAAGCCTGGGGCCCTCTCGCAGCAGGTCCCGGCGAATTGACTGTGAATAACCACGAGGTTGCGACACGAATCTGCTCTGTTCGCGGAACGTGCTCGACTTCGAGAAAGGTTATCGCGGTAGAGAAACCGTCTGTCGCAGTAGCCCCGACGACGCCGCTCCAATCGCCCAGCCGAAAAAAACGCGTAATCGATGCTCTCCTCGGTGCGCTCAGATCACTCCTCGGCCAATAGCTCACCCTCAATCGAGATCCATTCTATGAATCACGCAATTCTTCCGTGCACACCTGCGGTCAAGAGAACGAAGCCACGTTTTTTCAATCAGCTCTTTACCGGGCTCGCCGCCGTGTTCGTACTCTCAGCTATGGGTGCCGCCCGATCAACGCTACGGGTCAGTTCGGCACCGATCGCCAGTAGCCCTCACTCCGAGAGCTCCGTCGTTGGCAACCACGCCACCGGCCCTACTGTGGTGATCACTCCGCCGACCCAAACGGTGAGCTCCGGCAAGATCACCGTCACGGTGATGATGTGCTCACTCTATCCCGGTCAGGCGATCGCCAGCCGAACCTTTACGCTCAGCAACGCCAACGGCTCGAACAGCGTTGCGGCCAATTTCGCTGACGTTTCGGCGGAGCTTGGCCAGCCTGCCAGCTGTAATGGACCGAACGATGACTGGGAGTGGTGGCGCGGGCAGATCACGCTGACGACTGGCGACAACTATCTCACTGTAACGGCCTACGACGGTGGCGGCTTCGCCGGCAGCGACCAGGTTGACTACACTCGACCGACCCCTGAAAGGTCGGTAATAGTGATGGCCGATGCTCAGTCGATCGATCGCACCGCCGGCCAATCCGGCACTGCCCGCTATACGGTGCTGAACACCGGGGCTACGAGCACGACGTATACGATTTCGGTTTCGTGCACCGCCATGGGAAGCTGCGGCACTGCATCCCCGGCCTCCCTCTCGCTCGGTGCTGGTCAAAGCGGCGTGACTACTGTCGCGTACACCGCACCCGGCACTGTGGGTGCACAGGGGGTAATCTCGGTCACGGCGACGAATTCAGCTCCCAGTGTCGTCAAGGATCAAACGTGGAGCGAAGTGAATGTCGTCGCCGCTCCCCCGGCTGGCGCTGTCCTCGCTGGTACTGGCGTCGGGGGCAGCGACGTCCTGGAGCGCTCGCTCTGCCTGACGGTTTCAGCCGGATCCGGCCTGGCCGTCGAATGCGGCGAGCTCAGAGCAGTTCATCCGCTCCCGATGGTGCGCACGCTCAACAGTGAACGAGTGCCAATGCTTCTGTACAACTCGGAGCACGCGCACCCGATGCCGATAGTCCACGCTGATGTCACTCTCCCTGCCGGCGAGGCGCTTCCTACAACCGTCGAGGCGACTCTCACGGTAAACGGCACCCAGGTTACGAAGAGCTGGAGCGGAACCGATTGGGTCGCTGGCGAAACGAGGCGTATCGCTGTCCAGATTGATGCCGGAGCGTGGAACACCGGACTCTACCCGTACACGCTGGAAATAAAGCGCGTCACTGGCGGCTCGACACTTTTCGCGACTCTGAATGGCAATCTTCCTGTCGTGAACCGCAGCGCGAGCCCCTTCGGCGCCGGTTGGTGGCTGGCGGGACTGGAGCAACTTGTTAATCCAGGCGATGGAACGCGCTTCTGGATAGGCGGTGATGGCAGTACCCGTCGGTATTCCTCCGCGGGCGCCAATCTCTGGATCGCGAGCGCAGTCGATCGTATAGACAGCCTTACGTTCGACGGCACGTATTACTATCGGCTGCTGCCGAATAAGGCGAAGGTGAAGTTCAATTCGTCGGGACAGCATCTCGCCACAATCAATCGTCTCGGTTATCAGACCGTATTCGCCTACACAACTGCTGGCGGAAGGACGGTACTCTCGACGATGGACATGCCGGTTCTGTCGGGTACGACGCGCTATACGTTCAACTATAACGGCAGCGGCCAGCTCACGAGCGTCAACGCGCCGCATCCATCGGGCAGCGGTAGCCGCATAACCACTATCACTCCGGACCCGACGACCGGGCGTATCGCGAGCATCAAGGATCCCAGCACCGATTCGGTGCGCTTCGGCTACGACGCCACCGTCAACACGCGGATGAACTCGCGTATAGATCGCCGCGGCTTCCAGACCACGATCTCGTATAACAGCGGGCGGGTTGCGTCGCACACGCTGACGCTCGCTGGTGGCGCCGCGATTACGCAGAGCTACCTGGTGATGGAGACAGCGGGACTTCCCGCGTCCAGCCGACCCGGGGCGCAGCCGCTCGATTCCACCTACACAAAGATTGATGGCCCGCGAGCCGACGTCTCAGACGTCACGAGAATCTGGTTCACCAGGTACGGCGCCGTATCACGCAGCGCCAATGCTGTTGGTCGCGAAACTCTGATCTCATACGGTAACGCGAGCTTTCCCGGTCTTCCGACGAGAGTCAGAGATCCGAACCGCTTCGTGACCGAGGCCTTCTACAACAGCAGGGGACTGCCGGACTCGGCGAGACAGTTGGATCCGCTCGGTGGCTTGGGCAACGCCAAGACCGCCTACCAATGGCATGCGAGCTTCGACCTTCCGACACGAATCACCTCTCCGCTGGGCATCAACAACGGCTCCGATTCGCAGTTCTCGTACGATGCCTCAACGGGAAACCGACTGTGGCAGCAGACGGGACGTGATTCGACGCGCGTGAACTTCCGCTACTACGCGAACGGTCTCCTGCGGGCGATCGAAGCTCCGACGGTGACCGCGGATTCTCTTCAGTACGACGCTACCCTCGGGAACTTGTCATACGAGCGAAGTCCGAACCTGGCGGTGACGAATCGGTACACCGACGCCGTCGGACGCGACACGCTCGTCACGGTTCCGATTGACGCGACCAATTCCGGGCATATTCATACCGTCTACGACATAATGGACCGTGTCACCAAAGCCGTGACCTGGGGGCCGGCAATCGCGGCCGCCGAGGGGGTTGCGGACAGCGTTGTTGCCGACCAGACGTACAACTCCGAGGGAAATCTTACCGGGGTGTCGCGCTCCCGTGGCGTCTACTGGAGTGGCTATGCGCCGCTCGCAAGCACTACCGTCTACGACGGAGCTGACCGAAAGACATCGGAGACACACCCGGGCAGGACGGATAGCTACGTCTATGACTCCGCCGGCAACGTCACGACGCATACGACTCCGCTCGGCTCAATAACTTTCACCTACGATCCCGCGAACCGGCTGTTGCGGCGCATCGTCCCAGCGAAGACTTATAGCCCGACGTCGTGCAGCGCGTTCATTTCGACCACGTGCACCTACAGCTTCCCGACGACCGGCGCTTCCAGCATCTGCGTTCCCGCCGACACCGCTTTCTTCGGGTATGATGCAGCGAGCCGGATTATCCGCGCCGACAACGGGCGCGCCCGGGTGCGCCGAACCTACAAGCCGAATGGACTGCTCGCCGAGGACACGCTCAGGATCCGGACATACTATTCCGCGGGATCGAGCACGTGTGAGCTCGCGCCAGGCGGTGCTGGTCCAACGCCCGGATTCGAATGGACTGCCCACTCCTACCGACTGTCGAATAGCTACGACCTGGACGGCAGACGTACTCAACTCGTCAATCCACTGAGCACGATCAGCTACACCTACGACGCCGCGGGGAGGGGTCTCCTGGTCGGAGTGTCGGAGAGCGGCTTTACCTCCACGGGTATTTCTTACGACGCAGCTGGCAGGGTGCGCGCGATCAACTCGCCGGGAAGCGCAAGCGATCTGAGAACCTATGCGTCGAGTGGCTTGCTCAATACACGAACGGTCATCTCGTCGAGCGGTACCATCCTCGCCGACACTTTGGCGTACGATTATCGTGGGCTTCTGACGTCAGCGCGCACGGCGTATCGGCGGGGTCAGAGCTCGAGCCTGACGGCGGTAGCGGCCTACACGGGGCTCGGCGCACTCGGAGTCTCGACAAACGACTTGATTACGAACGGCCAGGCCGAGCACTTCAAGGTGGACGCTATCGGCAATCGTCTTCGCATCTCGCGTCCGGGTTTCAAGCCCGCGTTCGATTCCGATTTTCTCGGCGTGCGCTTCATGACCTACGACCAGAACGCCCGATTGACTCAAGTCGTGGACAGCGTCACCGCGGCACCCGACAACTATGCGCTTATTCAGACCTATCAATACGACAACGCTGGTACCCAGGATCTGCAATACACCAACGAGTGGAGCTCGGGCAGCGGCACCATACATGATGCCACCAAGAGCTATCCCTCGATCGACGACAAGCTCTCAGTCGTAAACAGGCACATCGGGATTTCCGCGGTAAGCGACGAGTCGCACTCCGGCCGGCACGGCGTCTATCAGGAGAACTGGTACGATGCGCTCGGCAGACGAGTTCTGGTGAGAGCGCAGAAGTCTTCCGCTTGCAACAGCTCCACCTTTGGCGACCTTGCCTGCAAGAGCTTTGTCGAGCGCACCGTGTGGGATGGAGATCAGATCCTCCTCGAGCGGCGTGCCGACGGGGCCACCGGCAGAACGAGCGCTCAACTGGATCAGGAAACCACCAGTGGCGAATCGTGGGGCGAGGTCATCTCGCTCCACGCCCTGGGGCTCGATGCCCCCATCGCGGTAAGAAAGACCGGGCGCACCACTCTCGTCCCGAGAGAGAACTGGCAGGGCGACTACGAGATCGGCACCACCGCCAACGGTACTCCAACCTCGCTCTGTAACGGAGCCACTGACTGCCCAGTGATCGAGTGGCCCGGTGGCCAGGAGAACGCCGACGGGCGGTTGGTCAGCCACGCGGGCCTCACAGGCTGAGATAGCAGACTACGCCAGCGTCCAACTTCTACGGGATAGCCGAAGGCTCCGCCGACTCGCCAGCTCTGGACGTCACCGACGCCACGATCGCATCCGCGATCTCGTCCTCGACGGCGAAGATGTCCTTCACATCGCGGTCGTACACATCGGCCCACTGCATCACGTCGTCGGCAGTGCTGCTCAGACGTGCGGTCACGCGCAGGCGATCGCCGACGCGCTCGACCGTGCCCTCGAGCACCAGTCGCGCATCCACGCTCGCGGTCGACGCGCTGTCGCTGCGGCGCCGCACCGAACGGGGACGACCGGGGGCGAGCACTCTGAGTCCCGCCGTCTTCATCAGCTTGCCGGCGACTGCGTTGGTCACGCCGGTCGCGAGATACGAATTCGAAGAATCCGCGGCGAGGTTCACGAACGGCAGCACAGCGATCACGCCGAGGTTGGCGGGCTTGTGCCAGGACGACTCCGCCATCGCCGACGCGCCGCCCTTGTGCACCTTCGCGTAAATGCCGGTGCCGACCACGATCGCGCCGATCAGCGCCAGCGTTCCGATCACCATTCGCTTCACTCTGCGACCGTGACGCGCGAGGGTCGGCGCTGATTTGAACGATCCGCTCAACGTCTCGGGATCTTCCAGCGCTTCCACCAACGCCGCTGCAGTCTGCGGACGATTCGCGGGATCGATCGCCAGACACTTCGCGATCAAACGCTCGAGCCCGACCGGCACATCCTTCCGCACCGTCGACAGCGCCGGCGGTGGCAGCGTCAACCTCGCGGTGAGCATCTCGCGCGGACCGAGCGACGCGAACGGCGCGCTGCCGGCTAGCATCTCGTAAGCGGTGATGCCCAGCGAATAAATGTCGGCGCGACCGTCGATATTCGGATCGCCCGCCGCCTGCTCGGGCGCCATGTACAGAATGGTGCCGAGCGACATCCCGGTATTGGTGAGACCGTTGCCGTGCTCGCCCGATCTGCGAGCCGACGACAGCGCCTTCGCCACGCCGAAGTCCGTCACCGTCGCCGAGCCCGACGCGAGCAGCACGTTGCCGGGCTTGATGTCGCGGTGGACGACGCCACGCTCGTGCGCGAACGCGAGGGCGCGCGCGACATCCTTCATGATGCCGACCGTCTCGCGCACGCCCATCGTCCCGACGCGGCGCATCCTGATGTCGATCGATTCGCCGTCGACGTACGGCATCACGAAATACGGCAATCCGTCCACGTCGCCCGCCTTGATGATCGGGACGATGTGCGGATGCTGGAGCCGAGCGACGGTCAGGATCTCTCTGCGAAAACGCTCGGCGGAGACCGACGCGGCGAGCTCGGGCGGCAGAATCTTGATCACGACCTGGCGATCCAGATCGTGATCCTGACCGACGAACACCAGCGCCATCCCACCGCCAGTGAGCTCGCGCTCAATGGTGTAGGACCCGCCCAAAGCGGAAAGGAGGCGTTCGGAGATCGAAGACATGAGAGTTTATGCTGACTCCTGCCAGCAACTATTAGATAGCCTTGGCCCGGGAAAGGTTGGCAACTGGTTTTAAGGTCAGCCCTGGCGGGATTAACGCTGCCGTAAGGTTGTGCGTCTTACTCTTCAGGACGTCCGAGGGAGAACATGCGTATCACAAAACTGATTGCGATTGCCGTCGCGGTGCTGCCCGCCTTCGCACCGATCGGCTCATACGCGCAGAAATCCGATGCTAAACCGCCGGCGAAAACCGTTATGGCGCGGTCGGACGTCCGTGAGCTCCCTGCCGACCAGCAAATCATCCAGGCGCTCAACCGACTCACCTTCGGCCCCCGCCCCGGCGATGTCGCCAAAGTGCGCGCCATCGGTCTCGACAAGTGGATCGACGAGCAGCTGCACCCGGAGAAGATCAACGACGACGCGATGAACGCGTTCGTCTCCAGATACTCCGCACTCAACGCCGACCAGAACGATCTGCTCAAGCAGTACGCCCAGCAGCAGCGCCAGCGCCGTGAGATCAAGCGCGACCGCGCCGACACCAGCAAGGCAATGACTCCGGACGAGATCGCCGAGATGCGCCGAGCGCAGCAGCTGGGCAACTCGCGCCGGCAGGTCGTGACGCAGCTCCAGTCGTCGCGCGCGGCACGCGCCGTGGCGAGCGAGCGGCAGCTCCAGGAAGTGATGACCGACTTCTGGGAGAATCACTTCAACATCTACGCGGCCAAGGGCGCGCCCGAGCCGTACTACCTCGTCGATTTCGACCAGAACGTCATCCGTCCCAACGCGCTCGGCAAATTCCGCGACCTGCTCGAGGCGGTCGCGAAATCTCCGGCGATGCTTTTCTATCTCGACAACGCGCGGAGCATGGCGGACAGCACGCGGCCGACGTTGGCGGGAAGCGGGAGGCGGGAAGTGGGACGCGGGATGCGGGAAGTGGGAAGGGGGAGGCGCGGAATTGGCGGGATCTTGATTCCCCGCGCGATCCCACAGCAACGCCCGCAACAACAACAACAGCAGCAGAAGAAGCAACGGCAGGGACTCAACGAGAACTACGGACGCGAGCTGCTCGAGCTGCACACCCTCGGCGTCGATGGCGGATACACCCAGCAGGATGTGATCAACGTCGCCCGTGCGTTTACCGGCTGGACCATCAAGGCGCCGGCACAGGGTGGCGGGTTCATTTTCCGGCCGCAGGTGCACGACGCCGGCGAAAAGGTCGTGCTCGGGCACAAGCTTGCCGCGGGACGCGGCGAGGAAGACGCGGAAGATGTGCTCGACATTCTGGCGAAGAGTCCGGCGACCGCGCACTTCATCTCGTACAAGCTCGCGCGCCGGTTCGTCAGCGATTCACCCTCGAAGGCGCTCGTCGATCACGCCGCGCAGGTCTATCTCAAGACCGACGGCGACATCAGAGAAGTTCTGCGCGCGATCATCACGTCGCCGGAGTTCTTCTCGCAGCAGGCATTCCGGAGCAAAGTGAAGTCGCCGTTCGAGGTCGTGGTCAGCGCGATGCGCTCGCTCAACGCAGCGCCCGACAGCACGCCTCGCACCGCACAAGTCATCGCTTACCTCGGCCAGCCGATCTTCGGACATCAGGCGCCGAACGGTTGGCCGGAGACGGGGGAGTCGTGGATGAACACCGGCGCGATTCTCAATCGCATCAACTTCGGGATGGCGGCGGCGGCGGGACGGCTGCCGGGCGCAAATCTGCGCGCGCTTCCGGCGCTCGACACGGTTCGTTCGGCGCCGCGTGAGAAGCAGGTCGAAGCGGTGGTGGCGACGATACTCAATGGAATGATTTCGCCGGACACTCGCGCAGTACTGGTCTCGGGAGAGCATCCGCTGCTCGCTAACCGTGCGGCGGCAAAAGCCGAGCAGACGATGGCGCCGGCGGACCCGGCGGACGTCGAGGTGTCACCAGAGTCGATGGATGACGCCAACATGCAGAACGCTGCGCGCGCGAAGAAACAGAATGGCGGTGGCAAAGGCGGCGCGTTGCAGGGGAGAGGATTTGGAAATATTCCGCAGTTGACGGGGCTTACGCAGATAGTGGGATTGGCGTTGGGATCACCGGAGTTTCAAAGGCACTAGGATCGAGTACTCGGACCAAATGCATCGACAATCGCGGACTGATTGAGGATTGCGAACCAGGTTCAGGCAGTCAGTTGTCAGTGCGTTAATCGAGGAAGGGTTATGGAACGGAGAGCATTCGTAAAATCGGGCGCGTTGGCGCTGGTGACGATGGGACTGAGTCCCAGCTTTTTGCGCCGGACGGCGTTCGGGATGGAGCTGGTAAAGGCGCCGAAGGGCAAGGTGCTGATCTGTCTCTTCCAGCGCGGGGCGGCGGATGCGCTCAACATCGTCGTGCCCCACGGTGAGCGAGCGTACTACGCGATGCGGCCGTCGATCGCGATTCCTCAGCCGACGCGCAATGCCGTCGGCGGCGCGATCGATCTCGATGGATTCTTCGGGCTGCATCCGGCACTAGCGCCACTCAAGCCGCTCTACGATCGGAAGCTGCTCGCGCCGGTGCATGCGGTTGGGAGTCCGAGCACTACTCGCTCGCACTTCGACGCGCAGGATTACATGGAGACCGGCACGCCGGACAACAAGGGCACGACTGACGGCTGGCTCAATCGCTACCTGGCGGTGAAGGGCACGTGTGACGAGTGCAATCTCGCCAAAACGCCGTTCCGCGCCGTGGCGATGACGCCGCAGACGCCGCGCATTCTCGAGGGACCAAGTCCAACCGTCGCTATGAACAGCCTCGCGGAATTCAGCGTCCGCGCGACCGGCAGCTCGGCCGAGCGATTGGAAGCGCTGTACAGAACCGGTTCCGCGGATCTCGTGCACGCGACGGGCGCCGAGACTTTTGATGCGGTGAAGATGCTCCGCTCGGCGAATCCCGAGAAATATCAGCCGCAGAATGGCGCGGAGTATCCGCGGTCGCAGTTTGGTTTGCGCCTGCTTCAGATCGCGCAGCTGATCAAGGCCAACGTTGGCCTCGAGATCGCGTTCGCGGATGTCGGCGGCTGGGACACCCACGTGAACCAGGGCTCGTCGACCGGCCAGCTCGCGACGCGCCTCAACGATTTCTCGCAATCGATCGCAGCGCTTGTCACCGATCTCGGTGATCGGATGGACGATGTCGTGATCATGACGATGTCAGAGTTCGGCCGCATGGCCCGCGAGAACGGCAATCGCGGCACCGATCACGGTCACGCCGGCGCGCTGTTCGTAATCGGCGGCAACGTCAAGGGCGGTAAGGTGCACGGTCGCTGGCCGGGGCTCGAGCAGGAGCAGCTATATGAGGGCCGCGATCTCGCGCTTACTACGGACTTTCGCTCCGTATTCGCCGAGGTCGTGTCGGATCATCTGGGCGCCCGCGCGCTCGACAAGATCTTCCCCGGCTACACCGCGACGCCTTCTGCTTTCCTCGGCATCGTTTAGATGCTGCGCTTCAGATAGATCTCGGTTTGGGTCGAGGCGAGGGGCACCCTCTGAAAAACTGCTCGCCCGCTCCACTCGAAAACCTGATGGGCGGCGTCTAGAGCGGGGGCGGGACTGCGCGATGTTTTTCTGAGGGCGCCCCTCGCCTCTCCCGCATAGATCTGTAGACGCAACACGACGTGCGCGTCATCGCGGGCGTCGCGGTCTAG
>CAMLDY010000072.1 GCA_946478895.1 uncultured Gemmatimonadota bacterium
TGGTGGACTCGTCGTCGGGGTGCGGGGCGATCACGAGGATGTCCGCCTTGAACCTGGCGTCGGGCGGCGGAGTAGTGCCCGCTGTCTGTGATTCGGCCTGCGACGCGAATATCGCAAGCAACGCGAACGCCAATGCCGTGCGTGCGGATCCTGGTTTCATGCTGGTCTGGCCTCTCTCGGAGCGAAAGCGGTGTCGAGCTCGATCAGAATTTGCGCTCCGACGCGGCGGACGGTGAGGTCCTTGAGACGACTTACCACGACGTCCGCTGCGGCGAGCAAATCGGCGGGGTAAGTACCGATGATTGCGATAGCGCGCATTCCTCCGTTGTGCGCCGCCTCTACGCCAGCCGGCGCATCCTCTATCACGATGCAATCGGAGGGCGCTTTGCCAAGCCGCATCGCCGCTGCGAGGTAACCTTCCGGATTTGGTTTCCCCTCCCGTATGTCGTTCGCGCAAATCATCACTTTCGGCGTCGGCAGTCGCATCAGGTCGATCCGGAACTGCGCGACGGCGCGGATTCCCGATGTGACGATCGCCCAGCCGTCTGATGGAAGATCGCGCAGCAGCTCTCGCGCTCCCTCGATCTCGTAAACGCCGTCCGGCGTCATCGCCTCATTGGCCTCGAGTGAAGCCACTTCGGCATCAGCAGCCAATTCCGGCGCCACGAGCTGAATCGTTTCACGGGTCCGTCGTCCGTGCGCCGCGGCGATGACCTTCTCCGGATCGAGTCTGTGGCGCGCCGCCCAGCCGCGCCAGGTGCGCTCGATGCACTCGGCCGAGTCCACGAGCACTCCATCGAGATCGAACAGGATTGCCTTGCAGCGAAGGATGCGCTTCTCGCCCAGGGCTCAGCGCCTCATCGATCCATGGTGGTATTACTCACGAAGGCGAGCTTTTTTCCATCCGGCGACCACGATGGAACATTGATGGTCCCCTGGCCGCCGTACACGTAGGCAATCACCCTCGCTGGCCCGCCGCCCGCCGGCATCACACGAATCATCACGTGCTTGTAAAAAGGATGGTCGTCGGCTGGAACGTCGGGCGGGAAAGAGATGAACGCAATCCACTTTCCGTCGGGCGAGATGTGCGGGAACCAGTTGTTGAAGCCATCGTCGGTGATTTGCCGCACGTCGCTTCCATCGGGACGCATCCGCCAGATCTGCATTCGTCCACTGCGCACTGAGCAGAAGTAGATGTGCTCGCCGTCGGGGCTGTACTCCGGGCCGTCATCGAGGCCGGGCGTGCTCGTGAGCTTTATCTCGGTGCCGCCGTCCGTCGAAATCCTGTAGATGTCGAAATCCTTGTTCCGCTCGCCGGTGTAGACCAGCCAGCGACCGTCCGGCGACCAGCCGTGGAGATACGACGGACCCTTGGCCGTAATGCGTTTCGGCGTTCCTCCCGTGACGGGCACCGTATAGACGATCGACGCGCCGCTGTCCTCGGGCGCATGGTTGCTGATTCCGAGCGTTCGTCCATCGAAAGAAAGCACGTGGTCGTTGTTGTTTCGCGTCGCAAAGCCGGTGTTGATCGGCTCGACGGCGCGCGAGCTTAGATCGAAGCGATAGAGCCTTCCTTCCTGGTTGTAGATCAGTGCCTTGCCATCGGGAGTCCAATTGGGCGCCTGGAAGGATCCCCTGTACTGCGACACGATCGTCGCATTGCCGCTTCCGACATCGAGGATCTCGAGATTGCTGCCGAGGTAGTCGCGATATGGTACGAGGTCGGCTCTCGCGGGAACCGTAATGCGCACGTTGCTGAACACCGCCCGCTCGACGGCAGTGTCATTGTGCGCGCACACGAACAGTCCCACGTAAACCGTATCGGGGAGTTTGACATCGGTCAGCTGTCGGGTGACCAGGGTGTCTCCGAAGCGGGCCACCGACATCAGGTACACGCCATCGCGTCGCTCGAGCTGGATGATCGCGTCAGCGTTTCGATCGCTGAGGCTGTCCGGAGATTTGAGCTCGCCCGTCGAGTC
This sequence comes from uncultured Gemmatimonadota bacterium, assembly GCA_946478895.1. Next base: position 1,980 of record CAMLDY010000072.1, read on the forward strand.
GCCGGTCGAGCGCCGGAACTGAAGAGACGCCAGACCGTTGCCATGCAGCGCCGCGGTGACGTGCGCTGCGTTCGCGTTCAGCGACGGCCGAATGGTCCAACCAAGCTTCCGATGCGGCTCGACTCCCTGGCCGATGAAATGTGCGCGCGCCGAAAGGATGAAGTTGCCGCTCATCTTCTTCCAAACGAAGTGGAAGGCATCGCTGTCCGCCCACATGTTTCGGCCGGAGCCTTCGACGACGTAGGTCTGATTCTCCCGATCGAACCTGGCGTTCCCCGATTTCGCGGTACCGATGTCGGTTTGAGAATCGAGGGCCCCCAGGCCGGACTGCGCCCGGACGGACATCGGGCTCAACGCGAGTATCGCGGTGACGACAACCGCGCCGAGGCTCTTTCGAAACTGCACCACCCTTCCGACTTCCTCATAACCCACGCGCTGATGCGCGGCGTGACTGCCGTGATTGTCCAGCAGAGCATCGGACGCCATCTCGTGATATCCCCTTTGTCGGGCCCAGTCTTCCGCCGCTCGCATTAGTGCGCGCCCATGGCCCGCGCGCCGCGCGTCGGCATCAATGTACCACGCCTCGACGTAGCCGACGGGACTGGTATCGCAGCCATCGGCATACGGTCGGGAGTCGACCTCGACGAATCCGGCAAGTCCTTTGTCGCCACGCTCGACGACGAATACTTGCGCATCCTCGCGCGCGCGAAAATCCCGCATGCCCGCGGCCAGATTTTCGGCGGAATACCCGGGAAACAATGCCACACTCATGCGCAGCCACTCCTGCCAGTCGCTGTCCCGATAAGCTCTGACTTTCATTGAAGGTCGGTTATCCCGGCTCCATAATACAGCGCCGCAAGACGCGTCGCCTTCCACCGCCGGAATATCGTCCGAGGACCTCCATGAAGCACCGCGCACTCTCTGCCCTGCTGCCCTTTCTCCTTGCTTCGACGTTGACTGCTCAGGCCCGCACCGTCGCGGAGCGCCTTGGCCACCCAGCCAACTCGAAGCTTCTCATCATCCATGCAGACGACCTCGGCGCCGCGCATTCCGCGGACGCCGCGAGCTTCGATGCGCTCGACAAGGGTATGGTGACGTCGGCGAGCATCATGATGCCGACGCCGTGGGTTACGGAGGTTGCCGCCTACGCGCGCACGCATCCCGACGCTGATCTCGGCCTCCATCTCACCATCACAAGCGAGTGGGAGACTTACCGTTGGGGGAGCGTGGCGTCGTCGGACAAGGTTCCGAGCCTGCTCGATTCGGCGGGGACCTTCCCGAGCGACGTCGAGCCCGTTGCGACGAGGGCGAAACCGGAGGAAGTGGAGCGCGAGCTGCGCGCGCAGGTCGAGCGGGCGCTGGCGATGGGGATCCACCCGACCCACCTCGACAGCCACATGGGTGCGCTATTCAGCACACCACAGCTTGCCACGGTCTACGTCAAGGTCGCGCACGACTACCATCTGCCGTTTCTCGCCGTACGCGGAAATCCACCCGGCGGTCCACAAGCCACGTACGCGCCGAACGATGTCTTGCTCGACAACGTCATCATCGCCGGGCCCGAGGTCCCGCGGGACAAGTGGAAACAGTTCTACCTCGACGCGATCGCCAATCTCAAACCGGGTCTCACGGAGATGATCGTCCACCTCGGCCACGACGACGCCGAGCTCCAGGCGGTGATGGTCAACCACGAGCCATACGGCTCGGCGTGGCGGCAGCGGGACTATGAGGTCGTGAACAGTCCCGAGTTCAGGAAGGCGCTGGCTGACAACCATATCGTGTTGGTGCACTGGAAAGACTTACAGCAGCTCGCACCCTAGCTGGAACGGCAACTGAACGGGTGCGAGACGTCAGTAGCGTAGCTGCAAGTGATCGGTTCACAACGTCGGGACGTTTCTACGCGTGTTACGGCACAGGCAGCTGCCTGTGCCCTGAATGCCACCAATTACGTCCCGACGTAGTGAACTACCCGCTGGTTACTACGCCACTCACGACTGGCACCCGTTCAGTTGCGGTTCATCAGCGCGCTTTACCGGCAGGTCAGCCGGTCAGAAGGCACATCGCTTGCCCCCCATGCCACCGTGGAGAACCTCGACCTCTTTGCGCCCCCTCCGGCCATGCCGGAGGGTTTTCGTTACCGGCAGGAAGTAATTTCGCGCGAGATGGAGACATCGCTGCTCGAAAAGTTCCGCGAGCTGCCGTTCAGGGAATTCGAGTTTCACGGCTACACCGGCAAGCGGCGCGTCGTGTCGTATGGCTGGCAGTACGATTACGGCGAGGCGAAGCTGCGCAAGACCGACGACATTCCGGAATTCCTGAAGCCGGTACGCGAGATTGCAGCCCGCTTCGCGGACGTGAAGTCGGGAGATCTCCAGCACGTTCTCGTGACCGAGTACAGTCCCGGCGCTCCGATCGGCTGGCACCGCGACAAAGCTGTCTTCGGCGATGTGATCGGCATCTCACTGCTGTCGTCGTGCACCTTCAGGCTGCGGCGAAAAGTGGGTGCGAAATGGGAGCGCGCGTCGATAGTCGCCGAGCCACGCTCTGCCTATCTGATGCGGGGGCCGTCACGCACCGAGTGGGAGCACAGCATCCCGCCGGTGGACTCTCTCCGCTACTCCATCACCCTGCGCAACTTCCGGGGGCCGGGGACTGCTGGGCGCTGACCGAAGAACCCGGCGAAACAGCAAGCGTGGTGGCGGTGAACTAACGCCACAGTTGGAGTCCGGGCGCCCCTGCGTACCCGTCAACTATGCTCCGAGGACTTCGCACGCTGCAGCGGAATTATTTCCGCCGGCTTCTCGGCGACCCAGAACCGCTCGTCACGCGCCAGTATCGCGGCGTCGACGGGGGGTGTCATGGAGGTCGGCGCCAGAATCCTGCCTCCCGGACGAACAACCTTCATCGCCGACGCGATGATCTCGGGCGGAAAGCTCGCGTCGACCGCCACTCCGAGGGCGGAGCCCGGCGCCAGCGGAATCTCCCGACTTACGCGCAGCAATCCGACGGTCTCGGATTCGTCGACTTCTTTCGAGGGATTCAGAACGAGGACCCTCGCCTCGGTCATCACGCTCAGCTCCTGCGCCGCGTTGCCCCACGCTCCGCCGACGACGAGTGTCGCACCCGGCTCGGTCGCATTCAGAAAAGCGCCGACGCGCGTGGCAAGCTCTTCACGATTCCGCGGCACCGGCGCCGCCGCCGGCGACGGAGTCGGTAACGAATCTCCCGCCTGACGGAAATCGACGATCCCGTGACGCACCGCATACTCCGCATGGCACACGGGGCAGCCGAGCAGGCCGTCGATTACGAATCGATTCGAGATCGCCTTGAGCGACGCGACGAGCCACGTGTCTTCATGCGGGTTCACGCACCGCAGCAGATCGAGCATCTCGATGAACATGCTGGTCTCAACGGCGAAGAATTACGAGATCGAGCTAGCTGTGCGACAGCCGTAGCTCATCGATGTTGACTCGCTGCGGCTGGGACAGCGCAAACATGACCGCCGCAACCACGTCGTCCGGCTCCAGCATCGGGCGCTTCGAGTGGGGCTTGCCCACCGGGTCGGTCACCGTCACGTCATTCCAGATCTCGGTGTTCGTCGCCGCCGGCGAAATCAGCGTCGTCCTCACACCGGTCCCCCGGAGCTCCGCGCGCAGCACTTCGTGAACGGCGCGCAGCCCGAATTTCGCAGCGGAATAGGCGGCGTTCCCGGTGTAGATCGTCCTGTCCGCCACCGAGCCTATGCTCACGATGTGACCCGACTGACGCTTCTTCATCCCCGCCAGAAATGCGCGCGCGAACAGAAACGGGCCGACGAGGTTGGTGTTGACAATGTCGAGAAAGGCGTCAGCAGTCGTCTCTTCCGCGACGGCGACGCTGAAGATTCCGGCGCTGTTCACGACGATATCCGGCGCGCCGCCCAGCTCGCGCGCAATCCGCTTCGTCGCCGTCTCCACACTCGCGGGCTCGGTGACGTCGCACGCGACGGCGATCGACCCCTTGATTTGTCGCGCGCGCTCCTCGAGCCGCGCCTGCGTCCGAGCAACCATCGCTACCCTGACGCCCTGACCCGCCAGCGCCTCGGCGATCCCGGCGCCAATCCCGCGGGAAGCGCCGGTGACGACAGCTGTCCTCCCGCTCAAGCCGCTCATTTGCTAGTCACGCCCGTTGTGGGCGAGCCGAAGGAATTCATCGCGGGTCTTCGGATCTTCACGGAACGCGCCGCGTAGCGCCGACGTAATCGTCTTCGAGTTCTGCTTCTCCACGCCGCGCATCATCATGCAAAGGTGGTATGCCTCGATCACCACTCCGACGCCGCTCGGCTTGAGCACCCGGCAGAGGCCCTCGGCGATTTGGTCGGTGAGGCGCTCCTGAACCTGGAGCCGCCGCGCATACACATCGACGATGCGCGGAATCTTGGAGAGGCCGACAATTCTGCCGTTCGGGATGTACGCGACGTGCGCTTTGCCGAAGAACGGCAGCATGTGGTGCTCACACAGCGAGTAGAGCTCGATGTCGCGGACCATGATCATGTTGTCGTGCTCTTCCTCGAAAACAGCGCTGCCGATCACCGCTTCCGCCGACGACGAATACCCCTGGGTCAGCCATTTCATCGCGTGCGCGACACGGTACGGCGTTCGGAGCAGACCTTCGCGCTGCGGATCTTCGCCGAGCAGCTCGAGCTCCCGACGCACCAGCTGCTCGAACTCGGGTGACGACTTTACGTCGCCCGCGCCCTCGAGATCGCTACTGTCCGGTGTATTCGACATAGTTGTTCTCAGTCTCCCAGAGCACCAGCCTTTTCAGCGAGCCGGGACTGACGCGGGGCGCGAGAATCTTCCAGAAGGCGGTGATTATGTTCTCCGACGTCGGGATCACGCCCTTCATGAAGGGCACGTCGAGATTGAAGTTCTTGTGATCGACAATGTCGATGATCTCGCGCTCGACGATCTTCTTGAGCTGCGACAAGTCGTAGACGTAGCCCGTTTTGGGGTCGATATCACCTTCCACGGAGACATCGAGGGTGTAGTTATGTCCGTGCCAGTTCGGGTTGTTGCATTTCCCGAACAGCCGGGAGTTCTCGGCATCGGAGAGCTCCGGATTGTGGACACGGTGGGCGGCGTTGAAGCGCACCCGGCGGGTGACTGTTACGCGCGGCATGTTTAGGGTAAGATATCGAACATAAAGAAGCTCCGCCGGGTGCCGGCGGAGCTTCAGATAAAATGGGACGGAGAGGTTTTTTGAAGCCCGGTCGAATGTTTGAGGTCCTCACCCTGCCTACCGTCTTCCCCGCACTGGGGCATGACGTCAGCATAGTTTATCGAACCCACCCGAAGGACTTGTTGGCTCAAAAAGTGAGTTCTCCGCCCCAACGATAGTGCCGAAAAATTTTTTTAAACAGCTGCCTGAATGACTGTCTGAACTTACCGGTCGTCACACTCAAGGTCAACGAAATCTCCTATGGATTTGGGAATAATCGCCGCCGTTTTGATGCTTGCGATCTGGGCGTTCGTCACTTTCACGACGACGGCTCCCGGATGGATCCACATCCTGCTCACGATCGGAATGTTCCTCCTGATCTACCGCATCGTGGTTCGCGGTACACGCGGCGTTGACCGCGGTGGCGGTCACGAAGGTTGATGGACGAGCGCGGGTCATTTTCCTACGGCAGTGAAGGACCCGCCACCGCCGTTGCGGAGCAGCCGCAGCCGTATTCGGCGGACAAGAAGAAACCAGTGCTTGTAACCGGGGCCAGCGGCCTCGTCGGCATCCATACCTGCCGAGAGTTATCGAAAAACGGCTGGCAGGTGCGAGCGCTGATCAGGGACCCGGCGCGGGCGGCAATGGCGCTCGGCCAGCTGCCGGTCGAGTTCCGCGTCGGCGATGTGCGCGATGCCACGGCGTTGCGGAGCTCGCTGAACGGCTGTGGTGCCGTGGTGCACCTCGCCGCGATAGCGATCGAGAAAAAGAGCGAGACGTATCAGGAAACCAACACCGCTGCGACCGAACGACTGATTTCCGCGGCCCGCGCTGAGAACGTCCAGCGCATCGTCTTCATGTCGCAGAACGGCGCCGACAGCCGCTCGCCTCACGCCTTCCTGCACAGTAAGGGAGTAGCCCAGGATTCGATCAGGACGAGCCGGCTGCGGTGGACAGTGCTGCGGCCGTCGGTGATCTTCGGACCCGAAGATCAGTTCGTGAACGTGTTGGGCAGGCTGATAAAGCTGACGCCGAAAGTGTTTCCGCTGCCTGGCGGCGGCAGCGCGCGGTTCCAGCCGATTGCTGTCGATGATGTCGCGCGAGTCGTGCGGCTGTCTCTCGAGAAAAAGGAGACCGTGCAGCAAAGCTACGACCTCGGCGGCGCAGTGCCGCTGACATTGCGACAGATGACGGAGCGCATACTTCTGGCGATGGGGACATCGCGCACCCTCGTCCCGATTCCGATCAGAGTCCTTCGGCCGCTGGTGGCGGTCGCCCAGAAAATTCTGCCCAACCCGCCGGTGACAACTGGTTTGCTGGAGATTCTTTCGCTCGACAACACCGTCAGCGAGAATGCGCTCACCGACGTTTTCAAGGTAGTGCCGATCCCGTTCGCCGCCGACGAGCTTCAGTACCTGCGCCGGATCACCGCCCGCAGTGCGCTTCGCTCCCTGTTCGAGCGACCCTAGCCGTCAGACGTACCGGGCAATCGACATCGCGGTTGCGGCGATCAAACCGAAGATAACGGCCCACAGTACAGCGCGGCCGTTGCGGCGACGAAGGCGGTCGGCCTCCTGGGCAAGGCGCTGACGCTCCTCGGGTGCCGGGGATCCGGCCAGGGCAGCGGCGATTTTCCCGAGGCGGGCGCCGGCTGGCCTCTGCACGAGCACCTGAATCAGGAATGCTATTATTCCGGCCGCACCGCCGATCGAGAACATTCTGCCGGGCCCGGTTGCCATGAAACTGTCGTCGAAACCAGCCGAATCTATCCACAGCAGCCGGATGCCGGCGAGAATGACCAGCAGGCCGATCGTCGGGAGAATGACGAACACTTTTCTGCGCTGCAGCCCGTCCATCACCTGGGGGATCAAGGACGGATTCGGCAACAGCGCGGGGATGAGGAAAAAGGCAGCGTAGGCGCCGCCGCCCACCCAGATAATCGCGCCAACGATGTGAACGAAGCGCAAAACGAGCAATTCAGCGTGCATTCAGGTCTCCGTCTGGTATTGATCGAGTGCAGTGGGTGAATCTGCAAGCGTTTTTGACGGCTCGCCAGCGTCGGTCGGGGCGCCGTGGCCCGATCGGGACTTGACAGGTGGTTAGTAAGCTGTAACTTACCGTTAGTGCCCACTTACCGAGATCGACAGCTCGACGCCATCGGCGATCCTAGCCGGCGGACCATCCTTGCGCGGCTGCGCAAAGGCGCCGCACCAGTCGGAAAACTGGCCGCCGGCCTGCCGATCAGCAGGCCGGCGGTCTCCCAGCACCTCCGCGTGCTCAAGGACGCCGGCCTCGTGATCGATCGACCCGACGGAAACCGTCGCGTATACGAGCTCAACCCCGCCGCGTTCGCATCCCTGCGCGAGTACTTCGATGAGTTCTGGGGCACGGCGCTTTTGGCATTCAAGCGGAAAATCGACAGCGGGAAACAACGGAGGAGCGATGACAGCCAGCGTCAATGAAGCGATCCAACCCGTGGTAAAATCCATAACGGTCAACGCCAGCCCGGACGAAGCATTCCGCATCTTCACTGAGGACTTCGACAGCTGGTGGCCGCGCAGCCATCACATCGGGAAGTCACCGATGAAGAAGGCGATCATCGAGGGGCGGCCGCGCGGACGCTGCTACACCGAACAGGAGGACGGCACCGACTGCGACTGGGGCTCCGTACTCGTATGGGATCCGCCCCATCGCTTCGTCATGGCGTGGCAGATCGCCGCCAACTGGCAGTTCGAGTCCGACATCTCGAAATCGAGTGAAGTCGAGATTCGCTTCACACCCGAGACCGACGGGCGCACCCGCGTCGATCTCGAGCACCGGTTCTTCGATCGTATGCCGTCCGGCGGCGAGGCGATGCGGAACGGCGTCAACGCCGAAGGCGGCTGGGGATCGTTGCTCAAAACATTCGCCGAGCGCGTCGATCAGGTTGCCCTGGCGCGCCGCGCCGGGTGACGGATCGCGGCGCCGAATCCGGCGGCAGCGAGCGCCAGCGCCGCGCAGCCAAGCATCACTATCCGAAACGCCTCGACGAACGCCTGGTCGAGGCGTTTCTGCACATCTCGACGCTGAGCCTCACTCAACTCAGTTGATCTGAGCTCGGCGCCGGCCATCTTCGGCAGCTCTCTCTCCACCTGCTGTCTGGCCGCCGCAGGTAGCCGCAGCTCATTCAGCCTCGGCTGGATGCGCGCGTTGAAGCTGCTCGCCAACAGCACCCCAAAAACCGCGATCGCCAACAGACCCGCCACCCGCGACACGGCATTGTTGATCCCAGACGCGAGTCCGGAGTGCGCCGTCTCGACGGCACCCATCACCGTCGTGGTGAGCGGCGCCACGGTAATCGTCATTCCTGCACCCATCAGACACACCGCGGGAAAGACCGCGCTCCAGTAGGACCCTCCGACGCGCGTCATCGCGAACATCGCAATGCCGGCCGCCGCCACCGCCGGACCGATCGTCAACGGCAGTCGCGGACCGACCCGCCCGATCAAACCACCCGCCCAGCGCGACCCGGCGAACATGATTACCGCAAAAGGAACGATCGCCGCGCCAGCCCGGGTCGCCGTGTAGTGCTGTACCTGGATCAGCACCAGCGGAACCAGAAACATCACCATACCCAGCGCGGCGTAGAGCAGGAGCGTTAGCGCGTTGGCGAGGCTGAATGTTCTGCTCCTGAAAACCTTGAGCGGCATCATCGGACTCCGGCCCCGGCCTTCTACGATCACCAGCGCCACCAGCATGATGACGCCGAGTAGAAGCGAAGCAGCAACGATCGGGTGCCGCGCTCCGAGCGCCGGCCACTCGATGAGTCCGAGCGCGATCCCGCCGAGGCCAAACACGGCCAGAGCTCCGCCGATCCAGTCGATCCCCTTCCCGCGCGATGAATCTTTCGACTCGTTCACGAACGCCACCGACAGCGCGATCACCGCGACCGCGAGGGGGACGTTCACGAAGAACGCGGCGCGCCAACTGATCCGTTCGATGAGCCATCCGCCGAGCACGGGTCCGATCGCGGTAGTAATGGCGCTGAATCCGGACCATGTTCCAATCGCGCGACCACGTTCGGCCCCATCGAAGGTCGCGTTGATGATCGCCAGGCTACCGGGGACGAGAAACGCCGCACCGATACCCTGCACCGCGCGCGCGCCGATCAGAAGCAGCGGCGATGAAGCAAGTCCGCAAAGCACCGATGCACCCGTAAAGACGCCGACGCCAATGAGGAAGACGCGTTTCCGACCGAATTGATCGCCGAGCGACCCGCCCACGAGGAGAAGCGCGCTGAGGAACAGCGCATAAGAGGCGACGACCCATTGGACGTCGGTGATGGTCGCCTGCAAATCTGCCTGCAGCGCCGGCAGCGCGACGTTGACGACCGTCCCATCGATGAAGGTCATCGCCGAGCCGAGGACGGTCGCGACGAGGGTCCAGCGCTTTCGAGCGCGCGTCATTCGGACAAAGGTGCCGAAGGATCGCGCCGAATGTCAGTTGGTTGTCGTGGTGCTGTCGGGCTCGTAGTCGGCGGGCGTGCAGTCGGGCTCGACGTCGTAGCCGAGGTAGTAGTACTCGTGCCAGCGCCGTGGCGACGCGAGCGGGACGCCCGACCAGGCGGTGGCGTGGATGCCCTCAGTGCTGGCACAGGTGCGGAATCTCCACGGTTCCTTCCGCGACTCGATCTCCAGCGTGACCGTGTCGCCGCGCATTCTTGCAGAGGGCAGCTTTCCAAGTATCACGATCGGGACTCCGTGCCAGCCGAGCGTGTCGCCAGGTGCCTCGACGACGTACTGGACGCTATCGGACGTGGAGCGAGGCGGCGGAAAGCACGGCGCTTTGGCGCGCTTGCCGAGCCTGCCGGTGACGGCATACTGTGGAAACTCGGAGTGTACTACTGTGACTTGAGCACCGGCGGGGAACTCGCCATCCGCCGCGTCGAAGCACAGGCGCGTGCCGGACGAATCCTGATCGGCGACAAAGATTCGTGGAGCTCCGTCGGGAGCGAACACACTCACAGTTGCGACACGGTTGGCGGCTTCAGCATCATCCGATCCCGCGTCACGTCCACAGCCCGCCGAAAATGACATGACCACAATCGCGGTCACCGCCAGGACCAGCCGCGCGCAGTGCCCGTACGGCAGCAGTGAAACGTCCCGACGTCGTGAACTCTCAGCTGACCACTGTGCCACTCGCTACTCGCACCCGTTCAGTTGCACTTCCGCAGCCCCACGCCTCCGTCGAGTCCTAAAGCTCCCGCCTCTTC
>CAMLDY010000073.1 GCA_946478895.1 uncultured Gemmatimonadota bacterium
GCGCCGCGATGGTGAAGCTCGAGCCGGTGCCGATGTACGCGCTGCGCGACAGCGCGGTGACCATGTATCATCACAACCTCATCATCGAAGGCCAGCGACGACTGCGAAAAGGGCTGATCGCCGGCATCAAGAAGGATGTCGTGATCACGGGACAGATCCCGCGTGATCCCAAGCCGGATCGAGTCGCGATCTACGGCTGGCACAAGCTCGACGGCACCCCGATCCAGCCGCTCTACACCGGGCACGTGAACTGGTACGTCGACTACAGCCATGGCATCCGACTCGTCTCCAGGACCATCTACGTCGACGGCGAGCCGATGGACTACATCGATGTGCTCAAGGATCCCAGGCTGCGCACGTTACTGTGTGATGAAGATATCTGCGATTTCTATCGATACGATGCCCAGGTCAGTCCGACCGAAGGCTGAGGACCAACTGCATCGACGAGTCCGAACTAATTGAGGACGCGGACTAGCTGTTTGGCAGTTGCCCGCGTCCTCGATCAGTTCGCACTCGTAAATGCCGTTGGTCCTCGGACCTCGATCCAAAAAAAAGACCCGCGGCGTTTGCCGGGGTCTTTTTTTCGGTTCTAAGACCGCCTATCTGTTCGGCGTGTTATCCAGGAACGGCCGGTTGATCGCGGTGGTCGACGTGATGGTGATGTCGCCCCGCGCGCTGATCGTGTAAACCTTGCCAGGAACGAACGCCACCGCGGTGCGGCTGATCGCATTGGTTGTCGATCCCGTGGTTCTCGCCCCCAAATTGTACGTCCCGCCGGGAATGGCGACGAAGCCGCCGGCATTCTTGTAGGCAACCGCGCCACCGATGGCCGTCTCCGTGTTGTCCGTCGTGTTGGTCGCGTACAAGGTCATCGGGTTGGAGTTCGAAATCGCGTTGACGAACCGTACGTAAACCGTACTGAACTCGATGTCCGGAAGATCGTCCTCGACGATGAAGGAATCGACCGTCTTTGCGGTGGTGTTATAAAAACCGCTCAGATAGTACGAGTAGAACTTCCCGTCCTCGAGCGTTACGGGCGTACTCGAGACCGGCACGTCCTTATCCGTGGCAGCGGAGATCCTACCGCTGATGGTGTACTGGCCCGGCTCGATTCCGGAATAGAGACCGGCGTTGCCGACGGCCGTGTAACCCGTGCCGTTCGTCGACTCGGTGCCGGACGTCGAGCTGACTGCCGTTAGCTTCGTTTCGTCCGCGTAGAAATTGACGGCCGGCATGCAGCTGGTCGTCGTCGTCTGCGTCGTTCCGCAGACCCCGAAGTTGTAGAACCTGATTGCCGATCCAGGAAGCGATGAGGTGATCTTTTGGACGGCGTTATCGCCGCAGCCAGCAACCAGAGCGGCGCACGCAAAGAGCGTGATTGATCTGAATCTGTTCATATGGCGATTAAGGTTGAGTGATCCACAGCGGCTTCGTATGGTAGTCGGGCGCCAGTCCGCCGATGACGTCCAGGCCGGCCCTGTTCCATACGTACTCCGAGTTGTATCTCGGGCGAATCCGCTGCACCAGCTTGCCGCCGTTGTCGACGTAAATAGTCGTCGGGGGCGTCCACCCACGGAAGATCTCCACGCCTGTCACCGGGTCGAGATCAGTGTAGTGATACCGGCGCATGTCCATCCACAGCTCGTTGTGTCCCCATCCCCACTGGGCGATGAACTTCTGGGACATGATGTGTGACAAGTCGAGCACCGGCGGCACGATCTCCGGGGATGCCAGGAATGCCGCCTTCTCCGCCGCCGTGATCTGCGTCGGGGTCTGACCGTCGTCCTGATTCCGCGCGTTCACGAAATCGATGGACGACGAAATGCCGTTGATGTACGCCTGCCTGGCCGTGGCCTGGTCACCGCTCCGCAGGGCCGCTTCGGCCTTGACGAACTGCAGCTGCGAATACGTCATCAGCGGCATCTTCGTCTTGTCGCTGAAGATATAGCGGGCCGGCAGACCGGCACCCTGGCTTCCCGGGTATCCCCAGAAGTTGTTCGGACGCTGGTTGGGGTCGGTTATTGCGCCGAATGCTGCCTGGTTGATATCCAGGCCACGATACTGCCCGTCGGGCGCGGGCGACAGAATGCGGGTCATCCTGGGATCGACCACGCCGCCGAACTGGGTCCCGTTCATCAGATTGACGATGAACTGGGTCTGTCGATAAAGCTGGATGTTTTGGCGGGTCGCGCCGTAGAAGTTTCTGTCGTCGTTCGGCTGAACCGCCGGATACTGAAGCAGTGCGTCGTCGGCGTTGCTGGCGAAGGAGCGATCGACGTCGGCGATCACCGCAGCCGGGTCGTATGACGCCTTGTTCGAGTAGTGATTCAAGCTCAGTGCGCGGAATCCGTACGCGAACTTGAGCCACTTGGTCCGGTCACCATTGTAGATATGGTCGCCGACGGCGAGATAGTTGGCATCGACTGCACCGTCGGTGCGCTGCAGCAGGACGATCGCGCTGTCCAGCAGCCGCTTGACCTCCTCGTAGGCGTATTGCTGGGTGTCGTAGTCGAAGGCAAATCTCGACTGGTCGATCGCTTCCTTGACGATAATCTCGCCGTGGAGGTCGGTGAGAACCTGCCATCCCCATGCCTTCATGATCAACCCGACACCCAGCAGATCCCAGCGCTGCTCGGCCTCGGCCTTGGTATTCATGTCGATCAGGTTCTGGCCGAGGGACCAGTAAACATCGCGCCACTGCTCCGCGCCGTTGTCGCTGCCGGGATCGTAGCCCATCCGTCCCCATGCCTGCTGGTAGGTCAGGCCGACGCCATTGGAAGAAGCGGAGGTGGAGATCCACTCCTGGGTGTAGCCGCCAACGTAGCGACCGTCGTACTGCGGGGCCGTCACCATCCAGTGCTGCATCGGTGGCAGATAAAGATTCGCCGTCACCGACTGCGGTGCGTTCGGATTTGTATTTACATCGAGGTAATCGCTACAACCCGCGGCGACGAGAACCGAAGCCGCCAGAATTGTTGCGTGAACTTTGCGCGTCATCTTTAGAATCCCACCTTGAGGCCGAAGTTGAGACCGCGGGGAATCGGGAAGTTGCCGTAATCGATACCGACGCCACCCGAACCACCCACTGCCGCGGAATTTCCATTAACGATTGGATCAAGTCCGGTGTAGTTGGTCTTCATCCATAGATCGGTGCCAGTGATGAAGATGCTGGCGTTGCGCATCATCCTTTCCGGAACCTGGAGGTTGAGCGTAATGTCTCTGAGCCTCACCCAATTGATGTTCTTCTCGATGAAGAGCTCTTCGCTCATGCCGGTGTAATACGCCGTCTGGAGAGCCGGCACCACGACGATGTTGTTGATGGTCGGGTTGGCCGTGTTCTCCTTGCCGTCCCTCAGCACGCCGTCGATGATCCGCGGGGTGTAGCGGTCCAGAGTGCTCGGAGCCAGGCCGCGCGTCGTCAGGTACCACTCGGTGGCGTTGAAGATGTCGCCGCCCCGGCGGAAGTCGACCAGGAAGTTGAGCGACGCACGCTTGTACTTGAGCGTGTTGGTCAGACCGATGGTGTACTTCGGCTGCCGGTCGTAGCCGCGATCGATGAAGACGTTCGACTTGAGCGGCAGGCCCGAGGTCGGGTCGATGAGAATCTTGTGACTGCCCGGCACGGTGTCTCTCAGATAGTACCAGCCGGTGAGCGACATCGTCGACATGCCGGGAGACACGCCGTTGCGGACGTTACCGACCAGCCACGTGTCAGAGACGTAGGACTCTGGCAGCGCGTTGGGGAGCGCCAGGACTTTGCCCCTCGCGCGGTCGTAGTTGGCGAGGAAGTTCCAGGTGAAGTTGTCCTTAACTACTGGAGTGCCGCGGAGGCTGATCTCAACACCCTGATTGCGGGTGACCGCTCCGTTCAGGTTGAACAGAATGAAGCCGGTACCGTAGCTGCCACGGATGTCGTTGACGATCTGATCCTTGGTCTGTTTCCGGTAAGCCGTGAAATCAACGCCGAGCCTGTCCTGCAGGAAGCTCATCTCGGTGCCGAATTCGTAGGACCGCGCGAATTCCGGCTTGAGGTTCACGTTGGGGCCAGTGAAGCCGTAGCCATAACCGCCGTACGATGTCGTCTTGAACTCCAGCGAGGGCCGGTATGCGTAGGGCCGCGCGTCCTTACCGACTTCTGCGTACGCCGCGCGGACCTTACCCGTCATGAACTTGCCGATCGACGGGAACGCGTCCGAGAAGACGAAGCTCGAAGAAATCGAGGGATAGAAGAACGAGTTCGCTCCCTGCGGGATCGTCGAAGTCCAGTCGTTTCTGCCGGTGACCGTCAGGTAGAGATACTTGTTGTAATCGAGAACCATCTGGCCGAAGCCGCTCACCAGGCGCCGCTGGGCAATCGAGGTGCGGCTGGTTCTGATGTTGGTGTTGTTGATCGAAACGAAATTCGGATCGAGGAACCGGGTGCCCTGCGCCGCGTCAACGTTGGACTTGGCGTCGGAGATCGCGTTACCGAGCAGGCCGCTGATCGAAAGTCCGCCGAACAGAGAGCGCTGATTGAAATTGAGCAGCGTCTGCATGTTGAGGTTGCGGGTGATGTCGTCCGCAATGTCCAGAATTCCCTGGTTGCTGAATCCGTAAGTGCTCTCCGGATGGCGGAGAACGAGATTCTGATTGGTATAGCTGTCGGTGCCGAGAATCGTCTTCAGGTTGCCCCACGCGAACGGCATCAGCGTAAGGGTGAGATTCGAGATCAGGCGGTTGTTCTTGGCGTTGATCTTGTTCTTGTTGATGTTGAAGTACGGGTTGTCTACCTCGGATCCCTGACCGAGCGTGGTAAGCCGACGTCTCGTACCTGCGGGGGTCAGCCAGTCCGACGCGTTGTCGGTCGCCGGCCAGACCAACAGTCCGAGCAGCGGACCGCCGTCGCCCTTGAAGACCTGATCGTTGTTCGAGTACGAATAGTTCATCGACAGATCGGCACTCAGCCAGCGGGTGACCTGGCCCTGCGAAGCGCCGGTAAGATTGACGCGACGGTAATCGGATCCCGGGATGACGCCCTGCTGGTTGGTGATTCCCGTCGACAGACGGTAGTTCAGGCGATTGTCGGGCGAGACTCCGCTGAACGACAGATTGTGCTTCTGGGTCTGGGCGCTCCGGAAAAAGCCCTTCACGTTGTCGTAGAAGGTCGTGCCCGCTGGATATGGTGCGCCGAAGTAAAGGAACGTCGTGCTACCGACGCCGCTCGGCCCGAACTCGTGCTGGATCGCCGGCTCGGCGCGGGTGCTCTCGATCCGGAAGCTGTTGTTGTACTCGAACCCTCCGCCCTGCTTGCCGCGCTTGGTGGTGATGACGATCGCGCCGTTCGCCGCATCAATGCCGTAAAGAGCCGCTGCCTCAGGACCCTTGAGCACCGTCATGCTCTCGATGTCTTCAGGGTTCAGATCCGCGGCGCGGTTGGTGAAGTCGAGGCCGCGATTGTTGAACGCGGTAACCGAGCCCGGAGCGTCAGCTGCGAGCACGTTGGTGTTGAGGGTCTTGTTGTCCATCGGCAGGCCGTCGATGATCATGAGCGGCTGGTTGCTGCTGCTGATCGAGCTAACGCCTCTAATGGTGATCGACGAAGACGAGCCCGGAATACCGGAAGTGCTGGTCACCTGCACGCCCGCAACCCGTCCCTGCAGTGCGTTTACGAAATTCTCTCGCTGGGTCTCAGCGACGGCGGCACCAGTGACTGTCTGCTGGGAGGTGCCGAGCCCGCGACGGGCTGCCGTCTCACCGAGGGCGGTGACGACCACGTCGTTGAGGGTGGTGGCCACTTTGTCGAGCGCGAAGTTCTGGCTGACGTCACCGGAGGCCGGCACGGTGACGGTCGCCCGGGACGGTGCATAGCCCAGTCGGCGGGTGCTGAGAACCCGCGACCCGGCCGGCGCTCCCGTGATCGTGAACGCCCCCTCGGCGTCGGTCAGCGCGCCGAGTGAGGTTCCTTCGACCCGGACTTGCACCCCAACCAGCGGTGCGCTTGTCGCGGCATCTGTGACTCGCCCGCGAATTATTCCGCCGCCCTGCCCGAAAGCAAGCGCCGGAGATGCGAGCATTACGAGTGCGAGAAAAGCAAGAACTCGGCGCAGCACCATGGTGCCTCCAAAAAAGAAAATCGATGTAAAGGCTGACGCTCGGAGTAATCGAGCAGACTCAACCCGTTCCTTTCGCGAAGCCATTTTGTCAGAAATCGTTCGCCCGCCAAAACCTTACGTTCGCCCGGCGGACCCTATCTTACGCCGCGCATTTGGGACTGTCCAGAATGTATGGTTTTCTGGTACCGGCTCTGGGGACGAGCTATCTACGGCCGTGCGCGGGCAGTGTCAAGACGGTCATGCTCCGACCCGCTACCTCGGAATAAGGGATCATGGAAAAGCCTGAGAGGGCGGCCCTCTCGCGAGAGAGCCGCCTTCTCAGTCGTTCTGTCAGCCCCCGATGCTCGGGTTGTTCAGGGTTTCGACGTCAGGAAGCGGGAAGCAACGCTCCGTTCCGTAGTTTCCCCCCTTCAGGTACACCGTGGAGTAAGGCGTTCCGGACGCCGGGTCCAGCGGCAGATTCAGGCGGCGGACGTCGTACAGGTGCTGACCCTCGAGGAAGAGCTCGCGCTTTCGCGATTCCGTAACCTCGTCGGCAATTGCCGTCGGATCCGTGCTCGAGAACGGCGGAAGTCCGCTCGCAGCTCGAAGATTGTTGATGATCGTCACAGCAGTCTGACCCTGCTGGACCTCGGCGATGATCAACTGCGCTTCCTTGTAGCTTGCGACCGGAATCGGGCTCGTGCTGTTCGCGTACTTCTGCTGGATGTAGAGCGGAGTGCGATTGTCGGTTCCGGCCTTACCGGCTGATATGACAGCTACTCGCGAGTCGGGAACCTGACTGCCACCGCTGCCCGCAACCGTCATGTTGCGATACGTCGCTCCAACTGACACCAATCCAGCCTGATTGAAGGTTTGGACGCGGTTCTGCCGGATCGTCGGCGCATTCTCGGAGCTCGCGTAGATCACGAAGCCAGGTGGGACCAGTGCGGCGTCGGCGGCGGCTCCCGCCTTGTTTCCCTGATCGAGTCGCGCTCTGGCCCGGCCAACGTAGGCCATGTTCAGGATCGCCTGGTCGCCCGCTGCCTGCGCGGCCGCGATGGCGGTGCCGAACATTACTTCCGCCGACGCGAATACCTCGTTCGACGTCAGCTTGGGCCCAAGGTTGATTGCCGCCTCGCAGAACCCTTCGCCGAGCAGGATCCTCGAGTAGCCCGCGTATGCCGCCGCCTTGGCGATAAGATCCTGTCTGTCCGCCACCTGTGCGTCGGTCCAACCCTGCAGCAGCTCGAGCGCGCGGTCGGCTGTTCCGCGTGCGACCTGAATCGGCGTGTAGATCCCGTAGGCGTCGCAGCCGTTGGTCGCGTAGCGGGTATCGGCCGTTGGATCGGTGTCGCGCCTGTCAAACGCCCAGTTCGCCGCTGTCGGTGTTGCATCCATGAACTCGCCACTCGCCATCGCGGCGTCGACGATGTACGACTTGAGTGCGCACTCGAAGTTTCCGATGGCGCTGTTGACAATGAGCCCGGCGTTGGCGGGAATCTCGAGCGTTGACGTCTCGATTTTGTCGGGCGCGGTCGCCTCGAGTCCCTTGTCGAGCAGGTTGCAGCTCGAGAGCGGCGCCGAAAGGACCAGAATCGTGATTGCTTGTCCGGTGGTCATCGTCGCTCGAGTCACTCCCTTGGCAAAGCGAGTGAAGTGCATATGGGTTCTCCGCATGATTCCGGTGAGTTGGTCAGTGTTGTTTTGCATTAGAAGCTCAGACGCAGAGTGCCGATGAACGAACGGAGCTGCGGCGTGACATCCTGTTCCCACTGCCCGAAGCCGCGCGTGCCACCCTGGAACGACGCCTCCGGTTCCAGCCCCTTGTAGTTGGTCCAGGTATGGAGATTCCGCCCCGCAAGGCTTACTGAAGCTCGGGCCGCGCCCAGCCTGCTCGCGAACGAGCTGGGAAGATTGTAGCTCACCGAGATCTCGCGGAGCTTGGTGTAGCTTGCATCGTTGATGAGATCACTGACGTAGGCGCTGCTGCTTACGGCCCCAACGATCGCTGGTGAAAATTCCTTCGGGTAATAATTCTCCCTGCACTCGATGAAGAGATGGCAACGAACGCGCCGGTTGCCGTCGAGCTTTTTGTAACCGCCCTTGAAGTCGATGAGGGTGTAGATGCTGAAGTTCGACCAGAACGTCAGTGTCGAAGTAAACGCGCCTTCCGACGTCGGCGTGGTGTTGCCGAGAAATACCAGCGGTGCGCCGGAACAAGGAACGGGTGCGCCGCCAGCCGGCCCCGGATCGCAGAAAACCGCCGTCGCGGCGCCCGTGGTCGGATCGATCGTCGCATCAACGACCTTCTTGCCCCACCACGCGCCGACCGGATACCCGACCGTGTGCCTGATGTTCGCCGAAGGGCTGATGAAGGTCGCGCCGCCGAGGTTATCGACGTTCGTGTGGTTGGTGCTGGTGCTGAAGGTGAGATCCCAGCTCGTGCGCGGGCTCGCGATGGGTGTGGCTCGCAGCATGATCTCGTTTCCGTGCTTCGAGATCTTTCCCGCGTTCACCAACTGCGTCCCCGGATAACCGCTGGACGGAGCAACCGGCTGTTCGAGGATCGCATTCTTGGTCCCACCCGTGAAATGGGTGAACTCGATTCCGGCTCGATCGTTCAGAAAGCCGGCGTCAAAGCCCAGCTCCGTCTCGTAACCGCGCTCCGGTCCGAGGTCGGGGTTACCGCGTGAGGCCGGGGTGACCGCCGCGGAGCCGTTGGGGCCGGTAGCGGACGTGAAGTACGGAACCGCCGAGTACGGCAGCGGTGCCTGACCCGTCTGTCCGTAAGCCGAGCGCAGCTTGAGCGTGTTGAGGTAAGGCAGACGGAAGAATGGCTCCTCGCTTATCACCCACGAGGCGCTGACCTTCGGATAATAGACTCGCTTGAAGTTCGATCCGAAGGAGCTGTTGTTGTCGGCCCTGATGCCGCCGGTGAGAAACATTCTGTCGCGGAATCCGAGCTGCTCCTGGCCATACACGCCGACGGTGTTGTTCTCCACCGACGTCTCCGATCCCGTCCGCGCCGATGTCGTGGATGAAAGCGCCGTCAGACCGGGCCCCGGGAAATCCTCGCCGTAGGCGCTCACGTATTTCGTGTTGCGCCGGAAGAAGTCGACGCCGTAGGAGGTCGAAGCAGTCAAAGCACTGAGCGCACTCTTCAGCGTTCCGCCGTAGGTGAGGCTCGAGAACGTATTCTGCCGGGTGAAAACGGACTTGTACCCGGAATCGGCGTCGAAACCGAAGAAGTAGGAAAAGTTGGGGTCATGGTGCACAGCCGAGAGCTCTTCGTTGTACTCGAGGCCCTGGTCGGTTCCGAGCGTGAGGTGGTGGCTGAACCACGTCACCGGACTGTGAGTGATGTTGACGCTGCCCGTGAAGCGATTGATGTCCTGGTACATCTGGTACTGCTTATAGTACGCCTCGGGAAGCGCGCTGTAGAAGCCGTTGTTGGGCAGCGGCGCGCCGGTGTCGTCGTAAAGGTTGGTCGGCGTCGCGTAGTACGTCGTCCACGGAGTGCCACCATATCCGGCTTCAGCGGGAAGATTGATGCGACCCGTGAGGTAGGCGAGGCTGCTTTCGACCTGGATCCGGTCGGTTGGATTCAGCGTGAGGTTGGCCCTGCCACCGTAATTCTTCAGCAGGTTCGTCGGCATCACTCCGCCGTCTTTCTTGTAGTTGCCGCTCACACGATATCGGAATGTCGGCGACCCGCCGCCGACGCCGAGGTCGTAGGACTGCATCGTCCCCGTCTCGAAGATCGGATGACCCGCGTCCGCTTCCCGCTTCGCGATGTTGAGAGCGACGATTTCGCCGGTCACCGGGTCCGGCCCGTAGTTCGTCCAGATCCGGCTATCCTGGTTGGCGAATTCATTGGTGCCGCCCCGGACGGTGAGATCCCACGCCGGTTTTCCCTGGGCGCCCTTTTTCGTAATGATCTGGATGACGCCGTTCGCGGCTTCGGTCCCGTAGAGGGTCGCGGCTGCCGCGCCTTTCACGATCTCAATGCTCTCTATGTCATCCGGATTGAAGTCGTTCCAGCGCGTCGTCGTGCTGGCTCCGAACGACTGGTTGTTCGGCCCGGTTCCCTGCGCGTTATCGACCCTGACGCCGTCGACGTAAATCAACGGCGTATTCGACAGCGCGAGACTCGACACTCCACGAATTCTTACTGTCGCTCCCGAGCCGATCACGCCGGAGTTCTGCAGAATCGTGACACCCGGCGCGCGGCCGTTGATCAGATTCTGGAAATTGTTGATCGGCGCCTTCGCGGTCACGCTCGACGCGTCGATCTGCGCGATGTCGACGCCCAGAGTGCGCCTGGCAGTAGTCCCCGGCTGACCGGTCACCACCACCGCATCGAGGTTGATGCTCGCGGGCTCCATGCTCACGCGCGTTTCGGCTCCGACTGACGCCGTCACCGTAGCGAGCTTGTAGCCAAGCCGGCGAATCTCAAGAGTCGCCGTCGTGCCCGATACGCCGGCGATCCGAAAACGCCCGTTCGCGTCGGTTTGGCTGCCGAGTCGGGTGCCCTGCACTGTTACCTGCGCGTTCTCCAGCGGAATCTGATTTCGGTCAAGCACAACTCCCGAAATCGTTCCAGCTTGCGCGGCGGCAGCGCTCGGTAACGCAAACACGGCCGTCAGCAGAAGAACCAGGCCGATCGCGCCTTTCAGAAATACTTTTGGTTTGCGAGTCGCACTGTTCCGTGCGATGGCGGAGTAACACGAATGTCCATCCATGCTCAAACTCCTCGTCGAGTGAGAGACGCGGCATCGTAGCCGCTGTGTATGGCGGGAGGAAAAAAACGTATGACGGGATTTTGCTGACCGCAATAAGAAAAGAGCCCGGACGGATGTCCGGGCTCGGCGCACCATCTGCGAGGTTACTACTGGCGGGTTGTAATCGCGATCACGCCAGCCATGTTGCCGGTGCCGAATTTCGTGGTGGCTTCCCACGAGCGGTACAGGCGAATCGTGGCCACCTGAGACGCGGGAATATTGCGGAGCGTGCTCATGGGCCCGAATTCCTGACCATCGACATACACCGTGGGGTACGCCCGTGACGTCGACTTGCCGAGGCCAGTCTCACCGCGATAGCTGAGGAAATTCGCACGGAGTTTCTGGATCACCTCGTACGCTGTCGGAGCACGCGATGCTTCGATCTCTTCCTGCGTGATGAGCTGTGATCGGAAGCTCTCGTCGGGGCCAACTCGTGGCGGCGCGCACGCCAGCACGCCGGCCGAAAGTGCAGTGATCATGACACGAGCGCTGCGCATGCTGCCTCCAGCCTACTGCCTGGTAGTGATCGCGATCACTCCACCCAGATTGCGGGTGCCGTACTTCGCATTCGCTTCTGAAACCCGGTAGAGCCGGATCATCGAGATCTGGGCGGCGGGGATACTGGACAACGTGCTGATCGGCCCAAACTCCTGGTCGTCGACGTAAACCGTCGGATACGGATTCGACTGGCTCTTGTTGAAGCTCGTCTCGCCGCGATTGGTGAGGAAATTTGCGCGCAGCTTGTGGATTACCTCGTACGCGTTTGACGCTCTCGATGCAACGATCTCGTCTTCGGTTATCACTTGCGAATTGGAGACCTCGCCGGGACCAAGGCGGGGTGGCGCGCAGGCAAATGCAACTGCGGGCAGGAGTGCGAGAAGGAAACGCGCGCCAACCATGGTACCTCCCTGATCGCTCTGCAAATAGTTACCAGCCACTGCAGCGGTCCAGCATAATCTGAGCCCGGTACAGGAAAAAGAAACCGGCTCGGAAGAATTCTTCCGAGCCGGCTCCCAGACACCTCTACCGCCTGCTCCTTACGCCGTGCAGGCAGGATTGGTCGACACGCCGCGCGCATCGAGCTCGGCGCGGGTGATCGGCAGTGCGGCATTGAACGGATCTGTCGGCAGCTCCTTGCGGAGGTAGGTCGCGTTCAGGCGGCCGTACTCGCGCAGATCGTCTACGCGCGCCCAGCCCTCGAAGAGCAGCGAGTAGCGCTTCTCGTAGAGGACCGCGTCGATCGCGCTCTGCTTGTCGGCGAACGGCGCCAGCGGAGCGAGACCGTAGTTCGTGCGAACGTCGTTGATGTCGAGCAGAGCGTTGGCGAGCTGACCAGCCTCGATGTAAGCCTGCGCACGAAGGAGAACGAGCTCTTCGTCGCGAAGGATCGCGAGCGGCAACGCCTGATTTGCGGTACTCGCCACAGCACCGACGTAGGTGATGCTCGTTCCGATCGTGGTGTTGTTGTAGATCGCACTGAGCGGAGCCCGTGCGACGATCTTCGATGCCCGAGTGTCGCCCGCCTGTACGCTGTCACCAACCAGCGGGTTCAACCCGATCTTGGCAT
>CAMLDY010000074.1 GCA_946478895.1 uncultured Gemmatimonadota bacterium
CCAAAATAACCAGGACCCCTCGACACTAGCAGTATATTCGCTCCCAATGGCGATTGAACCGACGTCCGCCGACTTTCGCGCGATGATCGAGGCCGCGCCCGAGGCCGTCATTGTCTACACCTTCGAGAAGTTTCTCTACCTGAATCCATTTGCTGCCAGGCGGCTCGGTTCTACTCCAGAGCGCCTCGTCGGCGAGCGGATACTCGAATTCGTCGCGCCCGAATCGATGCGGACGGTAGAGCGCAGGCTGCTCGAGCTCGCGCGGGGCGAAAAAATCGGCGATCCGGTCGACGTCAGCTTCGTGTCCAAGGACGGCACCGTGATTCCGGCCGAGATCGTCTCGATGCCGATCGTGTTCGCGGGTCAGCGCGCCTTCCTGGGGCTGATTCGCGACATGTCGAGGCGAAACGACATCGAGCGCGCACTGCGCGAGAGCGAGGAAAGGTTCGCCAACGCGTTCCGCCAGTCGCCGCACGGCATGGCGTTCGTGGATTTCGAGGGCCGCTGGTTGAGGGCCAATCACGCGCTCTGTGAGATGCTTGGCTACTCGGAGGAGGAGCTGCGCGGACGAAGGTTCGCCGACATGACGCATCCCGATGATGTGGGAATCGACCTCGAGCAGCTGCAGCGGCTGATCTCGGGCGAGATCGGCAGCTACCACCGCATCAAGCGCTACGTGCGCAAGGATGGCCGGGTCGTGTGGGTCTCGCTTGGCGTCTCGGCGGTGCACGATCAGATGGGAAAGCCGATGTACTGCATCGGCCAGATGGAGGACATCACCCTCCGGCGCGCGATGGAGGAAGAGCGGGCCGAAGGCGCACGTCTGGCGGGAATCGTAGAGACAACGATTGCGGTCGCGCACGAGATGAACAACGCGCTGACCGTGCTCATGCTCAACGCGGAGCTCCTCGACAAGGATGTGAACCCCGCCGAGCTCCCGGAAATCTCGCGCGAGATTGTCGCGGCATCGGCGAGCATCGCGGGCATCGTTCAGCGACTGCGCCAGATCGGCGATCTGACGACCGTCGATTATCTGGGCGAAGCCAAAATGCTCGACCTGTCGTCGAGGCCGAAGCCATCGGAGGAAGGGTAGCCTCAGATCCCCGAGGGGAAGGTTTCCGGCGGCTCGATCTCGTGCCAGCGCTCGGGCTTTTCGAGCGGCTCGAGAGCGCGTGTCTCGTCGAAATGAAAGACAGCGTCGAACTGACGGCGCATGTCGGCGAGGAAGTAATGACTGAGGCGCTCGGTTTCCGGGCGGTACACGACGCCGATCGCGCGCTCGAGATGTGGCGATTTCATCAGCCGCGTGTTCGCGGCGGCGCCGCGAAGGTCGAGGAAGAAGCACGGCATGCCGGCTTCGTGAAAGCCGAGCTCGTAACTGTTGGGAAGCGCGGGTCGGACGCGCCGCTGCTCGCCTGGGTCGTCCCAGTCGTGCGCGGCGGTTACGGTGCCGGTGTAGGTGGTGAATCCGACCAGCACCGCCCTGTCGTCGTACTTCTGACGAATGAGCTGCCCGACATTCAGCTCGCCGCGATTTCCCATCTCGGTGGCGCGCGCATCGCCGAGATGGGAGTTGTGGGCCCAGATGACGATTTTCGGGGTGCGGCCATGCCGCTCGTAGTGCGCGACGAGGGCGTCCACCGTTTCGACCATGTGGGTGTCACGAAGATTCCATGACGACTGGCGGCCTCTGAACATCGACCTGTAATACTCCTCGGCGTTTTTCACGAGACGCGCGTTCTGCTCGGCGTCGAAGAAATCGTCGCCGCCGCTGCGGCTCAGATACTCGATCGCCCGGCGCTCGAGATCGACGAGCTGGTTGACCGCTTCATCCTCGCAGGAGCGGGTGAGATCGAAGCTCGCCGCGTAGCCGTACGCCTGACTGTCCTCCCCAAAGTGCTCGAAGCAGGAGTAGCGATAGCGCGCGCGTCGTGCCGCGTCGGGATCGACCTTTTCCAGGTAGTCGACGACGGTGCGCATGGAGCTGAAAAGGCTGTAGAGATCGAGCCCGAAGAAGCCGGTCTTGCCACGCTCGTTGCGTGACGAGTTTTCTTCGCGCAGCCACTCGACGAAATCGAGGACGACGGTGTTCCGCCACATCCAGGTTGGAAATCGCTGGAATCCCGCAAGCGCGGCGTTAGCATCGCGGTCGTCGCCCTCGCCACGTACGTATCGGTTGACTCGATAGGCGTCGGGCCAATCCGCCTCCACCGCGACGGCAGTAAAGCCCTTCTCGATGATGAGGCGCTTGGTGATTTCAGCGCGCGCGTGGTAGAAGTCATGGGTGCCGTGGGAACCTTCGCCGAGCAGGACGAATTGGGCGTCCCCAACTCTGTCGAGAAGCGGACGGTAGTCTGCTTCGACATCCCTCAACACGTGCGCGGCGGCGCGCAGATCGTTCGCTGCCATGCGCTTTCAAAGCGCAACGAATGCACCACCCTTGTGCGACGACGACGATTTGCCAACAGGGGAATCCCGGGTTCATGGAGTCCGACGGCGTTTCCAGCGCCTGGTACTGGCTCGAAAAAAATAGCGCTCGTACATTAGGCGCTCATGCCAAGGCCTGATGAGGCACCGCTGGTCGGTCGGAGCGCCGAGCTGGCGCTTCTCTCTCAGACAATCGACGAGGCGGCAAAAGGATCCGGACGCACGGTTTTCATCGTCGGCGAGGGCGGTATCGGCAAGACACGCCTCGCCACCGCCGTGGCGGAACGGGCCGCGAAGCGCGGCTGGAACGTGGCGACCGGCCGCGCCTATCCTGTTGAGACCGGCGTCCCATACGCGTTGTTCTCGGACGCGCTTCTCCCGGTTGTTCAGAACATGGATCCGGCGGCGCTCTCGGTCCTCACCCGCGGCGCGTCCGCCGATTTCGGATACCTGTTCCCCAATCTCGGCAGACCGAGCGATCGCGAGCGCGGCTCAGCGGGCGGAGATCCGTCGGAGATAAAGGCGCGCCTGCTCTGGAACTTCACCCAGTTCCTGGGTCGCCTGTCGGCGAAACAGCCGCTGTTCATCGTCCTCGAGAATCTGCAGTGGGCCGACGCGTCGTCGCTGGAGCTGCTGCACTTCATCGCCCGCCAGATCGGCTCACAGAAGGTGATGTTGCTCGGGACCTACAACGAGACCGAGCGCGACTCCAATCCGGTGCTGCGCACAACCGAGCAATCGCTGCAGCGACTCGGCCTTCTCACTTCGCATCGCCTGGCGCCGCTGAAGGAGGGCGATGTCGATGATCTCGTCCATCAGATGTTCGGCGCTGACCGCAACGCGACGCGACACTTCTCGGCGATGCTCTACGAATGGACGCGCGGCAACCCGTTCTTCGTCGAGGAGACCCTGAAGTCGCTGGTGGATTCCGGCGCGCTATCGCGCAAGGATGGACGATGGACGGGCTGGGAGATGGAGACCCTGCGGCTGCCATCGACCATTCGCGACGTGATCAAGGCCCGCATCGACCGCCTGTCGGTGAACGCGCGCACACTCGCCAATCTCGCCGCCGTCATCGGAACCCGCGCGCCGTACGACACCCTGGCGAAGGTGTCCGATCTGTCGGAGAAAGACATCGTCGCCGCCATCGACGAGCTGCTGGGGCAGCGCGTTCTCGTCGAGACCGGGAATGTGGACGCCATCTATTACGATTTCACCCACCCGTTGCTGCAGCAGGTCATCTACTCGGAGCTGGGGCAGGCGCGGGCGAGACTGCTGCACGCAACCATTGCCGAGGCGCTGGAGAGTCTCTACGGTGACACGGCGCCGGCGCACGCCGACGAGCTCGCCCTGCATTTCGCGCGCGCTCATTCCCAGGCGCTGGCGAGAAAAGCCGTACGCTATCTCCACGCCGCCGGCCGTGCCGCGCTCGAGAAGTACGCCAACCGCGAGGCGGCGGACTATCTGGCGGCGGCGCTCGAGCATCTCGACCGTGACCCGACGATTACCGACGCGCCGCGCGAAGACATCATCACCACCCTCGCGCGCACGAGGCAGCGTCTCGGGGAATATGACGGTGCAATGGCGCTCTGGGAGCGCGCCCGCGCTGAGGCCGCCCAGCGGGGAGACAGTCATGCGCTCGCTGACATCGAGCATCGCATGGGACTCGCGTTCTACTGGAGCGGCAAATACACCGACGCTCTGGCGCGCTACGAGGCAGGCCTGCGCGAGGCAGAGCATGCGGACCCGACGACAGTCGTGCGCTTGCGCCTCGCAAAAGGCATCGTCCTTCAGGACCTCGGCAGGCTCAGAGAAGCGCAGGCGGAGGTCGAAGCCGCGCTGGAGGCGGCCGCTGCCAGCCGGCTGAATAACGATGCGCTCCTGTCCCGCGCGCACCGCGCGTTGCTGCTGCTCTACGCCTGGACCGGTCCTCTCGAGCTCGCGCGCGACCACGGCACCAAAGCCCTCGCCCATGCCGCGGCGTCGGGCCAACGCATGCTGGAATGGACGGCGCACTGGGGAATGGCGCTGCTCGGCGGGGTGTCGGGCGACGCAGACGCGGTGGTGACTCACATTACCGCCAGCGAGCAGCTCGCCGACCAGATGCGCTCGCCGTTGCTCCCGCTGTGGTCCGCGGAGTTGTCGGTGCAGTACTTCTCAAGCGTCGGCAACTGGGACGCCGCGCAGGAGACGGCCGAGCGCACCATCACGCTGGCCAAATCGCTCAATCAGAAAATGCTGCTGCCGCGACTGTACGTGTGGTCGGGGCTGATCTACCTGTGGCGAGGGTCGACCGAGCGCGCGAAAGAATATTTCGACCTGGCGTGGAAGCTCGCGGGTGGTGAGAAAGCCGGCTCACTGGAGGGCGCGGGCGATCGCGCGCTCGATGTGCCGTCGATCGTGCCCGCCCACCTCGGCCTCGCATCGTATCACCTGGAGATGGGCAATCCGCGGGAGGCGGTGCGGATCGGAGAGGCGGGGCTCGCAATCGCCGACCGAACAGGATACGTGGTGTGGTCGCTCCAATGGCTGCTGCCGATGGTAGGCGAAGCGGCGCTGACCGCGCGCGACTTCGACCGGGCCGCGATGCACCTTGCACGAATGCGGAAGGACGCGGGCCGCCTCAAGCACCGGCTTGGACTTGCCTATGCGGACGCATGCGAGGGTTTGTTGACCTGGTTTCGAGACGGCGAGCCGCGCCGCGCCATACCGCTGCTGCGTTCGTCGGTCGAACAACTGGAAGCGATACCGTTTCCGCCGCAGGCAGCGAAAATCAGGCGCAGACTCGCCGGCGCGCTGATGGAAGTAGGGGAGCGCGAAGAGGGGATGCGGGAGCTGCGGAAAGCTCACGACGTGCTCGCCAAGCTGGGCGCGACGGCGGAGCTGACCGGCACCCGCGAAGAGATGCGCGAGCGCGGTGTGCGGCCGCCGCCCAAGTCCATTACGCCCGGCGCCGCGGGTCTGACTGGTCGCGAGATCGAGATCGCGCGGATGGTCGCGAGCAGAAAATCGAACAAGGAGATCGGCGGCGCGCTGCAGATCTCGGCGCGCACGGTCAGCACCCACCTGTCGAACATCTTCCTCAAGCTGAGTGTCGGGTCGCGCGGCGAGCTCGCCGACTTCGTCCGCCAGAACGGCCTCCTCGACAGCTGATTACGACTGCGCGTATTTGGCGTCGCTGATACGTCAGCGTACGTATAGAGGGCCTTTTCCAGCTTCGCGATCCTTGGCGCGTGAGGCGACTGCGCCTCACCGACACCGAGCGAGGAGGAAAAATGCGAAGAACCCTGGCGGTCCTGGCAGTTACGACGCTGGCCTTAACTGCATGCGCTGGCGGCGCGGGTGACTCAGTCGGCCCGGGGAGCCTGGCCGGCACCTACAGCCTGCAGACGGTAAACGGCAAGTCACCGCCGGTTGTGATTATCGAGGATGCCGGCTACAGGCTCGAAGTTCTGTCCGGCACCTACACTCTGAATGTCGACGACAGCTACAGCGCGACCGCGTCGTTCAGAGAAACGGAGGACGGGGTCGTAACTCCTTCATCGGAATCCGAGACGGGACACTATTCCGTTCATGGATCATCGGTGACCTTCACCGATAGCGACGGCTTCGAGATCGATGCGACGATCTCGGGCTCGACTCTCACTCTGGTAGCGGACGGTCTTACAGCACGGTATTCGAGGCAGCCGTAGCTGTCCGGCAACCGAAGTCGATCTGCTAGATTTGCGGAATGATCGATGACATTCTCGCCGAGCTGGAGGCGGACACTGCACTCGACATCGGCGAACAGTTCGCCGCGGTCACCGCCAGATACTTCGAATCGACGCGCTCCGGCGAAGGACAGGTATCCACGCCGCGACAGCCCGAGGAGCTGGCGCGGCGCTTCGACGAAACGTTTCCGCGAAGAGGCAGGCCCGTAGCGGAAATTCTTGCGCAGCTGGAGCGCGACATCATCGCCGACGCCAACAAGTATTACCACCCGATGTACATGGGTCATCAGACATCGGCGCCGCTCCCGGTTGGCATCTGGATGGAGAGTGTGATCGGCGCGCTCAACCAATCGCTCGCGGTGTGGGAGATGTCACCGACCGCGACGATGATCGAGCATCGCATCGTCGGCTGGCTGGCCGCGCTCGCCGGCTTTGGCGACGGCGCTGGTGGCGCCATGACTTCAGGCGGAACCGAGGCAAATTTCACCGCGCTGCTGGCCGCGCGTAATGCCGCCATTCCCGATGCGTGGGAAGAAGGCGTCGGTGGCGACCCACCGGTCGTGGTATACGGTGAGCACGCCCACTACGCTGTCACGAGGGCGATCGGCCAGCTTGGGATTGGCATGCGTCGCGGGATCTCTATCGCTTCGCGCAACTATCGGATCGACATCGATCTGTTGATTGGCGCGCTCGATCGGCTGCGCGACGAGGGCAAGAGAGTGATGGCGGTGGTGGCAACGGCTGGCACGACTGCGACCGGTTCATTCGACGATCTGGTGACCGTCGGAGAGATCTGTGCCGAGCGCGGTTTGTGGCTGCACGTCGACGGTGCCCATGGCGCGAGCGCGGTGCTCTCGGCGAATCCTCCGGCCGCGCTCGCCGGACTACGGCATGCGCGCTCGCTCGCATGGGACCCGCACAAGATGATGCTGCTCCCGCTTGCGGCAGGGATGGTCCTGACGCGCGACGAGCGGGAGCTGGAGAGGGCGTTCGCCCAACAGGCGCCATATCTCTTCCATGGAGGCAAGTCGACCCGCATTCTCGATCAGGGCATTCGCAGCTTCCAGTGCTCGCGCCGCGCCGACGTGCTCAAGCTCTGGTTCGTCATTCAGCGATACGGCTCCGACGGGCTCGGCAGGCTGTACGACCATCTGTGTCATACGGCACGGCTTCTCTACGAGGCGATCGAAGAGCGAGACGATTTCGAGAATCTGCACGAGCCCGAATCCAACATCCTCTGCTTCAGATACCTCGGGAAATCCGGCGCGCTGGCGACCCAGGTCGAGCGCGTCGACGCGCTGAATCGGGCGCTCCGCCCGCTGTATAACAGGGCAGGCAGCGGCTGGATCACCGCGACCACCCTCAATGGACGTCCGGTGCTGCGCGTCACGATGATGAACCCGCGCACCGGCGCCAAGCACGTGCAAGCTCTGCTCGACGGTCTCGCGAGTCAGGCGGCGAAAATCGAATCAGCCTGAGGCGGCGATTCTGCTTCGCTCGTCGCTGTCGATTCGCCCGAACTCCACCGCGTGGTGCTCGCGTCCGAGCCAGGCGATGATTGCCGCGCACGAGAAAACTGTCACAGCCACGATGGCCATCGACTGGGCGTAGGTCATGCGCGTCGCGAGAACCGCCTCGAGGTACGCGACCGAGCTCGCGATCAGGACGCCGCACTGATACGCGAACCCGGGGAGGAAGCCGCGCACCGAATCGGGTGAAAGCTCGGTGATGTGCGCGGGGATGACACCCCAGGCACCCTGCACCATGAACTGCATCGCGAACGCACCGATCACGAGGCCCGCGAGCGAAGGCGAGAACGCCCAAACCGGAATGACCAGAATTGCCAACACCAGTGCGAGAGCAATCGACCGGCGCCGTCCGATGCGATCGGACAGATAGCCGAACGCGATTCCGCCGACGATCGCGCCGACCATCGAGAACGCCGTCAAGGCGGCGCGTTTTTGTGGTGAGAACCCCCAGTCCCGCTGCAGGAACGTCGGGTACATGTCCTGGGTGCCGTGCGAGACGAAGTTCATCCCCGCCATCAGCAGCGTCAGATAGAGAAAGAGCTTCCAGTGCGAGGCAATCCCGCGTCCGAGGCTGCTCCAGTCCTTGTGACGCGTGCGCTTCCAGACCTCGGACTCCTCGACACGATAACGCACGAACAGCGCGAGCAGCGCCGGAAGACCGCCGATGAAGAACATCGGCCGCCACCCCCAGCGCGGGAAAACGAAGAAGTAGCAGACCGCGGCAAGCAGATATCCCGTCGCATAACCCTGCTGCAGCAAACCCGACAACACGCCGCGGCGTCCCTTGGGCGCTTTTTCCATCGCCAGCGAAGCGCCCACTCCCCACTCACCGCCCATCCCGATGCCGAACAGCGCACGCAGGATGAGAAACACGGTGTAGGACGGCGCGAGGCCGGAGAGCACTTCGACGATCGAGAAGAAGACGAGATCGATCATCAGCGGCAGCTTGCGGCCGTACCGATCGGCCATCAGGCCGAAAATGAACGCGCCGACCGGGCGGAAGGCGAGCGTGATCGTGAGAGTGAGCGCAAGCTGCGCGTCGGTTTTGCCGAATTCCCGGGCGATCGCCGTCAGCGCGAAGACGACGAGAAAGAAATCGAAAGCGTCGAGAGTCCAGCCGAGGAAGCTTGCGAATACCGCTGCACGATGGCCGCGGGGTGCGGCCTGCGAGATGGACGAAGGACTGATCGCGTCGGTGCTTGGCATGCGCCAATATGCGCCAATCGGGATGTGACAGGAATGGCTCGTCTCGCTGTCGCCGCCGCGCTATCCT
Organism: uncultured Gemmatimonadota bacterium; assembly: GCA_946478895.1. The sequence continues at coordinate 8,940 of CAMLDY010000074.1, forward strand.
TGGGCATGCGAACCAACAAAAGGATTTCCGCTGTTGCGGTGCTGGTCGCCGTTGCGGGATGCGCGACGACAGCCACTCCGCCCGTGCGCACCGCCCCGCCGGTCAACACCGAAGAGACGGCCGTCGCGCCCGACGCGGTTGCCGACACCCTTCTCGCCGACGTGCGCACGCTCGATCCCGAAATATTCGTCGAGATGAGGTATGCGACGTCGAACAACTTTACCGGCGCGCCGTTGCCCGGCTATCTGGCGAACAAGGCGTTCTTGAGACGCGAGGCTGCCGCCGCTCTCGCGCTGGTCGAGCGCGACCTCAAGCCGCGTGGACTCGGCATCAAGGTTTTTGATGCGTACCGTCCGGTGCGCGCGACGCTGGCAATGGTCGACTGGACGAAACGAGTCAACCGACCCGATCTCCTCACCGACGGCTACATTGCGAGCCGCTCGCGCCATAACCTCGGCCTCGCCATCGACTGCACTCTTGTGGACCTGACGACGGGGCGCGAGCTGGAGATGGGGACACCGTTCGACACCTTCTCCGCCGCCGCCCACACCGCCAACGCATCCGGTGAGGCAGCGCTCAATCGGCAGAAGCTCAAGACGGCGATGGAGGCCGAAGGATTCGTGAACTACGACCAGGAATGGTGGCACTTCAGCTTCGACGTGCCGAATCCATTGCGCTTCGACCGCGTAATCCAGTAGCCATTGACATAGGGGAGGGGGGTATATTGATTTAGCCGCGGGAGGACGCACGTGGCTACTTCAGTTGAAACAAGAGACAAGAACGAAGCAACCGTGGCATTCCCTGTCACCGGCATGACCTGCGCTGCCTGCCAGGCACGCGTCCAGCGCGCCCTCACGACCCAGCCTGGGGTGGTGGACGCGACGGTAAATCTTCTGACCGGTAGCGCAGCGGTCCGCTTCGACCCTGACGCCGTGACTGCTGAGCGCCTCGTCGAAGCCGTCCGCGCCACCGGGTACGACGCCGAGCTTCCCGTCGCGCAGCCGAGGACCCTTGCTCCCGAGCAGAACGAACGCGCAGAGATCGAGCAGGCGCGGTCTCTCGCGATCAAGGCAGCGGTGAGCGTTCTGGCCGGAGTGGTGATGATGGCGCTGTCGATGTCGGCGGCGCACATCGCGCTCACCAATTACTCGCTGCTCGGACTGACCACGGTCGTCCTCGTTTGGGCAGGGAGCGACATCTACCGGCGCGCGTACAAGGCTGCGCGGCACGGATCGGCTGACATGAATACCCTCGTCACCCTCGGCACCGGCGCGGCGTACGTCTATTCGGTCGTCGCGACGCTCGTCCCCGACGCATTCGCGCGCAACGGCATCCCGCCCGACGTGTATTACGAAGCGGTGGTGTTCATAATCGGCCTCGTGCTGGCGGGTCGCGCCATCGAAGCCCGCGCCAAACGACGCACCACCGACGCTCTCAGAAAGCTCGTCACTCTTCTTCCGCCCGTCGCGCGCATCGAGCGTGGAGGCGAGTGGATCGACATTCCACTCGCCGACGTCCGGCCGGGCGAGATCGTCGTCGTGCGCCCTGGTGAGCGAATTCCGGTCGATGGCGAGATCGTCGACGGCTCCAGTGAAATCGACGAATCGATGCTCACCGGCGAGCCGATGCCGGTGGCGAAGTCGGTGGGCGAGCGCGTGGTTGGCGGTACGGTGAACACCACCGGGGCGTTCCGATATCGCGCGACCAGCGTCGGCGAGGACAGCGTGCTGGCGCGCATTGTCAGGTTGATGCGCGACGCGCAGAGCTCGCGCGCCCCGATCCAGCGACTCGCGGACAGGGTGAGCGCGGTATTCGTTCCGGTCGTCGTGGGAATTTCGGTGACGACGTTCGTCGCATGGTATTTCCTGGCCGATGCAGCGGCGTTGCCGAGGGCGATCGCCGCAGCGGTGTCCGTGCTGATCATCGCCTGTCCATGCGCGATGGGCCTGGCAGTTCCCACCGCTGTAATGGTTGCGACTGGACGCGGCGCGGAACTTGGGCTGTTGATCAAGGGCGGCGAGATCCTGCAGCGAGCCGGTGATGTGGACACCGTTGTGCTCGACAAGACGGGGACCGTGACGGAAGGTGCGCCTTCCGTAGTCCGCGTTGTCGCGACAGGCGATGTCACCGAGTCGGAGCTGCTCGCGGTTGCTTCTGCGCTCGAGCGGCACTCCGAGCACCCGCTGGCCGGCGCAATCGTCCGTCACGCCGTGGATCGCGGTGTGAAACCGGCGGACGTCGCCGAGTTCAAATCGCACACCGGCACTGGAGTCACAGGAGTCGTCGGCAAGCGGAGCGTCGCGGTCGGCAATGCTTCCATGATGAGCCAGCAAGGCATCGAGGTGCCGGCGATCGCCGACGCGACAGAGAGCGGCACAACCGACATCTACGTCGCCATCGACGGTGCGGTGCGGGGAATCATCGTGCTAACTGATTCGATCAGGCCCACCTCGCGTCACGCGGTGAGCGAGCTGGGCGCGCTCGGGATCGACGTCGTCCTCGTTACCGGAGATCGGCGTGCGACGGCTCAGTCGATCGCGCGAGCGGCTGGAATCGACAATGTCGTCGCCGAAGTTCTGCCCGCGGACAAGCTGGCCGAGATAAGATCGCTTCAGGAGCGCGGCAAAGTCGTGGCAATGGTGGGCGACGGCATCAACGACGCGCCGGCGCTTGCACAGGCCGACATCGGAATCTCGATGCCCAGGGGAACCGACGTCGCGATCGAAGCGAGCGACATTGCGCTGATGCGCAGCGATCTGCGCGCGGTGCCGACGGCGATCTCGCTCTCCCGGCGCACCATGCAGACGATGAAACAGAATCTGTTCTGGGCGTTCGTTTACAACGTGATTGGTATTCCGATCGCCGCCGGTGTCCTCTATCCGGTCACTGGCTGGATGCTGAGCCCGATCATCGCCAGCGCGGCGATGGCGTTGAGCTCGGTGAGCGTGGTCACCAACAGCCTGCGGCTCCGCACCGTCAGGCTTTGATTCGAGGATCGAAGATGCCGGGCAGCTCGAAGACGAAAAAAGCCTCGTCCGCCGTCGAATGTGGCTGCGCCGTTCGCGATGCCGCGGCGAGCGAACGCACCGCGGTCGCCGTCGATCCCGACGCGAAATCCAGAAATCTGAACCGCCTCCGCCGAATCGAAGGGCAGGTTCGCGGGCTCCAGAAGATGGTCGATGAAGATCGCTACTGCGCCGACATCCTCACCCAGATCTCGTCGGTTCAGGAAGCGCTGCGCGGGGTCAGCCGGGAGCTGATGCGCAACCATCTAAAGCACTGCGCCTCGAGCGCGATCCGCAGCGGAGGCGAGGAGGCGGATCGGATGTACGATGAGATCGTCGGACTGATGGATCGGCAGGGGAGATGATGCTCCCAACAATGCTCCGGGTGATTAAAGGCAACGGAACGGGTGCGAGACGTCAGTAGCA
>CAMLDY010000075.1 GCA_946478895.1 uncultured Gemmatimonadota bacterium
GACTCTACAAGCACACCAAGGACAAGAAGCTGCAGAAGATCTATACCGACTCGCTGGTCTACTTCAACAACAAGTCGGAGAATGCGCCGGTCAAGCTGACGGTGAGTGAATTCAGCCGCCGCCCGAACGGAACCATCGTCGCCGGCACCATCGAGAACCGCAGCAGTGCGGCGAAGACCTACAGCCTGAGCTTCGATCTTCTCGACAAGTCGGGCAACGTGATCGGAACCGAGACGACGTCGGTCGGGCCGGTCGCGCCGAAGTCAGTCGGCACCTTCAAGATCACTTCGCTGAAGGGCGGTGCGTACGGTTACAGATACAAACCGATCACCTGACGATTCTGCACGAATCAACGGCTGGCGCTCGAAAATGGGTGCCAGCCGTTTTTTATGAGCTGCGGGGAAGCATCAAAGGGTCCGTCTCGTACAGCGCGCCGATGATCCAGAAGCGCTGGCCATCGAACCAGAAGATCGCCACCTGCTCCAGCTCCCTCGCGAGCTCGATGGCCTCGTCCTGTGGCATCACGATCGCCGCGCTGCACTCGCAGTGGCTGCGGTCCGGCGAGCACGCGTCGACGTGAGCGAATCTATAACCCGCCGCCTGTAGTCTCTGGTCCAGATCCCGCTTCCGCCGCTCGTTCTCCGCTGGAGATAGATTCTTTCCGCGCGGATCGAAGGCGGTCAGTACCGCAAATGGTGAATCGAATCCGGCCGCGGCGAGACTGGCGATCGCGTCCTGCGACAGCACGTCGCGCAAATCGATTTCCACCCGAGGTGTGGTCGAGAAAGTCAGAATCGTCTCTGGGTAGCGCGGCCAGTCGGGATCGTGTTGATCGGGAGTTGATATCATGCCGTCCTCAGGTACAAGGTTTACACCACGAGCACACGGCTGAACTGGTACGCTCCTTGACCTGGATCGAGGCGTGAATTCGGACGACAAGTCGGGTCAGATCTGGCCCGATCTCCTTTACATAGCGCGTCACGGGGAGTCCGCGGGAAACGTCGCACGCGAAGCGGCGCTCGAGGCGGGCGAATCGATGATCGACATCGACATTCGCGACGTCGACGTGCCGCTGTCGGAGCTCGGAAAACGTCAGGCGGTCGCGTTGGGTCGTTGGTTCGGGGCAATGCCCGCGGAGCGGCGGCCTAACATCGTGCTGACGTCGCCCTACCTGCGCGCGCGGCACACCGCCGGTCTGATAATCAAGACAGCAGGCATGCGTGAGGACTCGTACTCCTTCATCGTCGACGAGCGGCTGCGCGAAAAGGAATTCGGAGTTCTCGACCGGCTCACGCCCGTCGGCATCCGCGAACAATTCCCCGACCAGGCCGAGTTCCGGCGTCTGCTGGGCAAGTTCTACCATCGGCCCCCGGGCGGAGAAAGCTGGTGCGACGTGATTCTGCGGCTGCGCAGCGCGACCGAGATGTTGTCGCGCGAGTACTGCGGGGAGCGAGTGTTGATCGTCTGTCACACGGTCGTCGTGCTCTGTATGCGCTACATCCTCGAGCACCTCACCGAAGAGGATCTGCTGTCGATCGACAAGAAGAACGAGATCGCGAACTGCTCGGTGACGATGTACGAGCATGACCAGGGGCTTGGTCCGCGCGGAAATCTCCGACTGACGTTGTTCAACTTCGTCGCCCCGCTCGAGGAAGCGGGCACGACGGTGACCGCGGAGCCCGACGCCAAAGTTGGCGCGCGCTAACGAGCGGCCGGTTGCGGTCACCGCGGCGTTGTTGCGCCGCTGGCCACTCCCGCAGCCGGGCGACTCGGCGGACAAGCAGGATCGCGGCGTGGCGATCGTCATCGGCGGTGCGGCCGAGGTTCCGGGCGCCTTGCTCCTTTCCGGTATCGCGGCGCTACGGGTTGGAGCGGGCAAGCTCCAGCTCGCAGGTCCACGGGCCGCTGCCACAGCCCTCGGCGTCGCACTTCCAGAAGCGCGTGTCTTCGCGCTCGGCGAATCAGGGGATGCATTCCTGGACCGCCGCGCGGCCAGCCGGGCCGCGGAGTGCGCGCACGGCGCCGATGCAATTCTAATCGGCCCGGGAATGCTCAACGAGAACGCGACCCGCGGATTCATGGACGAGATCCTCGGCAAGGTCTCCGATCGCCCGCTCGTCATCGACGCGTTTGCGCTTATCGCGCTGCGTGATAGTCGGCACCATTTCCCGGAGGGCGCCAAGGTCGTGCTCACTCCAAACCATTCGGAGATGGCGCGACTGACGGGCGAGAAACACGAAGTCATCGCCGGCGATCCGCTTGGTGTCGCGAATACAGTTTCCAGAGATCTCAACGCGCTCGTCGCCCTGAAGGGGCCCGAGACCTTCATCGCGACTCCTTCCGGCAAGGTTTTCCGCTACACCGGCGGCGACGTTGGCCTGGCGACATCGGGCTCCGGCGACGTGCTCGCTGGCGCACTGGTCGGGCTGTTGGCGCGCGGCGCGACGCTGGAGCAGGCTGCAGTATGGGCGACATTCCTTCACGGATCGGCGGGCAACCGACTCGCGAAACGGATCGGTCCGCTCGGTTTTCTCGCGCACGAGCTCTCCGACGAGCTGCCGTCGCTGATGAATCAGCTCGCGCGGAAAAGCGCGAGCTAGATGTGAATCGCCTTCAACGGACCGGTTGGAGTGGTCGGCGTGTCGCGTCTGCGGATCGGCTCGCCGGCCGGCGCCTTCATCGGCAGCGTGAGAACAAACGTCGTACCCTCGCCCACTCGACTCGCGACGGTAACGTCACCGCCAAGTAGTCGGGCGAGCTTGCGTGTAACGCTCAAGCCGAGCCCGGTACCGCCGGTTTTTCTCGTCGCAACCTGCTCGGCCTGCCAGAAGGGCTCGAAGATGTTCTCCATGTTGTCGGCCGGGATGCCGACGCCGGTATCGGCAATTCTTACTTCGAGCAGATTGTTCTCGATCGTGCACTGGACCCGCACTTCGCCCTTGTCGGTGAACTTTATGGCGTTGGACAGAAGATTCACCAGCATCTGGCGCAGCTTCGTACCGTCGGTCTGGATCGCCTGATCTTCTTCGAGCAGGTGGACGTAGAAATGGACGCTCTTCGCCGCGGCCATTGGCTCGACGAGCGCGGCCGCATCGCCAAGAGTGTGATTCACCGACATCAACTCCCAGCGCACGCGCTCACGGCCGATATCGACCCGCGCGAAGGTGAGGATCTCGTCGATGAGGCCAAGCAGATGCCTCGCGCTGGCGTTGATGCGGCCGAGCTGCTGACGCTGGAGCTCGGTGACGGGACCGGTGATGCCGTCCGAGAGCAGCTCCTCGTAGCCCATGATGGCGGTGAGCGGAGTGCGCAGCTCGTGCGACATCACCGCCAGAAAGTCCGTCTTGCTGTTGTTGGCTCGCTCGGCTTCGGCGCGCGCGGCTTCCGCTTCACTACGCGCGCGCTCGGCGTTGGCGCGCGCCTGCTGTTCCATCGCCAGCAGATCGACACGCTCCTTGTCGGTGTTGCGGAGCACCCGCGCTGACCAGAGCACGAGGCCGACGAAGATCAGAATGCACATCACCGCAAACAGAGAGATGCCGAACTCCGACTCGTAGAGGCCGGCGCTTTCTCCCAGAATGCGAATCACGCCGAGCAGGATCGGCGCGAGCAGCGCGGCAGGCAGCAGTCGCCTCGTCAGCACGCCCGCGGGTCCTTCGTCGAGCAGCAGCACCGCAACACCGCGATCTCTGACTGCTACCAGAACACCGACGCCGAGGATGAGCAGCCCAACGGATGTCGGCAGCGCCATGCCGGAAGATTGCGACAGGCTGTACATCCCTTTGACGCCGAAGAGGTAGCCGAGGATGGCGACGAGGGCGATGAAAAGTCCCGGCGTCGCGAACATCTGCGAGCGCAGGTCGTTCTTCCGCTGATCGTGCGAGATCGAAAGCAGCGCCAGCGAAAAGAGCAGCAGACTTCCCGCGCTGTTGAGCGCGATTCGGCCCGGCGGATACACCGTCACCTGGGTGAGTCTGTCGCCGAAGAGAAGGGTGTCGAACCCGGACCCGCTGCCACGCAGGTATTCGTAGAGCGTGAGACCCGCGATGGTGGCGACCAGCGCCGCCAGGGTCTGTTGAGTCGCTTCGATCGCCGGTGTGCGATTCGGGATCGCGGCGAGCGTGAGAGATGCGCCCGCGAGCATGAAGCACAGCGCTGTGAGCGGCAGCACCGGATAATCACCGCTGGTGGCCGAGGTCGCGAATGAGAGTCTCAATCCCCAGGCGACCAGAGACACTGCGCCCAGCGCCGCGACGGCGCTGCCTGCTATGATTGGCACTCGCTCGAAGAAGCCGATCAGCGGACTGTGACGAGCCGCTGGACTGAGTGCGGTTGTGCTCGGATTGGCCATGTTACGCGTGGAACGAAAACCTACGGGTCATTTCGGGCGATGGCAATTCTACCAGGGAATCGGCTTTCGATCCCGGAAGAACAAGCCTGTCGGCCCGCTGTCGGGAAGAGTCGCGAGCCACGTTATCGTATCGGCACCCTCTGCCAGACTCCGTGGTGCGCGCGATCCCCCCATCGAAGTCTGTACCCAGCCGGGATCAAGGGAGTTCACCAGAATCCCCATGCCCTCGGTTTCCGCGGCCACAACCCGGGTTATTACGTTCACTCCCGTCTTGGAGAGTCGGTACGCGATGTAGCCCGCGCCCATCTCGCTCAACACGGCCATGCTGCTGGAAAGATTCACGATTCGCCCGTACCGACGGCTCTTCATGATCGGAATCGCCATCCGAGACAGCAGCAATGCTCCATACACGTTCGTCTGCATGGTCTCTCGAATGATCTCCAGCTCCTCGAGGTCGTCGTCGGCATCCTCCGGCATGATGGCGGCGTTGTTGACGAGAATGTCGATACGCCCGACCTCGTTACGCAGCCAGTTCATGCATTCGCGAATGCTTTGTACGCTGGCGACGTCGAGGTGGCGCGCGTCGACGTTGAGGCCCGCTGTTCTGAGCTCCCCCGCTGCGGCCTGTCCTTTCGCCGGATCGCGCGCGCCGAGTATGACGCGAATGTCGAGCTGCGCGAGCTGCCGGCAGGCCTCGAGTCCGATGCCGCGATTGCCGCCCGTGACGAGCGCGATCCTTCGTTCTGGCATTCGTGGTTCCCGAAAAAGAACGTAGTGTAACAGGTCCCCGATTCGCCGTTAAGGCCGCCGCGACTGGCAAGTTCACGGTCTGGCAGTATCATTGCTCAGTCGGACCCGCCCATGACCGCATCCCACCTCACAACGTCAGCCGCCGGCTCTGCTCCCGCCTCGAAGCAGGAGATCGCGGACCTCCTCACCGAGGCCCGCGAGCGCACGTTGCTGCTCGTCTCGAAGCTCTCCGACGAAGATCTGCATCGCCAGCACGATCCACTCATGAGTCCGATAATCTGGGACGTCGGCCACATCGCCCACTTCGAGGAGCTGTGGCTAACCCGGAACCTCGATGGCCCAATCGAGTTCTCGGAGATGCCCGGACTGTACAACCCGTTTGAGCACCCGCGCGCCACTCGTGCGTCACTGGCGTTACCAACACTGGCAGAGATGACCGAGCGATTGCACGAGATCCGGTTGCGGGTCCTGGACAGACTCGACAAAGTCAGCTTCGACAACGGCAGTCCTCTTCTCGCCGGTGCCTACGTTTACCGCATGGTCCTGCAGCACGAGTATCAGCACAACGAGACGATTCTCCAGACACTGCAGCTCAAGAAGGGCGAGGCGTATCGCGCGCCGCGCGCAACGACCTTCGCCCCGCGGGAGTCGCGACCGGTTACGATGGCTCCGTTCGAAGGCGGCCGCGTCTCCATCGGCACCGACGATCGAGCGAGCGCGTACGACAATGAGCGGCCACGGCACGAGGTCGAACTGGCGCCATTTGAGATCGATCGCGATCCCGTCAGCAACGCGCGCTACATCGAGTTCGTCGCCGACGACGGGTACGAGCGACAGGAGCTTTGGTCGGACGCCGGACGCCGATGGCTCGCCGAATCAAGAGCGTGTGCGCCGAAGTACTGGGACCGCGACGGGGATGAGTGGATCACCCGCTCGATGGACACCGTGCGACAGGTGGACCCGGCGCGCCCTGTGATCCACGTTTGCTACTACGAGGCCGAGGCTTTCGCGAAGTGGGACGGCAAACGGTTGCCGACCGAGCACGAGTGGGAGGCCGCCGCGAGCTGGAATCCGTCAGCTCGTGCCGCGACGTCATTTCCGTGGGGCGATTCAGCCGAGCCCGGCCGCGCAAACATGGACCAGCTGGCGTTCGACACCGCTCCGATCGGCACCTTCGACCGAAACATGTCGCCAATCGGCTGCTGCGGAATGATCGGCGACGTGTGGGAATGGACGTCGAGTGACTTCGGCGGCTATCCGGGATTCGAGAGCTTCCCGTACAAGGAATACTCCGAGGAATTCTTCGGCACCGACTACAAGGTGCTACGCGGGGGTTCATGGGCCACGCGTCCCGGCGCCATCCGCAACACGTTTCGCAACTGGGACTATCCGATCCGTCGACAGATCTTCAGTGGGTTCCGCTGCGCCCGCGACGCATGAAAAGCGGCCATCACCCTGACGTCGCCGGCAGCACTCCGCCGTACACGGTGCGCAGGTCGCGCCAGCAGATGGTCCGGGATGTCCGTCTCGGGCTCACAAAACAACCGAAGGAGCTGTCGTCGAAGTACTTCTACGACGAGCGCGGGTCGGAGCTGTTCGAGGAGATCACTCAGCTCCCCGAGTATTACCTGACGCGCGCCGAGCGCATGCTTCTGGAGCAGCGCATTGGTGAGATCATCCGCGCTGCACGCCCGTGCTCGCTGGTCGAGCTCGGCGCCGGCAGCGCCAGCAAGACCCGCATCATTCTCGACGAGATGCGCGCCAATGGCTGCGCGGAGTGTTATCTGCCGGTGGATGTCAGCAGAGATTTTCTGGAAGCAACGGCGTTGCAGCTGCGCGCCGACTATCCGGACGTGGAGATCAAGCCGGTGGTCTCCGACATCACCGAGCGTTTCAGTCTTCCGGCAGTCGTGCCCCCGACGCTGTTCGCGTTCCTCGGCAGCACCATCGGGAATTTTCCGCGGCAGCAGGCAGTCAATGTGCTGTCACACATCGCCGGACAGATGGGTGTGGGCGATCGTTTTCTGCTCGGCGCCGATCTGATCAAGGATGCGGCGATCATCAACAGCGCGTACAACGACTCGCGAGGGGTGACCGCCGCCTTCAACCTCAATGTTCTGGAGCGCCTCAACCGCGAGCTCAACGCGGATTTCCCACTCGCTGAGTACGACCACCGCGCATTCTATAGTAGCGAGAATCACCGGGTGGAGATGCATTTGATAGCGCGGAAACCGCACAAGGTCGTGATTCCGGAGATCGGCGAGATCTCGTTCGAGGAAGGCGAGAGCATTCGCACCGAGCTGAGCTACAAGTATGATCGGCCGATGCTGGAGGACATTCTCACCGCAGCGGGGCTCGAGATCGAGAAATGGATGCCCGCGAGCGACGGAGCGTTCGTCCTCGCCCTCGCCCACGCCGTCACCTGACGCGGACGGGTGAGCCTCACTGAGGCGATGCTGCTGGACGACATCCGGCAGCGACTGTTTGCGCCGTCGCAATCGGCGACGCCACGCGCAATCGGGCTCGAGCTGGAGCTCATTCCGATCACGCGCTCGACCCGACGTCCGGCGTTGCCGGCGCTCGACAGCGACCCGTCGACCGGGAGTATCATGATGGAGCTCGGTCGACGCTCGGGCTGGAACGAACAGCGCAATGGCGACGATCCGTCGTCGTGGCGGACGGGTACCGGCGCGGTAATCTCGTTCGAGCCGGGCGGCCAGATCGAGATCAGCACCGCGCCGTTTGCGATGGCCGCCCAGGCCATCGCCCAAACCGAGGCTATTGTCGAGGCACTGAGCGAGGCGATGGGCGATGAAGGAGTCGAGCTCGTCACGCGTGGAGTGGATCCGTACAACGACATCGACGTCGTGCCGCTGCAGCTGCATCGGGAGCGATATGCGGGGATGACGCGCTACTTTGAGTCGATCGGGCCGTCGGGAGTGAGGATGATGCGCCAGACGGCGGCGCTGCAGATCAACGTCGAGCGTGGGGAACACCCGGAAAAGCGGTGGCGATTGCTCAATGCGCTCGCGCCGATCGTGATCGCGCTGTTCGCGAACTCGAGGCAGTACGCGTCGCGGCGCACCGAATGGGCGAGCTACCGCTCGTATCTGTGGCGCACCCTCGACCCATCGCGCACCGGAATTATTTATGAAGCGGTGGATCCGGCGCGACGGTACGTGGAATTCGCGCTCGACGCCGGGTACATGCGCAGCGACTCACCGGGCGCGTATGGCTCGTTTCGCGATCGGCTTGGCGATCCGCGAATCACCCGCGACGACTGGCTGTTTCACCTTTCGACGCTCTTTCCCGAGGTTCGGCCGAAGGAATTTTTCGAGTTGCGCTCTGCCGATACCATCGAGATCGGGTCGATTGCGGCGCCGGTGGTATTCGTGGCGGGCCTTGTTTACTCCGAGCCCCACGCGAGGCGCGCGGCGGAGCTGCTCGGCGCGCCGAACGCGGAGCTACTCGAGCGCGCCGGCCGGCTGGCGATGGCCGATGCGCAGATCCGGGAGCTGGCTGATCAACTCTGCCCGCTCGCTCTGGACGGCGCTTCAACGCTGGGTGGTGACTATTTCCGCAGCGCCGACCTCGCGGCTGCCAGGGAGTATTTTGCGCGAGCTCTTACCGCGCGCGACATTTGAGCCGATGACACGTTCACTCTTGTGGGCAGTGCTTTGCGCGACGATCGCATCCGGAGCTCCGCGCGCAATGGCGCAAGCGGCGAGCAAAGCAGTCCCGCAGCGCACCATTCTCGCCGTGGGCGCACACGCCGGCGATATGGAGCTGACTGCGGGCGCAGTACTCATCAAGCAGCATAAGCTCGGCGACCGCGTCGTCATCCTCCACATGACCCTCGGCGAGGGTGGAAATCCGCGGCTTTCGCCTGAGGCCTACGGCGCGCAGAAGAGGCGGGAAGCGTTGGCCGCCGATTCGGTGATCGGCGCGGAAGCCATTTTCGCTCCCTACAAGGACGGCGAGATTCCGAACGACGAGGCGGTTCGTCGCTACGTCGCCGACGTGATTCGCACGGTGAAGCCAGCGTACATCATTACCCACTGGCCCCACAGCATTCACAAGGACCACACCAATACGAGCCTGATCGTTCAGGACGCGGTGTTGCTTGCTTCATTGGAAGGGGTCGTTACGGCCCACCCGGCGCACCGCGGAGTGCGCGGCGTTTACTACGCCGACAACTGGGAAGACGCCGAATCGTTCCAGCCTTATGTGTATGTCGGCGTCGCCGATGAGATGGCGCAGTGGCGCGCCGCTGTCACGAAGTATGAGTTCGTGGGAGGGGCGATTTCGTCGTTCAGGTATCTGGAATATTACGACGCGTTGGCGACAGTGCGTGGCGCGGTGGCCGGCAAAGGTAGGGCAGTTGCCTTCGACATCGACCCGTTCGGGAAACGTAGGGTGTTGGATTCTTTTCCGTGAGCCAGATGAAATGACAACCTTAGGAGTTCTGATTTTCGCGCAGGTCGCCGCCGCGGCGGCTCCCGCACCGGCGATCCGTATCAACCAGCTGGGCTATCTGCCCGACGCGCCCAAGGTCGCGGTGCTGTGCTCGGTGACGCCGCTTGAGGTTCATGATTTCACGGTGGAGGATGCCGGTGGCCGACGGGTGCTGCAGCGATCCGCAACTGCAGCCAAACCTTTTGGGCCGTGCGTTGCCAACTATCGGCTCGACTTCTCTACACTGAAGACGCCTGGTGAGTATCGGATCGCAGCGGCGGGCGTGACATCGCCGGCTGTCCGGATTCGCGCCGACGCGTACGCCGGCGCCGCTGATACGCTGCTCTACTACATGAGAGAGCAGCGCTCCGGTTACAACCCGCTCTTCAAGACCGTCGTCCACACCCACGATGGAATCGTGGTCGACGATCCGGTGCGTGAGGGGCAGTTCATCCCCGTCACCGGCGGCTGGGCAGATGCGTCGGACTATCTGCAATACGTGATGACGTCGACCAACGCGACGTACGTGATGCTGATGGCGTACCGGGATCACCCGGCGTCCTTCGCCGACAAATTCGATTCGCGCGGGCTGCCCGGCTCGAACGGGACCCCCGACATCCTCGACGAAACGCGCCACGGTCTGGAGTGGCTGGTGAGAATGTTCCCCAACGATTCGGAGATGTACAACCAGCTCGGCGACGACCGCGACCACACTTACTGGGATATCCCGCCCAGCGACTCCGCCGATTACGGGTGGGGCAAAGGAAAGGAGCGCCCCATCTACCCGTGCACCGGAAAGCCGCAGGGACTGTTCAAGTACAGGAACAGGTCGGACGGCAAGGCATCGACGGCCGGCAAGTACGCGTCGGCGTTCGCACTGGCGGCGATGATCTACAAGAAGAGCGACCCGGTTTTCGCGAGCAAGCTTCGACACAAGGCGTTCGCGGCGTATGCGATCGGAAAGAAATATCCGGGCGTCTGCCAGGGCGCGCCCGGTACCGCGCCTTACTATTACGAGGAAGACAACTGGGTCGACGACATGGAGCTCGCCGCGGCGGAGCTCTACGCTCTCACCAGCGATCGTGCGTATCTGAAGGATGCCCTCGAGTACGCGTCGCGCGAGCCGGTCACCCCGTGGATGGGCGCCGACACCGCCAAACACTACGAGTGGTTTCCGTGGCACAACAACGGTCACTACGAGATCTGGCGCAATGCGAGCGCAAGCGACCGGAAGATCGTCGCCGACTATTACAAGCGCGGACTCGCAGCGGTGGTCAGTCGCGCCGACAATGGCTTTCGCATCGGAATTCCATTCATCTGGTGCTCCAACAATCTCATGGCATCGTTTGCCACCCAGGCGTACCTGTACCGCCGGATGACGGGCGACAACCAGTTCCGCGAGTACGAGCAGGCGGCGCTGGATTGGCTGTTCGGGACGAATCCATGGGGCGTGTCGATGGTCATCGGGCTTCCGCACGACGGGATATTCGCGCGCACTCCCCACTCCGTGGTCGCCGATCAGCTGAAGGTCGAGCTGACGGGTGCGATGCTCGACGGTCCGGTATACACGTCGATTTACAGGAATCTGCGTGGCATCAGCCTCCACGACGCCGATGAATACGCGCCGTTCAACACCGGCTTCATCGTCTATCACGACGACGTCGGCGATTACTCGACCAACGAGCCGATCATGGACGGCACCGCAAACCTGAGCTACCTGCTCGCGGCGATGGGTGACCGTCGTCGCTGACGACGCCGTGCCATGCCAGAGCTACCGGACATCACCGTCTACATCGAGGCGCTGGGGGCGCGGATCGTCGGCCAGACCCTGGAACGGATTCGGATTCCGAAACCGTTCCTGCTTCGCTCGGTAGATCCGCCGCTCAGCGCCGCCGACGGAAAACGCGTCGTCGGGATTCGCAGGATGGGCAAGCGCATCGTCGTCGAGCTCGACGAAGATCTTTTTCTCGTCATCCACCTGATGATCGCCGGCCGGCTGCGGTGGGTTCCGGCCGGCACGAAAGTCCCGGGCAAGATCGGACTCGCCGCGTTTGACTTCTCGAATGGGACGCTGATACTCACCGAAGCCGGAACGAAAAGGCGCGCGTCGCTGTGGCTCGTGCGGGGCGAGGAAGGGTTACAGCAGTTCGAGCGCGGCGGCCTCGAGGTTCTCGACGCAACGCGCGACGAGTTCGCGGAGCGCCTCCAGCGCGAGAATCACACCCTCAAACGCTCACTTACAGATCCGCGCCTTTTCAGCGGAGTCGGCAACGCGTACTCCGACGAGATTCTCCACCGCGCCCGGCTGTCGCCCATCAAGCACACCAACAAGCTCACCGACGACGAGATCTCAAGGTTGTTCGACGCTACCCGCGAGATCCTTATCGAGTGGACAGAACGTCTGCGCCAGGAAGCGAAGGGGGAGTTCCCGACAGGTGTGACGGCGTTTCGCGACGAGATGGCTGTGCACGGAAAATTTGGCAAGCCGTGTCCGGTCTGCGGGACGCCCGTGCAGCGCATTCGCTACGCTGACAACGAGACAAACTATTGCCCGCGATGCCAGACGGATGGCCGCCTGCTTGCCGATCGCGCCCTGTCGCGACTGCTCAGGGAAGATTGGCCACGTTCGATCGACGAGATGAGCTGGAACTAGATAGTTCCTGCGTTTAGCCATTTCACCACCCGCGGCGGATCATACGCGCTAAACCTTTCGAGCAGAGTCTTTGGATCGCTCTCTACGATG
>CAMLDY010000076.1 GCA_946478895.1 uncultured Gemmatimonadota bacterium
GCGCCGACTGCGCCGACTGCGCCGACTGCGCCGACTGCGCCGACTGCGCCGACTGTCCGGCGTACTCGGCCGACACCTTGTAGAAGAAGTTGAGCAGCAGCCGGCTAACCACGAGGCCTATTCGATAGTAGGTCAGGATGTTGAAGAACGGCACGATCTCGTCGATGTAGCGCTCCACCTGCTTCCAGGCAGCCACTTCGGTCATCGAGTTTTCAGCCGCGTGAGCGCTTACGGCGCTCGCGATTGCATCGTCGGCGAGGAGGGTCTCCCTGACATGTGCTTTCCTCGTGAGCTTGAATCGATTGATCCGGGCGCGCGAGCGATGGACCGCCCGCAGTGCGCCTCGCACAAACCGGCGTCGAGCCACGCGCGCGGTGATCACCCCTGCCACCGCAAACGAGAGGACGATAAGGATCCAGATCACGCTCAATTATGAAGGTCCAGCGAGATCAGCGCAGCGGCGCGATAGTCATGTCAAAACGAAAAAACGCACCCGGTGAGGGTGCGTTTTTCTGCTGCTTCCGGCGAGCGAGACGAGAGTCAGTCTCGCTAGCGGGCTAGGGTTAGGGCTTCACGACGCTGAGTGTATACGCGCCGTAATCGCAGCCTGCCTGATATGGATCCTCGAATAACAGGCAGTACGATCCGGCGACGATGCGATGGAAGCCTGATGTGGTGGCAGTGTAGGTGATGCTTTCGGTACCCGACGCGCCGACACCGCCATTGTCACGGTAGGTAATCAGACTGCCGCTCGGCGAGTAAAGCGAGAGCAATGCATCGAGTGGCTGCGCCGTCTCGCTGATCCGAACGGTCATACCGGCGGGGATATATACCAGGAAGGAATCTCCCGAGACGTCGGTCTTGCTCCAGTCCCCACTCGCCGGGTTGTAGTTGGTTTTGCAATCGGTGGTCGCGAGAGTCTGGTTGGTCGAAGCCCCGATCTCGATATAGACCGGGCCGCAGGTCGTCACGTCCGACGAGGCGTTTGCAACCGAAACGGTGTAAGCTCCCGTCGACCCAGCCCCCGCTGTCGCGGCGACTGCCTTCGAGCCGGCGGCGGTGATCAGTCGGAAAGTCGCCGCGGCGTTCACGTCCTGCGCGATCAGCGCCGTCCCGTCGGCGGTGACCATGTTGAGCGTCGCGCCGGGCGCGGTCGAAGTCATCGACACCGTTACCGCACCGGCTGGAGTCGTAAGATCATATTCGTCCGCAAACGCGCCGTTGATCACACAATCAGTGGCGGACAGCGTTCCTGCCGCGTTGCCACCGACTGTAATGGACCCACGGGAGCTGGCGGTGAAAAACGTCTTCAACGTTCCGTCCGTCGCGCTCGCACGTTGCGCGCACTGGCCGGTTCCCAGTGTCCACGCGCCCGACGTCGCGTCTCCCGAGGCGTTCGTCGTTGCCACCGTACCTGCCAGCGAGCCTCCACCCTGCACTACCGCGAAAGTCACGTTTTCACCCGCCTTCGGATTGCCGCCGGCGTCGACCACGCGAGCCACGAGGGGATTCGGCAAAGTGCTGCCCGGCGCTCCTGTTTGGTTGTCGCCGCCCTGTGAAGAGATCTTCGAGGCCGGCCCCGCCGAGCTCGCAAGGGTGAACGTGACTGGCGAAGCGCCAGCGACATTTGCGGTCACCGTGTTGTTGCCGACTTTCGGACCGACCTGCCAAAGGCCAGCCGATGCTACGCCCTGAGCATCTGTAGTTGCGATTGGATACTGGACTGCTCCGCCACCGCTCACATCGAAGGTGACTTGCACGCCGGGTATCGGATGTCCAGCGGCGTCGGTGACCAGGACTGCGGGGCCGGGAATAGCGGTGGCCACCTGCGCCGTCGCCGCTGGTGTTGCGGACGCCGTCACAGCGGCAGGAGTCTTGGAGGGCCCGGTCGAGTCCTTACCGCACGCGACGATCGCTCCGGCCGCAGCGAACGCCAGGAATCCCAGCGTCGCACTATTTGAAAAGATTCGAGTCATGCAATCTCCAAAGGGATACGGTTTACGGTGCGCACGCGGCAATCGCCGGTTCGTCACACGGATTGCGGTCGACGAACCAGATCAGACTGGGAGTCGTGACCGACGCATTCGCACTACCGGCTGCGCCGGCACGGAAGTAATAGACGGAGAAGTTGGTTCCTGCCTGGGTCACACCGGCGGAAGGCTTCTCCCCCGGAAGCGTGGCTGGCGCGGAAGGACCGGCGGCCGATGCATTCACGGTGGTGGATCCCGCATCGGTCACCCGCACCGCAGCCGGGCCGGCGGCCCGATCGAAGTATGGAGAGAACGTCAGCGTTCCAACGGAGCTAAAGGTTTCGGTTCCGGGAAGCGGCGTAGTTGCCGTGTTGACGACATAACCGTTGACGATGCCGGTGCCGGCATTCACCAGCCTCACTCCGACCTGACCGGCAGGCGGAGGATCGGCGCTGTCATCGATCATCCACAGGCTGGTCGTGCCCGCGCGCGCACTGCCGGACAGAAGTAGGGTCAGTCGCTTGCCTTCCGGCAGCGTGATGTTCTCATCCGCCATCGCGACGGAAGTCACGTTGATGTCTTTGCTGGTCAAAAAGACGCGGAAGTGGCGGACGCCTGCCGCGGTCGGGAAATACTGCGTGCCCGCGCGGTAAGCGAGATTGTTCGCCACCGGCGAAAGATTCACCTGGTCGACCGCGTGGATGTCGACAGCGCCGGTGTCGTAGAGAGCATTGATGAATCGGACCTGCGACAACGGCGGCAGGCTGGGCGCGGTCACATCGTCTTTCCCACAACCGCTGAAACCTGCGGCGCAGATGCCCAACATTACGAAACGAGATAAACGCATTAGATGCACTCCGGATTTATTGTAGAAACAGAATTCGCTTGCAATCGATCTTCTCTCGATTTCAGTCGGGGTTTGGCGGCGGGTTCTTACCGTCACCTCCGCCACTTCCGAACCCGAGTAGCCCGCGGCTGGCTATGAAGGCGATCAAGCCGCCTCCAACGGCTGCCGCTGCGATCCACGTGCGCGACCGGGAAAAGCGCTGCTCTCTTGCATTCGTCACCACGCTTCTCGGCACCAATAGCGCCTCCCCGGTCCAGTTGTTCGATTGGCCGTTCAGGTAGCTGACTTTCGTAACGCGGAGTGAATAGGCCGAATCAGTACTCATTACGGTCGTCCCTTCAATGGAGCTCGCGCCCGGTCCGACACTATCTCCGAGCGCGACCCGGCCTCGATCAGTGAGGTCGAGTACGAGGTGCGTTCCCGGCGCGGGAGCCTCGGGCGCGGCGCTGTAGACGTAGCATCCATCCACAGCAAGCACCGCTAGCGCGCCCAGGCCCGCGAGCCCAAACCTTTTCCAGCTCATCGCGATCAACGATCCGCGCCAAGATTCAGAGCCACCGACTAGAACCCGTACGTTCCCTTCGCCGCCCGGACCTTATCCGTGGTGTAGAGGGCAAGGTTCTGACGGGCGTATAGCTCTTCCCACGGCACGGGCCACTCGAGGATGGTGCCTTCAGTCAAGTCACCCCAGCCGCGCCCATCGATGAACCACTGCGCGTAACCGGTGAAGCTCGTTTCAATGCGCTTCTCCCACTTCATCGCTTCCCACACGGTGCCACACGCCGTCGATGTGTAATTGGGTGGTTGTGGAACTCGCGGCACGCACGCACTGCCACCCGGCACGATCGTGTTCTGGTCGGTGGTCGATGGGATCGCCGGCAGTCCTGCGGCGGTACGCGTCAGATTGATGAGCGGCACGGCCTGCGCAGTCCGACCGGTGCGCATGTATCCCTCGGCGGCGAGCATGTTGTTCTCCGCGAGAGTGAGCGCCTCTACCGGTCCGTTGCCACCGTTGAATCGGATTCCCCAGAATCGTTGGTTGTCGTAGTACCAGGTGCCCCACGGGGCAGCTGGTTTATCGTCGCCCTGGAGCCGGTTATAGAAGTACAGATTGCTCCCTGCGGGAGTCCCGGTCTTGGCGGGAGCGCCGGAGGCAGCGTTCTGCTCCGCGCGGGTCTCCCCGGATGGGAACCGCAGGTCAGGCGTACGGAGCAGAAATGCCGAGCGGCTGTCGACCGGCGTAGCCAGCCATGAATCGTATGCGCCGGTGGTGTCGGCCATTCCCAGGATGAATGGTGTCATCTGGCTCCAGGTGGCATCGACAGCGAGCTGATTGAGCCATGTCGCGTTCCAACCGCCGGCGTTGTCGGCGTTGACGATGAAGTCCTCGGTGATGCCTGCCGTCGCATCGGCTACCACAGCGTTCCAGTCCACCGCGGCGCGCTCAGCCGGAGTGCGTGCAACGCCGGCGCGGAAGCGCGCTTTGTAGGAGTGAATGATCTGCTCCCATCTATCGATTGGGATCTCGTCCCCCGAAACCCAGTCGGTCGGGATTGGCCAGCCGCCGGTACCGGTCGTTGCCTCTGGTGATTCGGCGACTGCAATGGCGGAGTCCAGCATCTCGAGCGCGACTGCCATGACATCAGCGGCCGGCGACAGCGGCGGGACCTCGTCGGACGGCACCAGCGGCGTGATGATGGCGGCGGAATCGTAAAGCATCGCGACATTCGCCAGGCCGTATCCAAGATTGAAATATGCAAACGAGATCGCACGCGCATCACGCGCAGGTGAACCGGTCGAGTTACCGACTGCGACGAATGCCTTCAGCGCTGCGATCGCGTTCGCCGCGCTGCGCGCATTCCGGGTGAGCTCGTCGAAATCGTTGTAGATGATGTCCTGATCGGAGTTTCCAACCGAGTTGCTGACGGGTTGCCGCGGAATCGACGCGCGCGCGCCCATTCCGAAATTCGCAAGTCCGGAATGGCTCTCGAACGACATCACCTGCGACTGCACTCCGAGTCCGATGTTGCCCTGCTGCGCGTTCCACATCTGCTGGAACAGCTTGCCCACGATTGCCTCGACACCCGCCGGCGTGCTGTAGACGCGCGGCACGTCGGGGTTGTTCGTGTTCTGAACCGACAGCGGATTATCGTTGCAGCCTGTCACGAGGGCCGCTGCCGATACCGCTGCGATTCCAGACCAGAGTCTGACAGCTCTAATGTTGTGCATCAATACCTCAATGAGTCTTGGAGGATGGGTGGGGAGAGCCGCCGGTACCGCCGGCTCTCCCGTCACTGCGTGAGCCTAGAACGAGGTCGAAAGCTGGAACGTGAACGTCCGCATCTTCGGGTAGCTGTACGAAGTGGCACCCGAGAGAACCGCGGAATTCAGCGGCCCTGTCGTGGTTCCAGCCTCGGGATCGAATCCGCGGAAGTTGGTCCAGGTCTTCAGGTTTCTGCCAACGACCCCCACGGTCCAGTCGCCGTTCCCGAATACCGAGCCAAGCTTGTAGTTCACGGACAGCTCACGGAGCTTCACGTAGCTCGCATCCTCGACGTTGTACGAATTCGGTTGCAGCACATCGTACAAGCCGCCGACTCCGGCCGTGCTTCCGGAAGTCGGAGACGCCGACGGACCCTGACGCCAGTAGTAGCCGACCGGCCGTGCGGTCTCGACGGACTTGCCGGATTGATCGACTTCGCCGCTGGTGAGATCGCCAAGCGACCAGGCATACTGGACGTTGAAGACCTTCTGGCCGCGCGCGGCGTCGAACAGCCCGTAGACGTTGAACTTCTTCCAGTCGATCGAGTGCGACATGCCCCAGTGATACTTGGGCAGTGCGCTGCCGAGTGGAACGTTCGCGACCGCGCCGTTGGAATCACGGAGCGCCATTGGCATACCCCAGTTGGTGCGGTTGCCCCACGGGCCAGTGCCGAGCGGGAGCTGTGCGCGCCACAGATTGCGGGTGATGCCCTCGGTCAGCTGGTTGCCGGCACCCACCCAAACGATGAAGCCCTGACTGTTCGGGCGGTACGCCGCGCTGGCATCCGTCGGGTTCATCGAGCACTGATTGGAGAATCCGGTCGGAAGCTGGCTGCACTGGGTCACGAATGCCGTGCCGTGCAGAGTTCCGATCTCCTCGCCCTCGCGGAACTTGAATACGGTGAAGGTATTCTGAACTGTGATGTTTCCGGTGAATTCGGGGACATCGAGGCGAGTGATGACCGACTGGGTGCGGTCGTAGATCACACGCGACGTCCAGTTGAGAGAGCCGCGGGTGACGATCGGAACCGTCAGAGTGCCTTCCCAGGTCTTGTTGGTGATCTCACCCGCATTGAGCCACACCGTCGAGAAACCCGACGCGGAAGACGCGGGCACCGGCAGGATCTGCCGGTCGATCACGGCCTTGGAGTGGGTGAGGTTGAGTCCGATTCGGTTGAAGAATTCGAGGTCGGTGCCGAGCTCGAGCTCCTTGTTGATCTCGGGCTTGAGGAAGCGATTGCCCAGCTGCTGCGGATTGAGCACACCGCCCGTACCGATCGTATAAGTCTCGTACTGCGCGCTGAATCTCGGACGCTGTCCGGTCGTACCCTGTGAAGCGCGGAGCTTGAACAGGCTCAGCGCATTCGGGAGCGGCCACCAGGGCTCGCGCGACGCGATCCACGCGCCTGCAATTCGTCCGAAAGTCTGCCAGCGGTTGCCCGCGCCGAAAAGAGAGCTGCCGTCGCGACGCACGAGGCCGCTCAATACGTAACGATCCTTAAAGTCGAAATCGGTTCCGACGAAGAAGCCCATGTCACGAATGGTCTGCGAGCCCGAACCGATGTCGAAGTTCTTCGTCGCCGCATCCGAAGTTCCAAGGCCGGCGACCACGAGATCTTCGCCGTACAGGTCCTGATTTCTCAGCGTCTGATCGCCGTACACGAAGCGGCTGGTCAGAGTGGCGTTGAGATCGCCGAAAATCTTGTTCGCGGCGCCGCCGAAGCTGGTCGTGTACTGCTCATTGTCGCTGCTGCCTTCCTGGATCGCACCAGCCGAAGTCGCGGGGTCGTCGGACGTCGTGCGGTATCCGCGGTCCCACTGCCGGTGGAACTCACCGGTCGAGCGGTCGTATCCGAAGCTCGCGTCGAGATTCAGCCACTCGAACGGCAGGTAGTGAGCGGCGGCGCCGCCGACGAATCTCGTCCCGCGGTCGACACGCTTGTCGTACTGGTTGTCGTAGAGCGGATTGTAGTTCTGCGACGAGTTGCTCAGCGGGTTGTGATTGACAACGATCCGGCCGAGGTTGTCACGCGCCTCGAGGTCCGCCATCCACGGCGCGCGGGTGATCGAGAAGAACGTGCTGCTGCCGTTCGACGCGTCGATGTTAGCGCCGTGGTCGACGGTCTGGCTGTAGAACGAATTGATGTTCGCCGTCACATGATCGCCGAAGCGCTGGTCGACGTTCACGCGAGCGGAGTTGCGAACGAATCCGCCGATGTACTTCACCGCGCCCTGCTGATTGAGGTTTCCAATACTGGCGTACACGCCGGTGTTGTTGACGTTGGCGCGCATGTCGGCGCTGCTGTTGACGAATGGTGCGGAAGTCACCAGCTGTCCGACGGGGTCTCTGAGAACCGGCCACGGAGTAACGTCGAAAGTGCCCGTCATCTGCTCGTAGGTCGGGGCGCTGGCGAAACCGAGGTCACCCATGAACTGCTGCGGGCTCGATGAATAATTCAGCCCGTTGTTGTTGATGCGTTGGACCTCCTGGTCCCAGTCGATGTAGCGGCCGCAGGGTGATCCCCCGACCTGAAGCCTGGCGCAGAAGAGCTTGGCGTCGGGCGTCAGGGCAAGATCAGTAGTCTTGGAAAGCGGGAATTCGCGCTCGAGATCGCTGGAGCCTGCCTCGGTGCGGGCGCCGAAACGAACACCTGACGGAGCGGTCTTGCCGCTCTTGGTAGTGATGTTGATTACCCCCGCGCCCGCGCGCGCGCCGTACAGCGCAGCAGCCGCGGCACCCTTCACCACCTCGATGTCCTCGATGTCACTCGGGTTGATGTCGGGGAGAGATCCCTGAAGAGGAACGCCGTCGAGCAGATAGAGCGGCTGCTGGCTGCGGCCGCTGGCATCGAGCGAGACTGGACCGCGAAGAACGACCTGGGGCGCGGTTCCGGGCCGACCGGACGAAGCGACTATAGTAGCGCCGGGAATCTTACCCTGGATCTGGGCAAGCGCGTTGGTACCAGTCACCGGCATCGCGGCGGAATCGATCTTCGAGACAGTGAAGGGCAGCTTCACCTGCTGCGTGGCTGCGGTAACTCCAGTCACGACCACGGCGTTCAGCTGGGTAACGTCAGTCTTGAGACTGAAGTTCACCGTTTGGCTGCCTGCCGTCAGGCGCAATGGGCTGACCCCGGGCTGGAATCCGATGGCCCGCGCTCTCACCGTCACGGGCTGGCCGGAGACGCGAGCGGCGGGCACGTTGATGGTGAAGCTGCCGGCCTGGTTGGTCGTCACGGAGATGTTCAGCTCCGGAACCTGAATGTTGGCCCCGGCGAGCGGTTGGCCCTGGTCCGAAACTACGCGACCGGACACCACAGCCTCCTGTCCCCACGCAACCGCTGGCGTAAGGACTGCCAGCGCTGCGAGAGTGCCGACGATCGTCATTGCAGAACGGATTAATTTCTTCATGCGCACCTCAGATAGGTTCGAAGAGTTCCAAAAAACGATGGATTGCGGCGGACGCCGTGTCGGAGTTCATGTACGGATGCCAGAGATCCTCCCTGTGCGAAGAGGGTGCGCTATGCTGAACACTGTGACCGAGCTCCAAAAGAGCTCAGAATAAAAAACGCGAATGACCGGAACGGGATTATTCCGCGAACCAGTGACTTCGAATCGTCAGCAAGTTTTTGAGCGCCAGGGATCGGCGGTGGGACCAGATTGTCCAGCCAGGTTTTTGGAACGGGTGTCCGGCTGAAGCGATCGGCCAGAAGGTACAATCCGGGAATTCAAACGCGCAAGAGCCTTTTCTTACCGGCCCCCATCGGGACGGGCCAAGGAATCCGGCTTTTCGGGGCTCGCCGACCCCGTTGGCGGCTGTCCGACATCGAATCGGAAGGGCTGCTGGACCACCTGCCTCACCCGGCGCCCGGCCTTCTCGGCGGGCACGAACGTCGCCCCTCGCAGCGCGGTCCTTACAGCATCCGAGAACAGGGGATCAGTAGAAGACACGATCCCAATCGTGGACTCCTCGACCCGACCCAGGGTGTCGACGACGAACTCCGCAATGGTCAACCCGCGGACGCGCGCGGCGTACAGCGGAGGGGGAAATTCGGGCCGGATTGGATGATTGAGGTCGGCGGTCGCCGGGCTGTCCACGTTTTCCGCGGTAAAAATCGCGGCGCGGTCCACCAGGTCCTCGAGATCCACCTGCGCGCGCGGCGCCCGCACCGGATCGGTGTCGGGCCCGCGCGACCAGATCAACATCGTGCCGCAGCTCGAGAGATCGCGATTGTCCATGTACCGGAGCGGTGCTGTCGTCGCACCCAGGTAAAGCTCGATGCCCTGGATGCTACTCGGCACGAAAGCATCTACGTCCGTCTCGCCAGCGGGCATCGGGATCCCGTCCAGCCACACCAGAGGCGAGCAGGTTCTGCCGCGCATCCGCATCGCTGTTATTCCGGCGCGGCCACGCGCCACTCGAATTCCCGGAACGGTCTGCAGAAGCTGCCCCATATTGCTGGGATTCTGCCGGTCTATCTGATCTCGGGTGATGAAGTATCCCGAAGATCTTTTCTCGAGGCGTTTATAGTAGCCGGCAAGGCGGCCGCTGTACTCCAGCCGGTTTGGATGCACGACAACGGGTGTGAGAGTAGTCGGAACCACTTTCATCCGAATCAGCACCGTGGCGTCGGCGCGGTCGGAGATCTCGACGGGCAATCTGACCGGAGTAAAACCGAGCCGTCGCGCCGTGAGAATTTGCGAGCCGAGTGGAACTCCGAGGAGAGCGAACTTCCCGCGATCGTCGGTCGCAGCCCGAATCGAGGTTCCCTCGATTGCGACTTCGGCGCCAAAAATCGGTGTCTCCGAAGGATCGGTGACGGCTCCCACGAGCGTGCCGCCGCTCTGCGCCGGCATTGCCGTGGCACAAACCGCGACCGTCACGAGGCCAATCGTGCAATGCCGTACACAGCGTAACATTCGAGCCTCCCCTCAGCGTCGAAGGAGAGCGTAAAATCCCCGCGCAGGTCACTGCGTCAAACCTGGCGCACCAGTTTCTAAGGTATCAATCGTCTCATTGAGCAACAATAGTCCTTGAGCCCGGTGGGCCGATGCATGCGTGAATGGCGTTTGTACGTTGGAAATCGGTTGCGGCTTCGGTGCAGCGCACCTACTATGAGGCGCCTCCCGCCGGCCCACCCATCCGTCACCAGGAGATACATTGCGCCGCCGATTCAAGCTCTTCATGGTTGCTGCCGCGACCACTCTGACTGCTTGCGCGACCGCAGGCCCGAACACAACGCCGACTCGTTCCGACGTAATTACCGCCGCCCAGATCAGCACGTCCGGTGCGTCGTCGGCATGGGATGCCGTCCAGCGACTGCAGCCACACTGGCTGCGTCCCCCGGCGACCGGATCGATCGCTGGAGGTGTCGCACAGAGCCAGGTCATTCTCGTTTACCTCGACGGCCACCGTCTCGGAGATGTGTCCAGTCTTCGCACTCTCAGCACATCGGGCATCACGTCGATGCGTTGGCTTGACGCAGCGCGAGCTTCGACCGTCCTTACAGACATCGGATCCGACCCGATCGCGGGCGCGATAGTAATCCGCACCCAGTAGGACGGCCGACCCTCAGCGCGTACCCTTCGCCGGCGTGGTGGACGGCGTCGTGAACGACGGCGCCTTCACCGGCGCGATCTCGCGTTCCCGCACCGACTGAACTTCGCGCTCGCGGCCGTTGTCGCGTGACGCATCTCCACTGCCCTGCAACATCCCGCTGTTCGAGACGAGCTGTGCGGCGAGCACCGTCTGGATCACGCTGGTGATGTTGTTGGTCGCCGCATCGGCTGCTCCACCGGCCTCGCCACCACCAGAGATCGTCACCAGTTTCGCCTTGGCCAGTGCGTCGGCGATCACCGGCGCGATGTCCGGAATCATCTCGATCTGCCGGTAGCGGAAGTAACTCTCGCCACCGGCCTTGATCGCTTCGTTCACCTTCTGAATGCTTTCCGCCTGCGCCTGCGCGACGGTCGTAATTCTGATCGCCTCGGCCCGGGCGCGCGCTTCGGCCTCGATGCGCAGCTTCTCGGCGTCGGCTTTCGCCTGCGCGATCTGGGTCGCCTCCAGCTCGGCAACGCGCTGAACGCCGAGCGCGGTCTGCTTCTTCGCCTCGGCCTCGGCGATCAGAGCGGCGTTCGCGGCCCTGGTCTGCTCCAGCTCGCGCTGCTTGTCCGAGATCACGCGCTCGGCCTCGAGCTGTGCATCCTTCGCTCGCCGCGCCTGTTGCGCGGTGACGATATCAGCGTTCGCCTGCGCTTCGGCGGCGGATTGCCGGCGGCGCGACTCGGCGACTTCGGACTGTACGACTTTGATGTTCAGGGAATTGAAGGTGAGTCCGAGATCGGTAAGCTCGCGTGAGCACGCCTTGCGAATGATCACCGCAAGCGGATCGTCATCGTCGTCCATTCCTTCGAGGGCGACTTCGGCCGCCCGCGTCACGGGTGTCGGCTTCGCCGTCGCAATCGCGGTTGTCTCACTGGAGCCCGCGCCAAGTTGCGGCATTTGACCTGACTGGAATTGCGGCGCTGACTTCGCGGAGAAGAGCTGGTCGTGGGTGAGCAGGTTGATCGCGCGGCGCGCGGAGCTCGAGAGCAGATCGATCAGAATGTTTTCCTGATCGGCGGCATCCTTCGAGAAAAAGCGGTTCGCCGCCGTCTTGATCATGGTGTCGGTGTCGCCGACCGACACGATCGCGCTGGCGAGAATCCGCACCTTGATCGGTTGCGGGGTCCCGTTGCGATCCACATCAGCGGTCTGGTCGGTGATGTCGAGATCGACGTTGATCGCCTTGCTGGAGAGCGTGGTACCCGTCGTAAGAAGCGGGACCTCCTTCGATTTTCCGGGCCCGCGATAAATGATCGTGCTCCCCTGCAGCCAGCTCACCATCCGAATGGTTCCGGCTTCGACGTTCCGCAGGAACGACGACACGATAAGTGGAATTACACCGAGCACGCCGACGAGAACGGCGACGATAATGATCAGCATCTGGGTCATCTTGAGTATCCTTTGAGAGAGCGCAACGAATCAGGCCCCGCCCA
>CAMLDY010000077.1 GCA_946478895.1 uncultured Gemmatimonadota bacterium
CTCTGCTCGCCCGGCTTGTACATGATCACGCCGCTCGGGAAGAAGCTGTGGTAGTCATAGGGCACCGCCTGCGACCCGGCCAGATCGAAGTTTCTGCTCGCCCATTCAGCGCGTAGCCCAGCCTGCAGGTCGAACTTTCCGACGCTCTGGCTCAGGACGCCGTAGCCGGCGTGAACCTGCTCGTCGAACTGGAAGGTGTTGCTGAGATCGCTCGGCACCCAATTTCCGTCGCCGAGTGCGTCCTTGAGCACCGAGTAGTCCTTGTCGAGCCAGCGGCGGGTTTCCTTGACGCCGGACTCGAGCTTGGCCTTGGTCCACATCGGCCGGGTGTAATCGGCCTGAGCAGTCATCTGGCGCGTCAGTGCATTGTTGCCGTCGATCTCACCCTCGATCGACGAGCCTGCACTCGATCCGTCAGGGTTCTGCGGCTCGCGCCACAGGAGCGTGTTGTCCTCGTCGCGGGCGCGATTGTACCTCAACTCCGTCGACAGCTCGTGGGTGCGAGGCTGGATGGTGTGTTTCCAGGATAGCGAATTGTCCCACATCAGGCCGCGCGCCTTGGTGTTGCGGTCCATCACGTAGCGATCGAGGAATGCCTGGTCGGCATCGAGCTCAGTGTAACCTGCCAACGCCGCGTCGTTGTTGTGCCGGCGGTTGACCGTGAAGGAGTTGGAGAGCACGTCCTTGTCGGTCAGCTTGTAATCGATGTTGCCGGTGAAGTTGTGGCCGCCGTTCTTGGTCGCGCCGTCGATGTCCTGATTCGTGTAATCGAGTGGCGACCCCGTCGGATCGTAGCGGAGCCGATCGTTGATGCCGACGATGCCGCGATCGTCCGAGTTGAAACCATAGGTGCCGAACAGGGTCAGCGCGCCCTTCTGGTATCCGACGTTGGCGCCGCTGTTGAAGCGGCTCGCTGTCGCAAAACCGGTGTTGACGCCGCCGCTCAGTCCGAGATCGGTATTGGCCTTCAGCACAATGTTGATGATGCCCGCCATTCCTTCGGGATCGTATTTCGCCGACGGATTGGGGACGACTTCAATACGCTCGACGATATTTGCCGGGATCTGCTTCAGGTACGCGCCGAGCTGAGTGCCGCGCATCGGAGTCGGGCGACCATTGATCTGGATGGCGACGTTTTCGTTGCCGCGCAGACTGACCTTACCGTCCGCATCGACTTCAACCGACGGCGTTGCCTGGAGCACGTCACTGGCGTTGGCGGCTGCCGGGGCGACGTCTTTCGCCTTGTAGCTGTTGCGATCCGGCTCGATGACCATCATCGGCTTCTCACCGGTGATCTGCACGCTCTGCAGGGTGACCGAGATCCGCGACAGCTTGATGCTGCCGAGGTCGGCGGTGGGTGAGCTGGGCGCGATGGTGAACTCGGCAGTGTTGAGAGGCGTGAAGCCGATGCCGGAAACGCGCAGATAGTACGTCCCGGGTCTCAGGCCCTGAATGCGGAACGAGCCATCCTCGGCGCCATAGGCACCGGCGACAAGCTTGCCATCTGCCTTGCTGCGAACACCGACAGCAGGTCTTGGAACGGCCGCGCCGCTGCTATCGCCGGCGACGATCGTTCCCTTGACTTCACCGCCGGCGGGTGCCTGCGCGCCCGGTGGTGGGCCAGCGGGGTTCTGGGCGTTGAGTGAGACGGCTGCAAGGTTCAGAACGAGGGCGAGGAGTGCGAACAAGACGCGCTTCATGGTGCCAGCTCTCAGGAAGAGTGGAGTCACTGATTTCGAGTAGGGAGGAACCCTGTACAACCCGGCAATACGTATTTGACAAAGCCAGGTTTCAGGAGGTTCGCGACGTTTTTTCGGAGTGGGTGCGTCGGCTTATCGAAGCTCGACCGCACAGCCGTGGACCCGGAATGGGAGTGCTTCGGGTTCTAAAACATATGACTGGTGAGACCCCGATTGGTCTCAGCCCTTCGACAGCTTCTTACGCCCGATCGGCGAGAGTGTAATCGAGCTGGTAGGAGTGCTTTCCCGCCTCGATGTTGATCGTCATCGTGCCCTTGAGGCCCTCCAGCTGCTCGGTGCCCGAGTCGGGAACGATGGTAATCGCGAGTGACGGAGATCCGCGATTCATGAGGCCGGTGTGCTGAAGCGTGAACGAGCCCTTCCGACCCTTGAGCGTCCCGGTGACGCGCTCGACGGCGACGTAAGCCGCCGAGTTCCGGATTGGCGTTCCCCCGGTCAGCATTTGGCCTCGGCCGACCGCCTCCAGATCGCCGCGATACACCTTGTCGATGGACATCCTGCCCAACGGATGTGTATCTGCTTCGGCCTGCCCTTCCATCGGCAACGGCTTGAGGTTCACCTCGAACGGTCCGCCGGCACGTGGCATCAGCTCGCTCCTCCAGATTCGGCACGTCCAGTCTCCACAAGCTTCTTCCGCACCAGCCGATTCCAGCCTGGATGCGATCTCTCGAGCGCAGCGGTCGCCCAACCGCGCAGGTCGCAGAGTCCGAGGGCGACACCAGGCGAGCGGCTCATTCCCATGTTGCAATGCACGACGATTCGCTCGGCGTCCGGCCAGCGCTCGATGAATCGATCTATCTCACGCGCGTGTTCGGCGCCGAAGAGGATGTCCGACGGATCGGTGGATTCGACGACGTCGTCGAAATGGAGTCGCAGCACCGCCACGAATGATTCGGAGATCCGCGCCGGCGGCGCCTGCGGATCGGAGATCGAGATGCAGACTTCGCGGCCAGTCGGCGCGTAGCTTTCGGCGTCTTCGCGCGAGAGAACAATCATCTCGGGTGCAGAGCCGCCCGCGCGATCGCGTTTCGTGTTCGAACCAGTCGGCATCTACTTTTCTTTCGGCGGCGGCCACGCGCCGAGCAGCTGACGAACCACGACGATCTGTGCCAGATGGTACGAGGTGTGATCGAGGGCGACGAGGACGGTGCGAAGATAGGTCTGTCCCGTACCCTTCGGAATCCTGGTGGTCAGATCGATCTTGCTCTCATTGGTGAAGCGCTCGAGCGCGATGCGATCCTTTTTCCACCCCGCGACGCTGCCGTTCCACTGCTTGTCGCCGGTCGGCGCCATGCTGGTCGGCCAATAGTCTTTCGGCCACTCCAGTTTCTCCTCGTAATCGGGATTCTGGAGGAAGTCGAGGAGATCGCGCTGAGTAATTCTGATGTGCTCGAGCAGCTCCCACGCCGAATGGGCGAAGCCGCTCGGCCGCCGGCCGCGGAGCTCCTGCGGCAGTCCGCGTAACACGGTCTCGAGCGAGGAATGCGCCTGCTCCCAGTTGAGGGACGACGCGATGATCGACCGCCAGTCTTCTTCCTTGTTCACGACAGCTCTCACCTCTGAGCGTTATCCTCAAGATGTCGCTCTTGCGCGGCGCCGCCAGCCCTCCGCAGTATTGCCCGACCTCCGCCCGGACTCCATGCCCGACGACCGCAGCCAACCGCCAAAGAGCTGGATCAACCTCGTGCTCCGTGATCTGCAGTTCTGGGTTCCGGTCGGGGTGCTCGTCGTCGGATTGATGGTGCTGCGTTGGATTTCATGACAACCGCGGCCGCACCCGCGCCCCGGGCATCGGAGGCAATCGACGCGCGACGAATCCGCACGCTGCAGGGCGTGGGAATGTTGTGCGGATTGACAGCGGGAGCGTGGCTCGGCGCCGCCGAAGCTCCGACCAAGCTCGTGACTCTCGGCTTGTCGCCGGTCGTGATCTCGCTGAGCATGGTGATCGGCGTCTTTCTGGCGCGGTGGACTTTGCCGGCCCTCATCCAGGGGACGTCGTACGTCGCAGCGGATCTGCGGCAGGCTCCGCATCTGATCGTGTGGGCAATTCTCGCCGGTTGCCTATGGGCAGTCGCGAACACCCTCACGATTTTTGCGGTGCGCGACGTTGGCCTGAGCATCGCCTTCCCGCTCTGGAACAGCAACAGTCTGCTGGGAATCATCTGGGGAATCGTGTTCTTCAGGGAGCTGCGCGGCGCGGACACCCGGCGATGGCTCGGAGTGATTGGTGGCGCGGTGTTGATGTTCGTGGGCGCAACGGTGCTGGCGATCGCCTCCGCTTCGCAGTCTGCGTCACGGGATGCACTGCGCGGTGTTGCGGCGGCGTTGATGGCCGGCGTGCTGTGGGGCACGATGTACATCCCCTACAGGAAAGCATATCTCACGGGGATGAGCCCGCTCTCGTTCGTCACCTTTTTCACGGTTGGCGAGCTGGGGATGATGGCGGCGCTCGGCGTCACTTACTCGGGAGGGGTGGCGCCACTGTGGGATCAGCTATCCGGCGCGCGGCACGTGCTGTTCTGGCTGCTGGCGGGCGGCTTCGTCTGGGTGGTTGGTGACCTGTTTCAGCAGTACGCGGTGAAGTACGCGGGCATCACCCGCGGCATTCCGCTCTCCAACACCAATCAGCTGTGGGGACTGATGTGGGGGATTCTGGTCTTCGGAGAGCTGCGAAGTGCTCGCGGTGCGGTGTTGGCGCAGGTGATTGGGGGGTCGGTGGTGATGGCGATCGGCGCCGGATTGATCGCGCTCTCGTCGGTGAGCAGAAGCGAGCATCTGCGGTGGGAGGAGGCTGCGGCGCGCGAGGGAGACCGTTATCGTGTCGATCCTGAATACACGAGGGCGCGCATCGCGGGCGAGTCCGCCGGTGCCGTGCGGCGGCGGTCCTGGATCGACTGGGTTGTCGTCGGAATCGCGACGGCGATCATCGTCGCCTTTGCGGCGATCGCGCGCGCGCCGCAGATCGACGTTGCGGCGGGCTGGACGGTGGCGCTTGTGGTAGCGACGATCGCAATGCTCGTCGTTGCGGGTGGAGCGCTCTGGCGCGTCACCCGATTCAACTAGGGCTTTACTTCCGGAGCGCTTTCCTGATCGCCTGCTCGGCGAGCGGCGCCATGACGCGGTAGCCTGCTTCGGTCGGGTGCACGCCGTCGGACGCGAGTCCCTCGCGCATGCCGCCGCGCGCATCGGCCATCACCGAGTGGTAGTCGAGATAGACCGCGCCGTGCCTGCTCGCCCAGTCTTTCATCCACTTGTTGATTGCAATGATCTTCGGGGCGGGCTCGAGTCCCGGCCGCCACGGATAGTCATAGACGGGAAGAATCGACGACAGTACGACGCGAATTCCGTTCGCCTGCGCGATCTCCGCCATCGACGCGATGTTGGCCTCGATCATCTCGGGCGTCGAGGGACCGGTGTTTCCCGCGATGTCGTTGGTGCCCGCGAGAATGACGACGACCTTCGGTTTGAGCGCGACGACGTCCTGCTGGAACCGAACGAGCATCTGCGGAGTGGTCTGACCGCTGATGCCACGGCCGATGTAGGGCTTGCCGGGAAACATGGTCGCGAAATACCGCGCCCAGCCTTCGGTGATCGAGTTTCCCATGAACACGACGCGATCTTCGTTCTTCACTGGCGGCGAGAGTTTGGAGTTGGCGTCGCGGTATTTGGCGAGATCTGCCCAATCAGTGCGAAGCTTCTCGTCCTGGGCGGCGCGGCGCTTCGCAATCTCGTCGGCACTGGGCTGGCCTGGCTGCGCGGCAGGAACAGTGGTCTGCTGCGCTGTCAGCGACGGAGCGCAAACACAAAGAAGCGCCGAAACCAGGACGCGGAGCGCCTTGACGCTCCTCGCCGAAGCGGAGGTCATGGCTTCACCGGGCGTGAGGCTCTGACGACCGGCATTACGAGGTGTCGCCACAGTTTGTAACCCGTCGCGTTGAGGTGCAGGCTGTCGGTGGGATCGAGGAGCGCCATCCGCGGCTGGCCTGCCGGGCTCAGCATCGGAGTAAAGACATCGATGTAGGTGAGACCAGGCTTGCCGTCGATGTATTTCTTAACCAGGTCGTTCGCCGCGCGCATCTTGTCGAGCAGCGCGACGCGCGCCCAGCTCGGCTTGATGGAGATGAAGGCGATCCGCGTCTTCGGAAGAGAATCGCGCACAACCTTCACGAATCGCTGGAACTGGGTGAGCACCTCCTCCGGTGTGCGGCCATTGGCGATGTCGTTGTCGCCAGCGTAGAGCACGACGAGTCGCGGCTTGTAGGGGATGACGATGGTCGGTGCACGATAGACCACGTCGCCGAGCTCGGAGCCGCCGAATCCGCGCTGGATCACGTTCTCACCGGGAAAGTCCTGGGCGAGGTGCGGCCAGTAGACGATCGACGAGCTGCCGACGAAGACGATGCCGCCCGGTTTGGGAAAGTGCAGGCGGTCGGCCTTGCGAAAGGCGGCGATATCGGAGGCCCACGGTTCGTCGTCGACGGTGTCGGCGGCCGAATGCGTGGACTGAGCCTGGGCAAGGGTAGTTGCGCCGCCAAGCAGGAGGGCGACGAGAAGGGCAGTGCGTTTCATCGCACAACTATACAATCGGGGAATGAACTCGTCTAACTTCGGTCGCCATTCAGGGGTTACCCTGAAATCTCGGCGTAGAGCGTCACGTGCCTTGCTGGCCACCACATGAAAGAAAGCACGGAGCCGAAAGCTGGAGAGCTGCTACGCTGAGAGCTCTCGGGAGGCATCGCGTCTCGTCGTCCGAGTCCGGAATTGGGATGGTGAAACTGCGGACACGTGACGTGCTCCCGGCCTAGCTGCTCAGCAGGTGACGGCTCCGTGCTTCAGTATTGTTAGATGCATACGAAGCGGCCGAGTCTCACCGCCGAGACAGGAAGGAGGCGACTTCCTCGACATGCCCAGGAATCTTGACGTTCGGGAAGATCTTGGCGACGCGACCGTCGGCGTCGATGATGACCGTCGTGCGCTCGACGCCCATGTATTTTCGCCCATAGAGCGTTTTCTCCTTCCAGACGCCGAAGGCGTCGGCAAGGCGATGACCTTCGTCAGAAAGAAGACGGTAGGGCAGCTGATTTTTCTTGCGGAATTTCCGGTGTGACTCGATGCTGTCGGGGCTGATTCCGAGTACAACCGCACCAATCTCCCCGAACCGGGGAAACGCGTCGCGAAAATCGGACGCTTCCTTGGTTCAGCCGGAGGTGTTGTCCTTCGGGTAGAAGAACAGCACGGTGGGTTTGCCTTTCAGGGAGTCGAGAGTGACGGTGGTACCGTCATCAGCGGGAAGCGAGAACGCCGGCGCCCGATCGCCCTCCTTGATCATCCGTCCTCCTGTGTCAACGCACGCACTCGAAAAATCGCGGCATGATGCGCACGGTGTCGACACGCCCAGCGACGACGTCCACCGAGGTCGAGTCCGGCCGGTGCGCGAACGCGCGGACCAACAACCGATACCTGCCGGGCGGCAACGCGCTGAAGACGAAACCGCCGACGCTGTCGGCCGTTGCCGACGCGTGAGGGGAACCGGGCGCATCACCGGGCGTGACGGCGAGAATCGGATAGTGCGGCAGAGCGCCGCCGGAATCGGCAAGGGTGCCGATTACTCCGCCGAAACCGGGTTGGAGCGATGGATTCGCCGGCAGCTGCGGTCGCGGACCCTTTGAGCGGACGTGACTGCTGCACCGTCCAGTTATGGTCATCACATCGGTGCTGGGAGCACGGTGGCATGCATTAACGAAGATGCATGCGGCGATGAGCGACGCAGCTCTAGAAATCCCGGCCAAGGGTGCGCAACCGCCGTCTGACGCGGCGCGGCAGGAAGAACGCCGCCGCGACCAGAATTCGCTCGAGATCGAGCGAACGAAGCTGCCGCGGGTCGCCCATCCAGTGGTCGAGGATCACCGCCCTGCCGGCGTTGGCAATCAATCGCTGGAGCGCCAACACGAGCACGAACAGATCGTCAACCTCGCCGATGAACGGAACGAAGTCGGGAATGAAATCCATCGGCAGCAGCACGTAGGCGACCGCGCCCGCGACCAGCAGCTTGTCGGTATTCGATACTCGCCGGTCGGTCAACAACCCACCGAGCAGGCGAAGGAAGTTCGGCAGCTCTTTGAGCGCAGAGACAACGGTGCGCTTCGCGCCGGTGCGCGGCGAGGAGCCGATTGGAGGAGCACCGTCGCCAGTGTCGCGTGAGCGCGTTTCAGCGCGCGACGATCTGGCGGCGGATGCCGTCGTTGCGCGCCGCTTGCGCGACGACGCCGTGCTCGAACGCGCGGACTGAGCTCTCACTTGCGTTGATCTCCCGGTGGCGGTGATGGCGGAGTCTCGGCGGATGGTCCCGCTGGTGGCGTCCCAGGCGTAGCGGCTCCGGCGGCCGGCTTCGGCGAAGCCACAGACGATACGACTCCAGCGATCTCAGTTGCAACTGACTTGCCAGCGTTGGCGACGTCGGTAACCACGCCAACAGCCTTGTTCATCACGCTCATCGTGCCACCGATCACCCCAGCCGAGACGCGACCGGCGCGCAGGGTATCCTCGACACCTTCGGCAAAACGCTTCAATGGATTGGGCGCCGTCGTAACTTTCGGCGCGTACTTCGACTCGAGGAAATCGATGTAGTCGAGGATCTGATAGATCTTCTCCTCGGGCAGCGTATCGAGCTTCCTCACAAGTCGTTCGCGCAGAATATCGTTCATCGATCCTTATCCTCCGTGCGGTTCACCCACCCCCGCGCCACCGCGCCCTCCGACCCCGCACATCAATATGCACATAATTCGTGCTGGAGTGCCCGCTGGTGTAGATGCCGAGGCCTCCGACGAGGTCAGGGTGCTTGAGCTCGACGATCTCTGCTGCCAAACCTACCATCCGGCTGTCGATCGCGGTGATTTTGCCGTCGCCATTGGCATCGATCGCGACATCCGCGGCGTCGCCGTACTGGTGCTGGCTGTCGCTGGCGGCGCGCCGCACCCTGCGATTGTGCTCGGGAGCCCGGAAGCCGGAGTGAACATCGATGTCGATGTCGGCCACCGCCTTGTCGCCGTGCCAGCGTGCAATCTCCTGAATGACGAGCTCGAGCTTGTCGAGGAGCTTGGGATTCACCGCAGCGTAGCTGGGCCAGACTCCCTGCTGATCATGATTGAGGAAATCGCCGACGTGCAGATGCTTGGTAATCGGGAGATCTACGTCAGCCGGTCGAATCTCGAGAAAGCCTTCGGGCGGAGGAGTCTTGCCACGGACACGCTCGGCGAGGTAGGTCCCAATGCGATAGCCGCGCAGAACTCCGCGTTCTTTCTCGCTGAACGGCACCAGCACCGCGAGGGTCAGGCCGTCTACGATCCGGCGCTGCCCGCTCTTTAGCAGCGCGAGCCTGAAGAACCCGGCGCTCGGCGGCGCAAAGACCTTGTCCCCAGTCAGAGGCTGACCGCCAGTGGCGAGGGCCGTATCGCCGACGCGTACCCAGGCATATTGGAGCGCGGTTGGGTCGCCGTGAACGTCGAGCGGATACGAGATCGCCTGCGCCGGCAAGGCGAAGGTCAGCTTCACCTCGCCGCTCGCCCCGTACGCGCTCACCGACGGCTCGGCGAGCGGCACCACCGAGCTGCGCAGGAACGTGCCGATCGGTTTCTCGGTAGTGTCATCGGCGGCCTGCAAGAACTGGAAAGCGCCCACCAGAGCGATTGCTCCGGCGACGGCCCAGACAAGGCGAGTTGTGTGGCGCTTTCTTACGGGGAGATCGTCGGGAAGCTCGAGCTCTTCGCCTGTCGGGTGGCCCCTTCTCTCCCCTACGACTGCCGACTCCAAGCGACCTTTCTAATAGATGTAAACCGGAGTCCCAATCGCGACCATCGGATAGAGTTTCTCGACGTCTTCGTTACGCATGCGGACGCAGCCGTGACTGACGGACTGACCGATCGACTCGGGATGGTCGGTGCCGTGGATGCCATAGCCGTCGCCGAGATCGAGCCGGCGGGTACCGAGAACGCCCATGTAGCGGCGCGCTGTAGTGCCATAGGGTGGAACGACGATGTTGCCATTTGCGACAATCTCCTTGCCTTCGACTCCTCCCCCTAATGACACCGCATTCCCGTTCCCGTAACGCTTTACGACCTCGCCATTCTGGGTAGTTATGACGCCCCCGTCGGAGGTGGGAATAGCCCCACCGGGGCTCAGGTGAACGATGCCGAGACCCTTCTTGTGGGCCTGCTCGACGTAGTGCCAGTCGGGGGGAACCCACGCCGGATTCTCATCCTTTGCCTTGACCGTGAGACGGCCGCGGGGCGTCTCGAATCTCCACTGGCCGTTAGAGCCGCCCACCAGCTCCTTGCCGCTACCCGTCGCGACGGGTGCGTCGAACAGCACTTCCTTGCCCTGCTTGTACCACAGGTGGTGATCGGCCATGCTCACCACGATATAAGGCTGGTTGGTCGCCTCCGCCGCGGTCGAGTTGATCAGGGTATTGAGACTGTCGCCGGTCATGCCCAGCTTGGCTTTGACCTCGTTGAGTACCCCGAGGTTGTCGTTATAAACCATGCGATTGACGTCGCGCTGGTAGCGCAGCTCGGCGGTCCTGGTGAGGAGCATGACGCTGAGGATCGCGGCGATGACGAAGCCCCCGATCAGCATCCAGACGGTCTTGCCGCCGTACGAGAATATTCTGCTGGCTGCCATATCTACCCCGTGGGTTTTTCTAAGCGGGAAACGGACGTTCTCTAGTAGAAGTATACCTTCATGCCGGCGCTAAGGTTCGGCATGATCGCCTTCATGTCCTCGCTGGCGATCCGTAGAGCTCCAGGTGGAATCGGCGTGGAGTCGGTGGTGTCGCGGCCCGCCAAAATCCGGGTGCCCCCGTCGAGGATGATGCTGTTGTCGTTGAGATCAGCGACGGTCCTCTCTCCGCGCGGGATCGCCGCGGGTGGAGCGCTCGAGGACTCCGCCGCTGCGCGCTCGGGGCCGAACTGAACCGGCATCTCGCGGAGGAGGGCGCCTTCGCGGGTGAGATACATCCTCGCGCTGTCGATCGAGACGTTGAGGTGCAAGCGCTTGTCGAACTTCGCCTGTCGCTTCGCCAGCTCGATGGCGATGCGGAGCTTGTTCTGCTCGGCCTGGACGATTGCGTCGGTGCGCTCACGCTCGGCGGCGGTCATGTGCTCGCGAAGCTGCGCGACGTCGTGATTGTACTTGACGCGCTTCGCGAGGAGCCAGGCATCGACGCCGATCATCGCGGCGAGTCCGAGACCGAGAACGAAAACGAATCCCGGATAAGCGCGGCGGAAATCGCGCCAGGTACCGCGACGTCGATCGCCTTCGCCGGCGCGATCGGGGCTGCGGCGGGTCTCGACGCCGCTTTCCTGTTTGGGTCTGAAGATGGCCATGCTCCCTCGGGCTCTCGTCGGGGTGGGATTACATTACTGATATAATGGCAACTACACAGCGCGCGCGGCCAGTCGCGTTAATCGTACTCGATGGGTGGGGCTACCGCCCCGAAACCGAAGGCAATGCAATCGCGATGGCGAAGACGCCGGTGTGGGACTCGCTTTGGAAGCGCGGATCCCGCACCCTGCTGGAGGCGTCTGGTCTTCGCGTTGGCCTCCCCGAAGGACAGATGGGGAATAGCGAAGTCGGCCACCTCAATCTCGGCGCCGGCCGCGTCGTGATGCAGGATCTGGTGCGCATCTCAACGGCCATCGCCGATGGAAGCTTCTACACCAATCCCGCGCTGGTGGGTGCGTGTCGCCAGGTCAAGCAGAACGGCGGCACTCTGCACCTGATGGGATTGATCGGCGCGGGCGGAGTCCACGCCATCGACAAGCACCTCTTTGCGCTGCTCGAGCTGGCGAATCGGCAGAAGATCGAGCGGGTGGCGATCCACGCCTTTCTCGACGGCCGCGACACCCTTCCGAAATCCGCCCTCGGTTACGTGCAGGAGCTGCTGGAGGAGATTCGGCGGATAGGCTCGCCGGCGAAGATCGCCAGCGTTTCCGGGCGGTATTACTCGATGGACCGCGACCGCCGCTGGGATCGCACCGAGCTCGCCTACAAGGCGATCGTGCTGGGCGAGGGAACGAAGGTGGAGGATCCGCTCGAAGCCATCCGCGAAGCGTATGCGTCAGGAAAGACGGACGAATTCATGCTGCCGGTGGTGGTGGCCGAGCACGGCAAGGCGGTGGCTCCGATGCGTGACGGAGATGCGGTGATCGGGTTCAACTATCGCTCCGACCGGATGCGACAGATCGT
>CAMLDY010000078.1 GCA_946478895.1 uncultured Gemmatimonadota bacterium
TATCGGCCCTGAAACCATCTCCCTATTGACCGCGTATTGTCCCAATGTAATAGTACAAGTGCACAATGGCCTATTTCCATGTTGATTCTGCCAGCCCCACCCCGATCTATGCCCAGCTGGACCGGTCCATCCGGGCAGCGATCGCGACTGGGGAGCTCGAGCCGGGAACCCAGCTACCGACCGTACGACAGCTGGCGGTTGACCTGGCCGTGAACGCCAACACGGTCGCCCGGGTCTACACCCAGCTCGAGCGCGATGGGATTCTGGAGACTCGACGTGGAGTCGGCACCTTCGTTCGTGACTTGCCGTTGCCGCAACCGGCGCGGGCACGACGCGAGCGGGAGCTGCGCGAGCTCATTCGGCGCTTCATCGGCGACGCCGCGCTGCTGGGATTCACTTTACCCGAGCTAGTCGATCAGCTCAGAAACGAGGAGAAAAAATAAATGCCTGGCATGGACGAAGTTCTCGCAGCACGCCGCGCCGCGCGGGCTTCGCGGTCGCAAACGCAGGTGCGGGCGAATGTTGTCTCCGTGGCAATTCTGCTTTTGTCCCTACTGATCGGAATCCTCATGACGGCGTCGACCCAGCAGCCCCTGTGGCTCGTCGCGTGGATTCTGTTCGGGATCTTCATGTCGCAATCGCCAAAGATTGCCAAGCAGTGGGAGCGCGCGGTCGTGCTCCGGCTCGGCAAGTACACGGGCCTCCGCGGGCCGGGCCTGTTCTGGATCACGCCGTTCGTGGAGACGATTCCCATCTACATCGACCAGCGTGTGATCACCACCAGCTTTGCCGCCGAGGAGACTCTGACCTCGGATACCGTGCCGGTGAACGTCGACGCCGTCCTGTTCTGGATGGTCCACGACTCCGAGAAGGCGGCGCTCGAGGTGCAGGACTACGCTCAGGCGGTGAGCTGGGCGGCGCAGACCGCATTGCGCGACATCATCGGTCGCACATCACTCAGCGAGCTGCTGCACGGCCGCGAGCGCATTGAATCGGAGCTGCAGGCGCTCATCGATCAGCGCTCGAATCCGTGGGGCGTGACGGTCCAATCAGTGGAGATGCGCGACATCGTGATTCCGACTTCGCTCCAGGACGCGATGTCCCGCGAAGCGCAGGCGTCGCGCGAGAAGTCGGCACGGATCATTCTCGGTCAGGCGGAAGTCGAGATCGCTAATCTGTTCTTCGAGGCGGCCAAGTCTTATCAGAACAATCCGACCGCGCTGCACCTGCGCGCGATGAACATCCTCTACGAGGGACTCAAGGAGAAGGGCGCGCTGATGCTGGTGCCGAGCACTGCCGTGGAGTCAATGGGGCTCGGCGGATTGATGGGTGCTGCCGCGATCAGACAGCAGACCCTGAGCGAGGGTGAAGCCCGACAGGGGCCGCCGGCGATCTAACTGCCGCGGACCGTTTCCGGAGCACGCTGGCCGGCGCCGAGCGATGGCGCCGGCTGGCCTTCGGAAAGAAGCTTCGTCACGAACCGCTGCCCCTCCGATACGCGCTCGATTTCAATCGCGATCGCGTCAACAGAAGCTTCCAGTCTTTCCAGGCGGTTTGCCGTTTCGCTGAACACTGCCGGCGGTGGACCAGGTCGTGCCGATCTCTTCATCATCGCACGAGCGACGCCGACGGCGAGCGGAAAGAGAACGAAAATTATCGACAGGACCGATAACGTCATCACCTGGCTCTGTCGCAGGCCTCCGAAAACCGGTACCGAGCTGCTGGCGAGCAATCCCGCCGCCGGACTGGTGAGTGCCTGACCCGTTGCCTGGATGTCGGACTCGAGCTGCAGCTGTCTGGCGTCGAGCAGCGCAATCCTGTTCTCCAGCCCCTTGATGACCGTCGGGTCGCTGGCCTGCTTGAGCTGGCTCATCAATCTGCTCCGGCGACCGTCCACCGACTGGAGCTGGTTCGAGAGCTCCTCGCGACGCGCCTTGAGCGCCTCGATGTCCCGCGCGGTCCGCGGAAGTTCGATAGTTGTCGCTTGCGATCCCGGAGTGGCAGGCACGAAGACGAACGGTCCGGGGGCTGTTGGAGCCTGCGGCGCGGGTGTACCGACGGTCGTCGGGACGGGATCCTGTGTGAGGTACTGCACGGGGGACATTACGGTTGCGAGGCCGGGACGGTTGCAGACACGTTCGAGTGCGATTGTCGGTTTCTCATCGCGAATGGCTACGCCGAGGCAGGCGGGCCGTCAAACTCGAACGGGCTTTTGGGCTGCTCGATCCCGACTCTTCCCGATGCGATGTCTGCCTTGACGTAAACCTCGGAGCGGACCGGAGAAAGATCCTGGCGCCTGAGCATTGCCAGTTGCCCGATGTGGGTGAGCACGTCGGAGATCGGTCCCTGAAAAAGTTCTTCGACCGTCGTTCCGAGCGGCGCATCGGATGACAGATATCGATCGAGCGCCAGCAGTGACGCGTGAAAGCGCTCGACTTCCTTCCGCCACGAGCGCGGCTTCTGGGGTGTCCACTCCGAGCCGCCCTGTGCCATCCGGAGCGCCCAGTCCAGCAGGTCACCCATGTGTGCGAGGAGCTGCACCGCTGTGCGAGATCCTCTGCCGAGCGAGAAATCGGCAAAGCCCGCCGGCACGTTGCGCTCGACCTTTGCCGCGCGGTACGCGATGGTCGCGAGCATGTGGCGAACGAACGCGCGATTCGGATCGCTCAATGCCAGTCCGGCTCGTCGGTGAGCGTATCGACATGGACCCGCGCCAGCGACGCTTTGCCGGAGAAGCGTTCCCAGGTGCCGCTGGTGTTGCGGTGTGCGACAGCGATCTCGAAGCTGTCCGGCGCGAACCAGCGCGCGTGGTTGAGGTCTTCGTCGCAATCACAGCCGCCGCCGCCCGGGCCTCTCGCGACGATCCGTCCAGACTTTATGTCGCGGACGACCGCGTAGGTGCCGGGATTCGCGGGAGTGCTGTCTTCGGCGACGTAGGCGAGGAAGCGGCCGTCGGGCGAAACGAGCACGTCCTGATACGACGGCCAGACATCGTCAGGGATCGGCGTCGTCTCGACCCGGTGTTGGCCGAGCCGAAGCCGGAAGATCTGCCGCTGCGGTGTCGAGGAATCTTCGGAGGCTTGCACGAGCCCGATCACCAGGGTGTCTCCGACGACGATCGGCGCCGGCGGGATCACGTTGCGGATGGTGTCCGATCCAGCCGGAGACACCACCTCTATGCGATAGACGATGCCCGTGTCTTCCATCGGCGCCCACGACGAAGTGTAGGTCGAGTCGATGACCCGAATGTCGGTCGCGGATTCATTTTCGTCGTGGCTGCACGCGCCGCTCGCCGCCACCAGGGTGGCGCCGATCACGATGAGGGTGAGGCGTGTCGGCAAAGCAATCATCGATCGTCGGCGTCGTCTGCCGGGGCGACAGCGCTGGCCGAACCCGTCGTCGTCGGCTCTGTCGCACTTGGCACGATTGGCGGCAGTCCCGCTTCCTTGAGCGTCGCGTTCAACAACGGAAGCGTGACCAGCAGCGGCCCACGCATCGCCTGCAGCTGGCGATCGAGCTGGGCGGAGAGATCATTGAAGACAGTATAGGACTGGCTCGTCGGTTTCGCATCGGTACCGCCGACCACGCCGGCGAGGGCGGCGATCTTGTTGTTCAACCTGATCGGATAATTGAGCGGATCCTGTCCCGAACGGTTCTTGACCTGGTAGATCTCGCTTTCTACCGAGTCGAGTCGAGCGGTCAGATTTGCCGCCAGCTGCGTGAACGAGGCTGCCTTGGGGCCAGTGATCCTCTTGCTGCGATCCGCGAGCTGTGCCTTGACGTTTCGAATCGTCTTCACCGCGTCGTTGGCCTCGCTGGTCTTGTCGCGGACGCGGATCAGGAAATCGAACTGCTCCTTGAGATCGGCGTCGGTCGCAGCGCTGCGCGGATCCTTGACCACGGTGAAGGGCTGAGTGAATCGCTGCCCGCCG
This sequence comes from uncultured Gemmatimonadota bacterium, assembly GCA_946478895.1. The sequence goes on from CAMLDY010000078.1 coordinate 3,933, forward strand.
ACATTGAGCCGAACGCTGTAGTTACCCGGCAACGCGATCGGACCTGCGACGCTGCCCGCCCACATGATCATGTTCTGAAACACCGATGCGTCCGGATACCTCAGGTTCCAGGCGAAGCGGTTGAGCCCGGCCTTGTTGGGCACTCGCGGCGGTGGCGGACGGCGCACGGGGCCGTCTTCTCCCGCCGTTTCCTCACCGCGCGCTTCGCTGTGCGTCGTCGTGTCGGGTGGCAGACCCGCGCGCCGCAGGCTGTCATTGCGCGCGGCACGAATGCTGTCGGCGCGCACCGAATCGGCGGCGACGGTCGGATCCTGCTGGCTGGTGAAGCTGCGAATGACCTTTCCCTGCGGGTCGAGAAAATCCATCGTCACTATCTGTCCCGGCTGCGCGAGCCAGTAGTAGATCACCGCGCCCGACGGGGGATTCGCGCCGGTAGGGTGATCGCCGGCGGCGCCGTTACCGCCGCCACCGCCGAAGCTCGCACGATAGACCTTGCGTGGCTTGAAGAGGTGCGCGCGCTCCCGCGGCACCGCCGGCGACAGCTGTCGCAGCGATGACAGGTCATCGAGAATCCAGAACGACCGGCCATGCGTCGCGGCGATCAGGTCGCCCTCCTTGATCGCGAGATCGTGGACGGGGACGATCGGAAGATTCCGGCGCAGTGACTGCCAGCTCGCGCCGTCGTCGAACGAGACCCATACTCCGCGCTCGGTACCCGCGTACAGCAGGCCCGCGCGCTCCGGGTCTTCGCGCACTACGCGCGTGAACTCGGTTGCGGGGATGCCATTGGTGATCAGAGTCCACGTCGCGCCGTAATCGCTGGTCTTGTACAGGTACGGCTTCATGTCGTCGAGCTGGTAGCGATTTGCGGCTAGATACGCGGTGCCGGTGGCAAAGTTCGATGCGTCGATCATCGAGATCCGGGTCCATTCCGGCAATCCGCGCGGGGTGACGTTCTTCCAGGTCCTGCCACCGTCGCGGGTGATGTGCACGAGTCCGTCGTCGGAACCGGCCCAGATCACGCCCGCCGTGCGTGGCGATTCAGCGATGGTGAAAACCGTGGCGTAGTACTCGACCGATGTCTGATCCTTGGTGATCGGGCCACCCGATGCGCCAAGGGTACGGGGGTCGTGGCGGGTGAGGTCGGGGCTGATGACTTTGTAGCTCTGACCCTCGTCGTCGGTCTGGAAGATCACACTGCTGCCGACGTACATCCGCGACGGATTGTGCGGCGAGATCACAATCGGAAACGTCCACTGGAATCGGTACTTCGCGTCGGCGGCGTCGTGACCCATCGGATTGTTTGGCCACGGGTTCACGTCGCGCTCGAATCCCGTCTTGGTGTCCTTGCGGGTCAGGAGTCCGCCGTACGAGCCAGCGAACACGACGTCCGGAGTGTCGGGTCTCACGGCGATGTAGCCGCTCTCTCCGCCCCCGACATCGTACCAATCTTCGATATCAATGCCGCCGCTCTTCCGGCTGGGGCCGCACAGCGTGGAGTTATCCTGCTGCGCGCCGCACACCCGATACGGGAAATGCGTCGTCGTCACGACGTGGTAGAACTGCGCGGTCGCCTGGTCCTGTTCGGTCCAGGACTTCCCGCCGTTGAACGACACGTTGGCCCCGCCGTCGTTTGATTCGATCATCCGCTGCGGATCGTTCGGCGCGATCCAGAGGTCGTGGTTGTCGCCGTGCGGAACCTGGATGCTCTTGAACGTCTTGCCGTCGTCCGTCGAACGGTACATGCCGGTGTTCAACACGTAGATCGAATGTTCGTCCCTGGGATCGGCGAAGATCCGCGTGTAGTACCACGCGCGCTGCCGCAGCCGGCGATCGCTATTGGTTCGCGTCCACGTCGCGCCGCCATCGGTCGAGCGGAACACTCCGCCCGAGTCGGCTTCGATGATCGCCCAAATGTGACTCGAGTTGCTGGGCGAGACCGCGAGGCCGATGTTGCCGATGACTCCCTGCGGGAGACCCGGATTCCGCGTCAGCTCGGTCCAGTGCTCACCCCCATCGGTCGATTTGAAGATGCCACTCCCGGCGCCGCCGGAGACGAGCTGCCAGGGAGTGCGCCACGCCTGCCAGAATGCCGCGTAGATGATCTCGGGGTTGTTCGGGTCGAGCACCAGGTCGGTGATGCCGGTCGAATCGTTCCGATAAAGAATCCTGCGCCATGTCTTCCCGCCGTCAGTCGTCTTGAAAACTCCGCGCTCGCTGTTCGGTCCGAACACGTGACCCTGGGCGCCGACGTAAACGATGTCGGGATTGGAAGGATGGACGCGCACCCGTGAGATCTGTCGGGTGTCAGCGAGGCCGACGGATGCCCAGGTCTTGCCGCCGTCACCGCTGCGGAACACGCCATCGCCGTGCGACACGTTGCCGCGAATCGGGTACTCGCCGGTGCCGACGTACACAATGTCGGGGTTCGATTCGCTGATCCCGATCGCGCCGATCGTACCGCCGAAATATTTGTCGGTGACCGGAGCCCAGGTGACCCCGCCGTCGGTGGTCTTGAAAACGCCGCCGCCGGTGGTCCCGAAGTAATACTCGTAGGGTCGTTTGCTAGACCCTGCAACAGCGACCGATCGGCCGCCACGGAAGGGGCCGATCTCGCGCCAGCGCAGCGCGGCAAACACGCTCGTGTCGTATGGAGCGGCGGCGGTGGGCAGACTCCCACCTACGCGGCCGGGAAGTGGAATACGCTGCGCGGTTGAAGGGTGTGCGCAGACGAGCAGCGCACCGGCGGTAAGCGCGACTGCGTGGGTAAAGCGCATTTGCACTGAGGAGTCTCCGGACGGGTGGGTGGGTACGCGGATACTATGTAGCAATCCCGCTGCTCGCTCGGCAAGTAGCCGCCGCGTGTGCGGCGCGCCCCGCGCCGTTCAGGCATCAATCCAACTGCGAAAAAAGTAAGGTGGAGGGTGCGAGGTGATAGGAAGGAGGGAAAGAGGGGTGCGGGCGTTTTGGTCCGTCCGCTTGGAAACGATGTGACAGAAGCCGACCGTACGCGGCACCGTCCGGGATGAGCGATTTCCGGAAGCTTCTCGTCTGGCGGAAGGCGCACGTTCTCGCGCTCCGGGTGGATCGGGTGGCGGGCACACTCCAGCGGCCCACGGACGCTTCGCTCAAAAACCAGATGACGAGGGCAGCGATGTCGATTCCCACTAACATTGTCGAAGGAAGCAGTCAGGAAAGTAGAAAAGACTTCAAACGCTTCCTCCGCTACGCCTCAAACTCCGCCACGGAGCTGGAATATCACCTGCTCCTCGCGCGCGACAAGGGCGCCATCACCACGGGCGATTACGCGAACCTGTCGGCTCGGACGGTGGAAGTGCGCAAGATGCTGATCGGCCTGATGAAGAGGGTGGAGCAGACACTATGAAACGCCCGCACCCCTCCTCGCCTCCTCCCTATCACCTCGCACCCTCCACCATACTCAGTTCGCCCTTGGTTTTTGCTCAGCGCAGGAATCTCTCCGCCAGCTGCGCCAGCCGCTCGTCGCCTTCCTGCTCGGCGCGCGCACGGATGTTCTCGACGTAAGGGCGCAGCTTCTTTTCGCCCCAGTAGTAACCCGTTGCGCTTTCGGCACTGCCGGTGTCGCCGGACCGCGCCGCGTCGAGCAGCGCTTCGGCAGCCGCTTCGTCGTACCCCGGATCGCTGCGAGAGGGAAGAGAATATCTCCTGCCCGGATCGCCCCACCCGCTGTCTTCCTTTACGAACGCGCGTGACATGGTCTCACCCTCGACGGAAGTTGTTGATTGTCGCAGCTTTCACGCCGTTATCACGGGACTTGCAGAGCATTGGGGTAACCCGAGATCATGGAGGCTGGATGAGAGAAGAATCCTACGAAGAGCTGCAGGAAGATCTGGACCCACACCGGCAACAGGAGCGTGATGGAGCCGCGCTGGAAAACGCCGGGCGACTTCGCCAGAAGGGCGTCCTCCTCACCGGACGCGAAGCGAGCGCCGAGCTCGACGACATTCTCACCGCGGTCGAGAGATTCGAGGCGGCTGTGATTGCGCGCGGCGGCGATTCGTTCGTCAACACTCCTTTCTCCGATCAGCCCGAGGATCCCCGCTTCGTCATTCCCCAGCGCATTGCGGGTGAGGACGCAGAAGCCTACGCATTGCGCATCAATGAGGCGGCGGAAAGACTGGAGAAAGCCGACCTATAATTGGCAATCGCGGTGAATAACGCCACGCGACGCAGCATTCGCTGGGCGCAGGCGGGACTGGTGGTCAACGCGGTGCTCGTCCTGGTGAAGTTCGTCGCGGGAATCGTCGGCCACGCCAACGCGCTCGTGGCCGATGCGGTCGAATCGTCGGCGGACATCTTTTCGTCGATGATCGTCTGGATGGGACTGAGCATTGCCGCCAAGCCCGCCGACGAAGACCATCCCTACGGGCACGGGAAAGCGGAGCCGCTCGCCGCGGCGGTGGTGTCGCTGATGCTGCTCGGAGCGGCGGCGGGGATATCGATCCTCGCGATTCGCGAGATCCTGCACCCACATCATTTGCCGGCGTCGTTCACGCTCTTCGTCGCCGCCGGTGTGATCATGGTGAAGGAAGTGCTCTACCAGCGTGTATCCAGAGTCGGCCGCGATGTCGGAAGCACCGCAATCTCAGCCGATGCCTGGCACCATCGTGCCGACGCAGCGAGCTCGCTGGCTGCGTTCATCGGAATCAGCATTGCACTCATTGGCGGACCGGGTTGGGAAGCGGCAGACGACTGGGCGGCGCTCGTCGCGGCGGTGCTGGTCGCGGTCAACGGTGTACGCACGCTGCGGCCGGCGATTTCGGGCTTGATGGATGAAGCTCCGGACAGCGCCGTAAACGCGCGCGCCCTCGAAGCGGCCAACACCATCGATGGCGTGCGGCGCGTCGAGACTCTGAATGTTCGCCGGTCAGGACTTGGGTTCTACGTCGATCTACACGTCCAGGCTGACCCGGGGATCTCGCTCGAGGAGGCGCATGAGATCGCCGCGAAGGTGAAGTACGCGATTCTCGAGGCAATCCCGAGCGTCATCGCCGTCCTCGTGCACATGGAACCCTATCGCGGTCCTGCCGCCGTGCCAGCCGATACGGTTCTCAGCCTGCCGCCGGCCTGAGCTCGTCGGTAATGCGTGCGCGCATCCCTTACGCCCATCCGTAATCCGCGCTCCGCACTGGGACTCAGCCGGAATCCGCGCTCCGCACCGGCAGTCCGCCGCTCTTGGCGGTCACACGCAGATTCGAGATTTCCATCTTGCGGTCGAGCGATTTCGCCATGTCGTAGATGGTGAGCAGCGCGACCGACGCCGCCGTCAGCGCCTCCATCTCCACGCCCGTCCGGCTGCGCGACGCTGCCCACGCACTGACGCGAACGCCGGGTATAGCGGGGTCGATCTCGAAATCGACACCGATGTCGTCGAGAGCGATCGGATGGCAAAGCGGAATCAGCTCTGGGGTCTTTTTCGCGGCCATGATGCCCGCGATTCGCGCGGTCGCTAGTGCGTCCCCCTTGACGAGCGCGTTGTTCTCGATCGCGCCCAGCGCGTCTGCATTCATGGTGATCGTTCCCTCGGCCGATGCACGTCGCGCGGTCTCCGGCTTGCGCCCGACATCCACCATTCGCGCGCGGCCTTCGGCGTCGATGTGGCTGAGGTCGCTCACCTCAGCACTTCTCCGAGATCGCGGATCAATCTCGAGGTGATCAGCTGGGGGCTGACATTGCCGCTGGCGTACACCTGAGCCTGCAGCACCGCGTCGACCGCTTTCGCCGCCGATGCCGCGGCGCGCAGGTCCTGGTGATGCAGGGCGTCGCGCGCCCGTTCGCCGAGGAGCTCGACGAGGGCGTCGAGGGTGTCGGAAAAATTTCCGCGCGCTCCCATTGAACCCTGCGCGAGGGCGGCGGAGTGCGCGAGCGCCGGCCGCGCACTGGTAGCGGCATCGACGATGCGACGGGCGTTGATGGTGGCTTTCGCCTCGGTCGCGCCAGTGAACAGCCGGCCGGGTGCGCCGGCGGCGAGTCTGACGCGCTCCGAGGCAGACGTCTTCGACACCGAAGCGAGTGCTTTTTTGACTGCCGGATCCTCGACGAACGCGCGCACGGCTTTCTCCGCGACCAACGGCACGCGCACGGTGACGACCCGGGACTTGATCGTCGGCAACAATGCACCGGGTTCGCTCGAGGTCAGGATAATTGTCGTGTCCGCGGGCGGCTCCTCGAGGAGCTTGAGGAATGCGTTCGCCGCCATGTCGGCTCCTTCCTGGGGCACCATTCTCTCAGCATCGCCGACGATGAAGACCTTGCGCTTTCCGAGTGCCGGTGAGATCGCAGCCTGTTGAACGATGGAGCGGACGGTCGCGACGTAGATGCCCTCCGATCCCGACGGAGCGGGGTAGAGGCCGTTATTCGCAGCGCGCTCCGCCAGCGCTTCGGCGTAGTCATCACGCACCTGCTCCAGGTCGGGATCAGAATCCCGAAGCCGCGGCCTCGGGAAGATCCAGTGCAGGTCGGGGTGGGTGAGCTCCCTGACATAGCGGCAGGAAGGACAATCGCCACAGCCCGCGAGCAGGGGTTTGTCGGCTACTTTCTCCGGCGCCTGGCAGAGCAGGCGCTGGGCGAGCCAGAGCGCGAGGCGCTGCTTGCCGACGCCCGGTGGACCCTGAAACAGCAGGCTCGCCGGGAGGATTCCCGCGCGCGCGGGCTCTGCAAGGCGCTCACGCACATGATCGTGGCCGTACAAATCGACGATTGGCACATCGAAATATGGTCAGCGTTACGTTGGCTTGCGCGATCGTTTTTTGGAGACGGTGCGGCCGGTCCGCGGCGACGAGGTTCCGATTCGGGAATGTGCCGTTCCGCGTCTGTTTGCGCTCGACAGATGGCACAATTTCTGACCAGTTATCTTGATCATTGAGCGAATCACACCGGAGATTGTCATGCCCAACCAGCTGAAGGGACGCAAAGTCGCATTTCTCGCCACCGATGGCGTTGAGCAAGTGGAGCTCACCGCACCGTGGAACGCCGTCCGTCAGGCTGGCGGCGAAACAATTCTCGTCTCGGACCACTCCGGCGAAATTCAGGGAGTGAACCACGACGCAAAGGGCGAGAAGTTTCGCGTCGACGTCGAAGTGGGTGGTGTGAGCGCGCGCGACTTCGACGCGCTGGTTCTGCCCGGAGGCGTGGCGAACCCGGACAAGCTTCGCACCAACGACGACGCGGTGCGATTCGTCCGCACTTTCATGGAGCTCGACAAACCCGTCGCTGCGATTTGCCATGGGCCGTGGCTGCTGGTGGAGGCCGATGCGGTGCGTGGTCGCACGATCACGTCCTGGCCAAGCCTGGAGACCGACATCCGGAATGCCGGCGGCGCGTGGGTCGACAAGCAGGTGGAGCTGGATCAGAAGCTTCTGACCAGCCGAAAGCCGGACGACCTGCCGGCGTTCTGCGCCAAGCTGGTGGAGCTTCTCTCGACAGCGATCGAGGAGCGCCGCCTGGACAAGATGGTCGAGCAGACTTTTCCGGCGAGCGACCCCCTTCCTGGGCCCATCAGTCTGGGGTAACCGGACTGCGAGTACACAACCTGCCAGTAGACCACCTGCGAGAAGAGTAAGGTGGAGGGTGCTAGGTAATAGGGAGGAGGGAAGGAGGGGTGCTGGTGCTCTGGTGCCTGCCGCTGCGTCTGCGTGGCGTGGCCCTCCCCGTTTGCCGGTGTATAGAGATCTGTGCGGCGGAACGACCCCCAACGCCCGTACCCCTCGCACGTCCTCCCAATCGCCTCGCACCCTCCACCTTGCTATTTTCGCGGTTGGTTTTCGCGGTTGGTTT
>CAMLDY010000079.1 GCA_946478895.1 uncultured Gemmatimonadota bacterium
GACTCAGGGAACGGGGGGTTTTCCTCTCTGCCAGAGTATGATGGCCAGGACAACAATCAGAACGACCCCGAAGATGATTCCGAGCCTCATGATCCCTCGATTTGACCGGTGCAGGGCGGATGTTCGCGGCAGAGGTGCGATTTGTCAAAGGGGAATTACCGCGCTGGAGCGGTGTACAACTGGCGCGAACGCGAAAAGTGTCGCAGAGTTCAGCTGACCATTTGCTGACAAACCGGGAGGCGTTATGTCCGTGAAGCACTTATACCTGGCGGGAGTCGTCGCCGCGATCGGCTGCGCGAGCGGTCCCCAGCCGCCGTCGCCGTCGACGGGGATTCCGCGCAGCAGTACAGTGATCACCTCGGACGAGATGGCCGAGACCCACGCCGACCTGAACAGCGCGTACGATGCCGTGGCCCGACTGCGCCCCAACTGGCTCGCCCCGCACGGCGTTACGTCCACCGGCGCCGCGGCAGCCAGCACCGAGACCGCCACCGTCTGGGTGGACGGCCAGAACATCGGAAGCATCAACGCTCTGCGTAACATCAATGCGTATCAGGTGGCCAGCATGAGGTACTACGACGTCACCCAGGCGGGCGCGCGGTTCGGTATCCGCGGCGGCTCGAGCGGCGTGATCGAAGTCACGATGAAGGGCGCCGGAAACTAGTCAGCGAGCCACATGACCAACCGGGAAATCTCGGCACGCGCCTCGTCGGCCAAACGCGCGAGCACCTTCACCGAGTCGGTGATCCGCGAGATGACGCGCATCGCCAACCAGTACGGCGCGATCAATCTGGCGCAGGGATTCCCGGATTTCCCGATGCCCGAGCCGATGAAGAAGGCGGCGTGCGCGGCGATTCTGGGCGACGTCAATCAGTACGCGATCACCTGGGGCAGCCCGGCGCTGCGGGTCGCGATCGCCGACAAGTACCGGCAGTGGTACAACCTCGACGTCGATCCCGAGCGCGAGATCACCGTCTGCTGCGGCGCGACCGAGGCAATGGCGTCGGTGTTCCTCGCACTCGTAGATCCCGGCGACGAGGTGATCGTCTTCGAGCCGTACTACGAGAACTATGGTCCGGATGCGATTCTCGCCGGCGCGAAGCCGGTGTTCGTGCCGTTGGTCGCCCCCGACTGGAAGATCGACACCGACAGGCTGCGCGCCGCGTTCAGCGACAGGACCCGCGCGATCGTCGTCAACACTCCCCATAATCCGACCGGCAGAGTCTTCACGCGCGAGGAGATCTCACTGATCGCCGAGCTGTGCCAGAAGCACGACGTGATCGCCATCACCGACGAGATCTACGAGCACATTCGGTACGCGGGCGGGCACCACGTGCTGGCGACGTGGCCGGGAATGCGCGAACGCACCGTGACGATCTCCGGCCTGTCCAAGACTTTCTCGTGCACCGGATGGCGGCTCGGCTACGCGATCGCGCCGTTCGAGCTGACGTCGCCGATCAGGAAGGTCCACGATTTTCTGACTGTGGGTGCGCCCGCTCCGCTCCAGGCGGCGGGCGCGGTCGGAATGGCGTTCGACGCCGATTACTACAACCATCTTTCGCTCGAGTATCGGGCGAAGCGCGACCTGATGTGCAGGGCGCTCGACGAGGCCGGCTTCAGGTACGCCGCGCCCGAGGGCGCCTACTATATACTTGCCGATTTCTCGGAGATCTCCGACCTGGAGTCGCGGGAGTTCGCGATCTGGCTGGCCAAGGAAGTCGGTGTCGCGACGGTTCCGGGGATGAGCTTCTACTCCTCCCCCGAGCTCGGACGCAGCGTGACGCGGTTTGCGTTCTGCAAGAAGCCGGAAACGCTGGAGAAAGCGACCGAGCGCCTCGCGACGCTCCAGGCGAGAGTCTAGCGAAAACTCCGACATCCAGTGGCCGAACCCGTAACAACCGAAGTTGTCGCTCCGCCGCCGATCGATGATTCGCGGCCAATCGCCAGTCCGATCCACCTGATAATCGTGCTGGCGGTGATGGCTTTGCTGTCGTTCGCCGGAGCCGCCGACGCCAACACCATCGCCCACGCGCCGAACTTCAACCGCTCCATCTTCTACATCGTCACGATCCTCTTCGAGTGGCTGATGCTCGGCGTCGTGGTGCTCGGCGTACGGCTGCATCGCTCGCCGCTCTCGACGGTGTTCGGGGAGCGCTGGCACTCGGTGAGGGAAGTCGCCCGCGACGTCGGCATCGCCGCGGTGTTCTGGTTCGTCGCTGCGATCATCCTGTCCGCGACGTTCGGGCCGTCCACCGAGACGACATCGAACGACGTAGTGCGGGCGATGCTGCCGAACGGTGTCGTGGAATCGTCGCTTTGGATCGTGTTGTCGGTTACCGCGGGCATCTGCGAGGAAGCAATCTTCCGCGGCTACCTTCAGCGCCAGCTGATCGCGTACTCGCGCAGCCCGGTTGTCGGAATTCTTGCGAGCGCGGTCGTCTTCGGCGCCGGCCATTCATACAAGGGCGGATCCGGCGCGCTGCGAATCGTACTTTTCGGAGCGCTGTTCGGCATCCTGGCGTACTGGCGAAAGAGTGTACGGCCGGGAATGATCGCCCACGCATTTACTGACGGATTCGCGGGCGTCCTGGCGCGGATGCTGGGAGTCAGGGTCGGCTGACGCTGGTGTCCTTCAACGAAATCGCGTAAATCAGAGCGTCGCCCAAAAAAACCCAATGCACGAGAGGATGAACCCATGCGCCGTCTGATGGTCGGCTTCGCCGCCGCTGCCGTTACTGCCGCCTGCACCAAGAGTGACGGCGGAAAGAATGATTCCGTGGCTTCGGCGTCGGCCGCCGATTCCGCGAAGCCGATCGTGATCGTCTCCGGCTTCAACCAGCCCGAAGCGGTGCGCTACGATCCCGACCAGGACATCTACTTCGTCGGCAACTGGGGCGACGGCAAGTCCGACGCGAAGGACAACAACGGCTACATCTCGAAGGTGAATCCCGACGGCACGATGGCGGTGCGCCAGTTCATCGCCGGGGGAACGAACGGCGTGACCCTGCACGCTCCGCGCGGGATGTACATCGTCGGCGACACGTTGTGGGTCGCGGATGCTGACGCGGTGCGCGCATTCAACCGCAAAACCGGCGCGCCTTTGGCGACCGCTGACTTCTCGGCGTACAAGCTCGGCTTCTTGAATGACGTCGCGGCCGGGCCCGACGGCGTCTATGTGACTGACACCGGCACCCAGACGATCTACAGGATTGCCGGGGGCAAAGTCACCGTCGCGCTACACGACGACAAGCTCGGTGGACCGAATGGAATCACCTGGGATGCCGACAACAAGCGGTTCATCGTCGTTCCGTTTGGCGGTGACAAGGTGATTCGCGCGTGGACGCCGGGGAGCAAGACACTCACCGAAGTCGGCAGCAGCTCGAGCAACGAGTTCGATGGCGTCGAGGTTCTGCCCGGCGGACGGATTCTCGTTTCGAGCCAGGGCGATTCGAGCCTGCATCTGTTCGCGGGCGGAAACGGCCACCCAGTCATCAAGACCGGTGGCGCGCCCGCCGACATCGCCATCGATACGAAGCGCAATCGCGTCGCGGTCCCGTTCGTGGCGCGCAGCGTCGTCGAGATCTGGCAGATTCCATCGGGGCAGTAACCGATTCGCTGGACGACGTCGGTGCAGGCTGCCACTTTATGAAATCCCCGACCCGTCCGATCAGATGATCAATGCCGCAATCGTCTGGATGGTGATCGCGATCGTCGCGCTCGCCGTCGAGGCCACCAATCTCAACCTGATTTTCCTGTTCGGCGGCGTCGCGGCGTTGCTCGCCGGAACTCTGGCCGCGCTGGGCGTTCCTGTCGTCGGACAGATCGCCGGTTTCGCCGTTGCGGCGCTGATCCTTCCGGTGCTGCTTCGGCCGCGGCTGCTGCGGCGGCTCAGCGGCGTCGGCGTTCTCTCGCGCACCGACGCGCTGATCGGCCAGACCGCGCGGGTGACCAGCGCCATCGATCCGGTCACCGGCGGTCGGGTGCTCGTTCAGGGACACGACTGGGCCGCCAACAGCACCGAGCCGATCGGGAAAGGTGCACTGGTCGAAATCCTCGGCGCGGACGGCATCGTGCTTCTGGTGCAGCCCGTCGCGTCGCTGCCGAGTGGCGACGACAACTAATTATCTGATGGAGCGTTCATGTCATACGTGCTGATCGGGTTCATCGCGCTCATTCTGCTCACCCTCGCCCGCGCGGTGAAGGTGGTGCCGCAGAAGCAGGTAAAGATCATCGAGCGGCTGGGCAAATTTCACAATCAGGCGGAGCCCGGTCTCAATCTGATTCTGCCTTTCATCGACTCGGTGCGCGCGTCGCACGACCTGCGTGAGCGCATCACGAGGATCGAGCCGCAGCCGGTGATCACCCGCGACAACGTCACCATGGAAGTGGATGCGGTGATCTACTATCTGATGGTCGATCCAGTCCGCGCGACCTACGAGGTGCAGAACCTGGAGATGGGCATCGAGCAGCTGACTCTTTCCGCGCTGCGCAACGCGATCGGCTCGCTCGACCTCGACCACACCCTCACATCGCGCGACGAGATCAACTCGCAGCTCCGCGCCGCGCTGGACGCGGCGACGCAGCAGTGGGGAGTGAAGGTTGTGCGCGTCGAGCTCAAGAACATCGATCCGCCCGAAGAGATCAAGCTGACGATGGAGAAGCAGATGACCGCCGAGCGCGCCCGGCGGGCGGTGGTGACGACGGCGGAGGGAGAGAAGGCGTCGGCGATTCTGCGCGCGGAAGGATTGAAGCAGTCGGCGATCGTGAACGCCGAGGGTCAGAAGCAGTCTGCGATTCTGCAGGCGGAGGGTCAGGCGCAGGCGCGGCTCGCGGTCGCAGAGGCAGAGGCGCAGGCGCTGCAGGCGATCGCGAAGGGTTTGGGCGTCGAGGGGAATCCCGCGCGTTATCTGATCGCGAAGGGTTATCTGGAATCACTGACGTCGATCGCGGCCAACGCGCAGAAGACCGTTTTTCTCCCGTACGATGCGAGCGCGGCGATGTCGGCGGTGGGCAGCATCAAGGAGCTGTGGGGCGGGCCTGACTCCGGCGCGCCCAAGTCAGCGAGGTGAGAACAACCTGAGCGTCTGCGCACTCTTCATAACCGAGAGCGCGACTGCGCCTCAACCAGAGTCGATCGCGCACGCCGGCGATATCATCAGCTGATCGGCAATCCCAGCGGCTTGGGCCAGAACGCCACGGTCCAGAAGAGCAAGTAATCGGTTAGGGACTTGTCGCCTGTTTGTCTGGTAAGCGGGATGTCCGCGCGCGTCCTACGTGCACGGATGCCAGTTCCGTACTTCCACTGGCAAGCGCGATCGCGGGTTGCGGCCGCTGGACTAAGCGGAAACAGGCTCGCAGTTTATCGGGCCGGCCCCCACCCACCCGACCCGATGACCCATAACCGCTTCAGTTCCTCGTTCGCCGTTCTGGCCTGCGCCTTGTTCGCGCCGCACACCGTCCGCGCTCAGCAGCCGGTCGACTCGGCGTATTCGCGGCAGATCACCGCGCTGACGCCGACCGACGCGCACTGGAAGTTCACGACAGAGCTAGTGTCTTCCCTTCCTGCTTCCTCTACGGTTCCGACGCCCTTGAAGGTGCTCGGTTACGTCCCGGGCACCGAGGGCCGGCTTTCGTACGTCGCCGACATCAACAAGTACTTCGACGCGCTCGCCGCCGCGGCACCAGCGCGGGTGAAGAAGTTCTCGCTCGGCACCAGCGAGGAAGGGCGCGAGCAGATCGTCGTCGCCATCTCCGACGAAGCCAACATCGCCGCGCTGGAGCAGAATCGTCTCGCGCTCGGCAAGCTCGCCGATCCGCGCGGACTTTCATCGCCGGAGCGCGCGCAGATCATCAAGACCGCCAAGCCGGTCTATTGGCTGAGCGGCTCGATCCACTCACCGGAGACCGGCAGTCCCGAGATGCTGATGGAGCTCGGCTACCGTCTCGCGGTCGATGAATCCGATTGGGTGAAGGACATCCGCGCTAACCTCATCACGCTGATCACGCCGGTGACCGAAGTGGATGGTCGCGACCGCGAGGTCGATGTCGTCAAGGAATCTCGCGCGCTCAAGCTCGGCAACAACGCGATCCCGCTCGTTTACTGGGGCAAGTACACCGCGCACGACAACAATCGCGACGGGATGGTGATGTCGCAGAACCTGACGAAGAATTTCGTGCGCGGATTGTTGTACTGGCATCCGACCGTCGTGCACGACCTGCACGAGTCGGTGCCATTTCTGTACACCAGCACCGGCACCGGTCCGTACAACGACGAGTACGATCCGATTGTCGTCGATGAGTGGCACACCCTGGCGTATCAGGAAATTACGGAGCTGACTCGGCGTGGACTCCCTGGCGTGTGGACCCACGGTTTTTACGATGGCTGGGCGCCCAACTATACGCTCTTGTCGGTGGCGAACCTGCACAACTCGATCGGCCGCTTTTACGAGACCTACACCTCGAGCGGCGCCGGTTGCACCACCGTGCAGCTTCGCTCCGACGACACCACGCGGAGATGGGACCGCTCGAACCCGCCGGTGAACGGCGTGCGCTGGTGTATTCGCTCCAACATCAATTATCAGGAATCGGCCGCGCTGGTCGCGCTCAAGTACACCGCCGACCATCGCGAGACCTTTCTGGAGAACTTCGTCGCCAAGAGTGAGCGAATGGTCGAGCGCGGCCGCACCAGCGCGCCGTATGCGTTCGTAATTCCGCGCGGTCAACGCCATCCGGCGGAAGCCGCCGACATGGTAAACCTCTTCCGCGCCCAAGGCGCCGAGGTGAACGTTGCGACCTCGGATTTCACGGTGAGGGAAGCGGGAGGCGGGAAGCGGGAGGCGGGAAGCGCGCGGCATCGCGCGGAAGGCTCGGTCGATACAACCACGGCTAAGAAGACGGCCACCGACTCCCTAGTCCAGGTCCACGTCGGCGACTGGATCGTCCGCCTCGATCAGCCCTACGCCGCGACCCCCCGCACCCTGCTCGCGATCCAGCATTTCAAGGCCGACGATCCGCCGCCCTACGACGACACCGGCTGGACCCTCGACGAACTGCGCCACGTGACGACGCTCAAGATCTCAGATTCAACGGTTCTCACGAAACCGATGCAATTGCTCGACGGCGATGCCCACGTCGAAGGAACCGTCGCATCCGGCGCCGGCCCGCTCCTCGTCCGTCATCTGGGCGACTGGCGCTCGGCGGTGCTGCCCTGGAAGATCGCGCCGGCGAAAGTGAGCGTCGCCGAGGAAGCGTTCACGGCGGGCGGAGTGAAGTATCCGGCGGGAACGTTCATCATCGCCAACGCCGACAACGAGACTCGAAAGAAAATCGCATCGCTCGGCTTGAATGGCACCGCTGCCGGTGGTGCGGTGACCGCGCGACAGCACGCGATCAAGCTGCCGAGGATCGCGCTGATGCATTCGTGGCTGGAGACCCAGAACGAAGGCTGGGTGCGCTACGCGTTCGATCAGATGGGAGTGCCCTACAGGTACATCAGCGATCAATTCCTGCGCACGCCCCACGCTCTCGACGTATTCGACGTGGTGGTCTTCCCGCACGTGAGCGGGAGCATGACGTCGCTGATCAACGGCCGACCGATGGTCGGTCCGCCGATTCCGTGGAAGAAGTCTGCTTTGACTCCCAACCTGGATAGATGGGATCAGACCGACGACATCAGGCGGGGAATGGGTCTCGACGGTGCCGCGGAGCTGCGCCGATTCGTGGAGCGCGGAGGATTGCTGATCACCTCGGGCAACTCGAGCGTTCTGCCGATCACGCTCGGCTTCAACACGACGGTGACTCAGCTGACGACGCCGAAGCTGAATGCGCGCGGGTCGGTGATCCGGGTGCAGCCGGCGCCGGGCGCTTCTTCTTCGCCGATTCTTTACGGCTATGACGCCGCGAGCTTTCCGATCTATTTCAGTCAGGCTCCCGTCTTTAATGTCTCGCCGCGGGACACAGTAGTTCGCGAGCTACGCGATCCGGCGTTCGCGGAGCAGCAAGAGCGGATGCGGGCGCGGACGATTCTTCGGTTTCACGACAAGGCGGATTCGCTCCTCGTTTCCGGACTGATGGTCGGAGGCGATGAGCTGGCGGGAAAGGCGGCGGTCGTTGACGCGCCGGTGGGCGCGGGCCACGTGGTCATGTTCGGCATCAGGCCGATGTGGAGGTGGGAGTCGCAGGGGAGCTTTGCTCTGGCCTTGAATGCGATTGGGAACTGGAATCGCCTCGCATTCTAGAACGTCGTCATCGGCAATAGCCAAGTCGCCTGGTGTGCACTAACACGCTAGCCGTGCAGTCGGCTCATCGGCATTCTTGTGCGCACCGGCCAAAAAATCACGGTTGTATTTCGGCGTTTCTTCGGTAAATTGCCATCTCGGAGGATTCCTCCGAAGGTTGAATGATGGGAGGGAATCTCAACCTCACAGAGAAGGGAGCCTGGATCTTTCGGATTACTCACATCGACAACGTCCAGTGGATTTTAGCGCACGGTCTTCACTGCAAGAATTCGTCGGTTTGCGATCCCAATTACGTCGACATCGGCAATCCCGATTTGATAGCTCTCCGAGAAGAGCGGACAGTAGAAAGTGGTGCTGGAGGTACTCTGAGTGACTACATCCCGTTCTACTTCACTCCTCACTCACCGATGCTTCTCAATATCAAGACTGGCTTCCATGGCTTAAAGCAGCAGCCTATGCAAGATATTGTCGTCCTGGTGACATCGCTTCACAGGCTGCAGAAATCGGGAATTCGGTTCCTCATCACCGATCGGCATGCTTACTTGAAGGCCTGTAACTTTTCCGACGATCTCGCCGACTTGTCCATGATCGATTGGAAGATTCTTCGGGAAAGGGATTTCAAGCGCAGCAATTCCGACCCTGGCAAAATGGAACGGTATCAGGCTGAAGCCCTTGTCCACGAGCATTGTCCGGTTAGCGCTCTGGACTCAATCATCTGCTATGGTGAACCGCAAGCCACCAAGGTTCGCAGGCTTTGCGATCGGGCGGGGGTTACCGTCAAAGTTGGAGCGCGACCGGATCTGTATTTCTGATGATACACTACACTCGTGGCAACCTCTTAAAAGCAGACTCAGAAGCGCTTGTCAACACCGTCAATGAAGTCGGTGTTATGGGCAAGGGCGTCGCATTGATGTTTCGCGACGCCTTTCCGGCGAACGCGGCAATCTATCGAGAAGCAGCGAGGGACAAGAAAGTTAAGGTTGGCCAGATGTTAGTTACTGCGAATCCTGATCTCCTTGGCCCCCGTTGGATAATCAACTTTCCGACTAAGAAACATTGGCGTCACCCTTCGAAAATCGAGTGGATCCGTGAGGGCTTAAAGGATCTTGTTCGCGTAATAACGGATAACAAAATCCGATCTGTGGCGCTTCCGCCGCTGGGCTGTGGCAATGGCGGACTTGAATGGTCTCACGTCCGCCGTGAGATCGAGGGAGCACTCGCGGTCATTCCCGAGGTCGACGTAGTTGTCTTCGAGCCTACCGACGAATATCTCAATGCGCCGAAGCGATCCGGCCTGCAGGCGCTGACGCCGGCTCGTGCGCTTATCGCTGAGTTGGTTCGGCGATACTCAGTTCTCGGCCTTGAGTGCAGCAATTTGGAAGTTCATAAGCTCGCGTGGTTTCTCCAGCGCGTGATTGATCGACTAAACCTTCCGGACCCTCTTGATCTACGATTCGAAGCGAACTTGTACGGGCCGTACGCCGACCGGCTTCGTCACCTATTGGATGCGCTTGACGGCAGCTATCTCCATTGTGAGAAGAGACTTAGCGACGCGAAGCCGCTGGATACTATCTGGTTCGAAGACAGCAAACGGGGAGTTGTTCAGGAATATTTTTCCAGCGACGAAGGCGCACAGTTTAGACGAGCCCTAGAAGAAACCGAGAAGGTGATTGACGGCTTCGAGTCTCCACTCGGAATGGAGCTTCTTGCGACTGTTGATTGGCTGATTTCTCGCGGAGGTGCCCAACCTACTCTCGAGAGTGTGCGTCAGGCTATTGGCCAATGGCCTGGCGGGAAGACCGCTGCGCGAAGAAAGCTGGCATTGTTCGATGACCGATTGTTAGGCCTTGCTCTCGAGCGTCTCAAACTGCTCAACTGAATTGCGGAGCACCACCCGGCGCAGCCGCCGTCGTCGGTTCTGCGAAGTACATTGACTGGCTATGTCCCGAGCTGAAATCACCACCCCCGAAATCATCCCCGACGAGAGCGTAGTCGAGCTCTCCCTCCGCCCCCAGCGCCTGTCCGAATTCATCGGCCAGGACCGGGTCAAGGAATCCCTGCGCATCTATATAGATGCAGCCCTCGCCAGACGAGAGCCCCTCGACCACACCCTCTTCTACGGCCCGCCAGGCCTCGGCAAGACTACCCTCGCCGAGCTCATCGCCCGAGAGCTCGGCGTCAATATCCGCAGCACGTCTGGTCCGGCGCTCGAAAAGCCCGGCGACTTCGTCGGCACGCTGACGAATCTCCGTGAAGGCGACATCCTCTTCATCGACGAGATCCACCGCCTCAAACCGATCATCGAAGAGTTCCTCTATCCCGCGATGGAGGACTACAGGATCGACATCCGCCTCTCCGAAGGTCCCAAGGCCCAGACCATCACCATGCCGATCGAGAAGTTCACCCTGATCGGCGCCACCACCCGCCTCGGCATGCTCACTCCGCCGATGCGCGCGCGGTTCGGCATCGATCAGCGGCTCAACTTCTATCCCACCGGCGATCTCGAGCAGATCGTCCACCGCACCGCCGAGGTGATGCAGGTGGAGATCGACGAGGAAGGCGCGACGGAGATCGCGCGGAGATCGCGCGGCACTCCCCGCGTCGCCAACCGGCTGCTGCGGCGCATCCGCGACTTCGCTCAGGTGAAGGCGGGCGGAAGGATCAACCGGAAGGTCGCCGCCGACGCGCTGCAGCTCCTCGAGGTCGATCAGTTCGGGCTCGACGACATGGACTCGCGCATCCTCAAGACCATCATCGAGAAGTTCGAGGGCGGACCGGTCGGCGTCAGCACCATCGCCGCCGCCGTCGGCGAAGACGCGGGCACCCTCGAGGAAGTCTACGAGCCGTTCCTCGTCCAGAACGGATTCCTCCAGCGCACCCCGCGCGGACGCGTCGCCACCGCGCAGGCGTACCGGCACTTCGGCTTCAATCCGCCCGGCTCCAGCTCGGGCGCTCAACAGCCGACGCTCTTCTAGGACGCGGTTCTCTTTGTAGATGCTGGACCACCGCCTCCGCGCTCGGTGACGCAGTTTACTCTCACCCCGATCACTGCGGTCGCAGGAGCCGCTGCCATTGGCTGGGTGTTCTGGATTTTGATCGGCTGGCTCGAGAGGCAGGTCGGCGCTCCGATCATGCGCGAAAGGATCAATAAGGGCAGCGACAAGTTCTTCGCCGAGGAGGATCGCAACGGCGGAGCGGCGCTGCTCGACAGTGTTGTTCGTCTCGATTTTGGAGACGAAGATGAACAGGAACAAATCGCTGACCCGGATGCACCCACGCGACTCTTTTCCCAGTCTCGGCCCGTAAGAAAGGGACACCCTCCTAAATCGAGGTAACGATGCATTTTCCAGAAGTGTTTTTCGGCACCCTGCGACAGCACTACATCCTGCTGTTCAGCGCCGCGGGAGGAATCGCCATGGCCGCTGGATTTGTCGGCGCCTGGATCGGCAGTCACCTCGC
>CAMLDY010000080.1 GCA_946478895.1 uncultured Gemmatimonadota bacterium
CAGAGATGCTCCGGTAGCAGTTTTTCTACTCGCATTCTCGCTGCGTCACGCCACTATGGAATGCGCCGGATAAACTGATACCCGTGCCTCTGACCACGTCTCCCACCTGCCACCTTTAGGACTACAGTGGCGAGACGTCAACACTCAGGTCTCAGAATCCGGAAACGGACCGCCAGCCTCCTTTACACAGGATGCGCCATCCGCTAAGTTAAGTGGCTATAGCGATTTAAGAACCAGTGACGGGCTCCGGCAAACGGGCCGGGGCGAGACCAACCAATGGCATTCGAGAAAACACCCACCGTAGAGAAGTACCGCACCCACAAGAGCGACACCGGCTCAACCGAGGTGCAGGTCGCACTTCTCACCGAAAGAATCAACTACCTGACCGACCACTTCCGCACCCACGCGAAGGACCACCACAGCCGTCGCGGGCTGCTCAAGATGGTCGGCAAGCGGCGCCGGCTCCTCGACTACCTGAGGAGAACGGATCTCGAAGGCTATCGCAAGATCATCGCTGATCTTGGCCTCCGGTACTAATCTGGCTCTTTGATCCCACCGCGCGGCGCACAGTGTGTCCGCGCGGTTTGTGCTACTCAAAGACAACCGAAACGACATATGCAACGCATCGAACGAACTTTCGCCGGAAGACGCCTCGTCATCGAGACGGGCCGCATGGCGAAACAGGCCTCCGGGTCAGCGGTCGTACAATTCGGCGAGACGATGGTTCTCGCGGCCGTAACAGTCAGTGACACCGAAAGCCCCCTCCCGTTTTTCCCCCTCCTCGTAGAGTACAGAGACAAGGCGTACGCCGCCGGCAAGATCCCGGGCGGCTTCATCAAGAGAGAAGGACGCCCCTCTGATCCGGAAATCCTCAAAGCGCGAATCATCGACAGATCGATTCGCCCGCTCTTTCCGGAAGGCTTCAAGAACGAAGTCCAGGTCTTCATCTACGTCATCTCAGCAGACCAGGAAAACGACGCCGACGTGATGGCGCTCGTCGCTGCCTCCTACGCGATCAACTCCTCCAAGATCCCGTTCATGGGACCGATCGCCGGCGTGCGCGTCGGACGCGTCCAGGAAAAGTGGATTCTGAATCCGACTTTCCAGCAGCTGCCTTACAGCGACATGGACGTCGTACTCGCCGCCTCCAGGGATTCGATCATGATGGTCGAGGGTGGCGCGCTCGAGGTTTCTGAAGCCGACATGATCGAAGCCCTCAACGTCGGACAGCGCGGCGTGCAGGAGCTGATTGCAATCCAGGAAGAGCTGCTCTCCAAGGGTCGCGCTCCCAAGATGCAGTGGACCAAGGCCGAGATTTCACCGACCATCAAGGCGCGCGTCGACGAGCTGATCAAGGGCAAGATCAGCGAGGCGCTCAATCAGGCCGACAAGCACACCCGCATTGAAGCGGTGGAGCTCGTGAAGAAGCAGGCGATCGAGCAGCTGGTCGCCGAATTCCCGGACAACTCCAAGGATCTCGGCAACCTCGTAGGAGACGTCGAGTACAACGCGCTCCGCTCGCAGGTTCTCGACACGGGTAAGCGCGTCGATGGACGCGGCACCAAGGAAGTTCGCCCGATCACCATCGACACCCAGGTTCTGCCGCGCGCCCACGGCTCCTGCCTGTTCACGCGTGGCCAGACCCAGGCCCTCGTCGCCGTCACGCTCGGCACCGCCAACGATGTTCAGCGTCTGGACAGCATCGACGAAGCCGGCGAGACCACCAAGTCGTTCATGCTGCACTACAACTTCCCGCCGTTCTCAACGGGTGAAGTCCGTCCAATGCGTGGCACCAGTCGTCGCGAGATCGGTCACGGCAATCTCGCCGAGCGCGCCCTCCAGGGTGTGCTGCCGGCGTTCGAGGATTTTCCGTACACCATCCGCATCGTCTCTGACATTCTCGAGTCCAACGGATCATCGTCGATGGCGTCGGTGTGCGGTGGCTCGCTCGCGCTGTTCGATGCCGGCGTGCCGCTCCGCTCCGCCGTCGCCGGCGTGGCGATGGGATTGATCAAGGAAGGATCGAAGTACGCGATCCTCACCGACATCCTCGGCACCGAGGATCACCTCGGCGACATGGACTTCAAGGTCGCCGGTACCGAGCACGGCATCACCTCGATCCAAATGGACATCAAGATCGAGGGACTGAGCTTCCAGATCGTAAAGGAAGCGCTGGCTCAGGCGCGCGAAGGCCGCCTGCACATCCTCGGCGAAATGTCGAAGGCGCTGTCGGAGCCGCGTCCGGACCTGTCGCAGTATGCGCCGCGCATCGTGACGATGAACATCAATCCCGAGAAGATCGGCGATCTCATCGGACCGAAGGGCAAGACCATCCGCGGCATTCAGGAAGAGACCGGCGCCGAGATCACCGTCGACGATACGGGACTCGTCACCATCGCAGCGGTTGGCGGCGAGGCGATGGAGAGAGCGCGCCAGATGATCCAGGCTCTCACTGCCGAGCCGGTGATCGGCGAGACCTACGAGGGCAATGTGAAGAGCACGACCGCGTTTGGCGCGTTCGTCGAGATCATGCCCGGCACCGAAGGACTCGTTCACATCTCCGAGCTCAAGCACGGCCGCACCGAGAAGACCGAAGACGTCGTCAAGAAAGGCGATCGCGTACGGGTCAAGCTTCTCGATCGCGACGAGCGTGGCCGGCTCCGTTTGTCGATGAAGGCGCTGACGCCGAAGCCCGAGGGAGAAGCGGGAAGCGGGAATGCGGGAGGCGGGAGGCGGGAAGAGGGAAGCGGTGACGCTCCCGCGCTTGCTGCCGTCGGCGCGGAGACCGGTGAGAACGCTGGCGAAGGTGAGGAGAGTGGGGAGCGCCCGGAGCGGGGCGATCGCGGTGACAGACCGCGTCGTGGTCGCGGCGGTCGCGGCAGAAACGGTGGCGGCGGAGGACGTTCGCGCGAGTGACCCTCGCACCGTCGGCCGCAGCGTCTGACCTGCGCCGTACCGTTCTTCCGAACGGGCTGACCGTACTCTCGGAATACATGCCGGGAGTACGGTCGGTCGCTTTGGGGGCATGGGTTCGCGCGGCGTCCCTCCATGAGAGCGCCGACAAGATGGGCGTCTCTCACATGCTCGAGCACATGGTCTTCAAGGGCACGCCGGCTCGCAGCGCCAAGGATCTCGCGCTGGCCCTCGAGACTCTCGGCGGCTCGCTCGACGCCTACACCGCCCGCGAGCACACGGCCTACCAGGCGAAGGTTCTGGACGAGCACCTCCCGCAGGCCGCCGACGTTCTGGCCGATCTCGTGTTTCGGCCGAGTCTGCGCGCCTCGGATCTCGCGCTGGAGCGTAAGGTCGTCCTCGAGGAAATCAGCACCGTCGACGACACCCCGGACGATCTCGTCTTCGAGCTCCACAACGCGCAGCTGTGGGGCGCGCATCCCTACGGCTATTCGATTCTCGGCACCCGCGAGACTGTCGGCGCGTTACAGGAATCCGATCTGCGCGCGCTGCATGGCCGAGCCTACCATCCGGAGCAGATCATCGTCGCTGCTGCGGGAAACGTCGAGCACGACGCGCTGATTCAAACGCTCGAGGCTAGCGGCTGGGCCGACGTGCCCGGCGGAGGGTTGCCGCCCCTGACCTCTCCGGCTCCAATCGTGCAGAGTCCGCGCGCCGTGCACTTCGAGCGCGACACCGCCCAGACCCACATCGTCATCGGAAGCTCCGTGTTCGCCCACGGCGACCCGAGGCGCTATGCGATGAGCATGATCGGCATGCTGCTCGGCGGGGGTATGAGCTCTCGCCTTTTTCAGCGCATCAGGGAGGAGCTCGGTCTCGCCTACGCCGTCTACTCGTTCCAGTCGTTTCACGAAGATGCCGGCATGCACGGCGTCTATGTCGGAACGACACCCGATTCGGCGCGCGCTGCCGTGGACGCAATCAACGAAGAGCTCGAGAAACTTGCGTCGCACGGATTGAGCGAAGACGACCTCGCCGCTGGAAAAAGCCAGCTGAAAGGTCAGATTACATTGTCGCTGGAAAGCCCGACATCGAGAATGTATCGGGCGGCTGGGGTCGAGCTGTACTCGGAGCCTTACAGGACGCTCGACGAAGTGCTGGCGCTGATCGACGCGATCGATGCCGGGACCGTTGCTGCACTCTGCAGGACTTACTATTCACCATCTGTCCAGACGCTTGTAAGCCTCGGTCCGCGCGCCGCGGCGTGAGGTGACGATCGCCACCGCGGTCGCAATTCAACTTTCAAAAATGAGCTTTTGAGAATTCCATGAAGATCGGCGTTCCGAAGGAGATCAAAACCAACGAGAACCGTGTCGCACTCGTGCCGGCCGGAGCCGAGGCGCTCGTCGGCGCTGGTCACAGCGTGATGATAGAGAAGGGTGCTGGCGACGGAAGCGGATTTCCGGACTCGGCGTACACCTCGGTCGGCGCGAAAGTGGGTGCCGATGCAGACACCGTCTGGCGCGAAGCAGACATGATCATGAAGGTCAAGGAGCCGATCAAACCCGAGTGGCCGCGGATGCGGAAGGGCCAGGTGATTTTTACCTACTTCCATTTCGCTGCCGACAAGGAGCTGACCCTGGCCCACGTCAAGAGCGGCGCGACCTGCATCGCGTATGAGACCGTCGAGCTTCCATCGCGCGAGTTGCCGCTGCTGACGCCGATGTCCGAGGTGGCCGGCCGGATGGCGGTCCAGGAAGGCGCGAAGTACCTCGAGAAGATTTACGGCGGTCGCGGCGTCCTGCTGGGCGGCGTGCCGGGCGTGCCGCCGGGAAAGGTCGTGATTCTTGGCGGCGGCATCGTCGGGATCAACGCCGCCAAGATGGCTGCCGGACTCGGCGCGAAGGTGACGGTGCTGGATCTGAGTCTCGAGCGGCTGCGCTACCTGTCGGACGTGATGCCGGCCAACGTCACACTCATCTATTCCAATCGTCATAACATCCTGGAGCAGATCTCCACTGCGGATCTCGTCGTCGGTGCCGTCCTCATCCCGGGAGCGGTCGCGCCGCGTCTGATCCGACGCGAGGATCTGAAGAGCATGCAACCAGGGTCGGTCATCGTAGATGTGGCGATCGATCAGGGCGGCTGCGTCGAAACCATCCACGCCACAACTCACGAAAACCCAACTTACGTCGTGGATGGAATCATCCACTACGGAGTCGCAAACATGCCTGGCGGAGTTCCGCGCACATCAACGCTCGCGTTAACCAACGCGACTTTCCCTTACGCGATGCAGCTCGCGAACAAGGGATGGAAGCAGGCGCTCAAGGACAATCTCGCGCTGAGAAAAGGACTCAACATCGTAGACGGTAAAGTGACATATCCCGCTGTCGCTGAGGCATTTGCCTTGCCGTATACCCCACCCGATTCATATTTGAACTAATGCGCTGGCCATTCTTTAAACCGGGCGCACTCTTCCCGGCGAACGCGATAGCCGTCGATCTCGGCACCGCAAATACATTGATTTACGTGAAGGGCGAAGGGATCGTGCTGAACGAGCCCTCCGTCGTCGCGCTCGATCGCGAGACCAAGAAGATCAAGGGCGTCGGTCTCGAGGCGAAACGCATGCTCGGCAGAACACCCGAAGGTGTCATCGCCGTGCGTCCGATGAAGGACGGCGTCATCGCCGACTTCGACGTCACCGAGAAGATGCTGCGCTACTTTCTGGCGCTGATCATCGAGAACCACGTCTTCAAGGTCAAGCCGCGCGTGATCGTCTGCGTGCCTTCGGGCATCACCGAGGTCGAGAAGCGCGCGGTGCGCGACTCCGCGCTGGGCGCCGGCGCCAAGGAAGTCTTCATGGTAGCGGAGCCGATGGCCGCCGCGATCGGCGTCGGGCTTCCCGTGGAAACCCCGACCGGCAACATGGTGATCGACATCGGCGGCGGCACCACCGAGATCGCTGTCATCGCGCTGTCGGGAATCGTGAGCGACACGTCGATCCGCACCGGCGGCGACGAGCTCGACATGGCGATCGTGCAGTTCATGCGCAAGAACTACAACCTCCTCGTCGGTGAATCGACGGCGGAGCAGGTGAAGATCCAGATCGGATCCGCCGCTCCGGTCGGCGACGAAAAGGAAATGGACGTCAAAGGCAGGGATCTTGTATCTGGTATTCCCAAGACGGTGCGCGTGCACTCGTCGGAGATCCGCGACGCGGTGCAGGAGCCGATTCAGCAGATCGTCGATGCGGTGAGGCGCGCGCTGGAGATCACCCCGCCTGAGCTTGCGGCCGACATCGTCGACCGTGGGATCGTGATGACCGGCGGCGGTGCTCTCATACGGGGCCTGGATGTCCTGCTCTCCCAGGAGACTGGACTTCCGATACACGTCGACGAAGATCCACTGACCTGTGTTGTGCGTGGTACGGGCCGTATTCTTGATGACGAGGCGAAATACTGGTCTGTCCTAGCAACTTGAGGTAACACGTGCAGCGCGCGCTCCGCAGCAATACCCGGTTCGATCTGATTGTTCTGGCGAGCTGCTTCGTCCTCGCGCTCGCGGCGCGCGTACTTCCCGATTCCATGCGTGACCCGGTCGCCACGGCGATGCGACGCAGCTTCCTCGCGCCGCTGGTGATGCTTCAGGAGCGCGCTGAGCGCGGGCGCCAGTCGCTGCTTCAGGCCGACGCGAAGCAGTCGCATCTGGACAGTCTTTCGCTCGCATCAATGCGGGCAAACGAGCTCGAGGTCGAGAACGACCGGCTCAGGAAGCTGATCGGGATCGGCTCGCGGATTCGGTATGGCTTCATTCCCGCCGAAGCGCTCCACGGCCGCGGGGTCAGAGACGAAACCACGGTGATTCTCAGCGCCGGGTCGCGCGCCGGCGTCAGCAGGCTGAGCCCGGTCATCGCTCCCGAAGGCCTGGTCGGAGTCGTTGACCAGGTCGATCCGACCATGAGCCACGCGATGCTCTGGACCCACCCCGATTTCCGCGTCAGCGCGATGTCTCCCGACGGCACCGCGTTCGGTATCGCCCAGGCGCATCTCAGTAGCGACATCGGCAGCACCTTGCTCGAGCTTCGGGGCGTTCCGTTCCGGGCGACGCTCAAACCTGGCGCGGTGATCGTGAGCTCGGGCTGGGGCGGCGTCTGGCCCCGCGGCATCCCGATCGGAACCGTACTGCAGGAAATCAAAACCAGCGAGGGCTGGGCGCGGACCTATCTACTCAGACCGGCGGTGAACCCGGCCGATGCGTACTCGGTGATGATTCTGCGCAGGGAGCGTCTCGCCAAAGGAGTCGACGGCGTGTGGCAGAACGCGACCCAGGTCGATCAGGCAGTGCAGCGAATCGTCGTCTCCGGCGACTCGGCAGCGAAGGCGGCCGCGCTTGCCGAAGCTGCCGCGCGCCGAGCCGTTCTCGACAGCATGGCGCGAGCGAATGGCGCGCCGCCACTTGGCGCCCCGGTTGTGAGCCCGATCGACACGACGACGCGCGCGCCACGAGCCGTCGCCCCGCCGCCGCGCCCCGCACCCGAGCGGCGCCCGACGCCCGTTGATACAGGTACGCCCGTTCGTCGCGACACCATCCGTTCCGATACGGTCCGTCGCGATACCACCATCAGAACCGACACCATCCCGCTGACACCAGAGGCCCACCGATGAACATGGGCGGAGCGATTCGCGCGATAATCAGCTTCCTCATCTTCGTCGTTCTTCACTACACGCTCCGCCCGCTGCTCGGATGGCGCGCGCCGATGGATTTTCTGATCCTGGCGTTGCTGCTCGCATCGGTGCGCGTGCGTCCGGCGACCGCGGCGGTGATTGGCTTCGTGCTCGGCCTGATCTCCGACTCCCTCGCGCCCGACGCGCTCGGTGCCGGCGCGATCGCTATGACCGTAGTCGGCTTCGGTGCATCGTACCTCAAGGCGGTGTTCTTCGCCGACAATCTCGTCCTCAACGCCTTCTTCTTTTTCCTCGGCAAGTGGGTGTTCGACATCCTTTACTTCGTCGGGGAGCAACGGGTGCACGGGGTCGAGCTGCTTCAGCAGCTGTTGCTCTGGTCGCCGCTCTCCGCGGCGGTTACCGCCGCCGTGGGCGTGCTGTTACTCTTCCTCATGAGACCGCTACTGGAGCCGACTCCCGCATGAGCTTTCATCCGAACGACGTTGCTCGCCGCGCGCGATGGAGCTCCTGGGCATTGGTGGCCGGATTCCTGATCCTCGTCGGCGCGTTCTTCAAGACGCAGGTGATTCAGTACAAGCAGTACGTGATGCAGTCCGAGGAGAACCGGCTGCGTCCCATTCCGCTGCCGGCACCGCGTGGAATCATCTACGACCGCCACGGCCAGGTCATCGCCGAGAATCTTCCGGCGTACTCGGTCTCGATCACGGCTCCGAACGTCGACAGCTTGCGCGGCGCGCTGAATCAGCTCGCGCCCACCCTGCAGCTCACCAACAACGACATCAATCTCGCCATCCGGCGCTATCGTCGGGCGCCGACCCGCCCGACGGTGATCATTCCCGATGCGTCGATCGACATCGTGTCGGTACTGGAGGAGCACCGTCTCGATTTCCCACGGCTGATCATCCAGTCGGTGCCGAAGCGCTACTACCCCGATGGCCCCGTCGTCGCGTCTTTCGTCGGTTACACCGGCGAAATCTCGGAGTCGGAGCTCAACGAGCCGAAGTACGCGAACTACAAGCCCGGCCAGCAGATCGGGAAGGGCGGACTGGAGAAGCAGTACGAGTCGATTCTGCATGGCAAGGAAGGCGTGCGCTTCGACGAAGTAGATGCGCGCGGCCGTCCGGTGCGCGGGGAAGGACCGCGGCCCGATCTGGATCCCGAAGGGGCACCGCCGCTCTACACCAACATCGATCTGGATCTGCAGCGATTCACGGCGGCGATCTTCGCCGATTCGCTGCAGGGCGGCGCGGTGGCGATCGATCCGAGCACCGGCGAAGTTCTCGCGCTCTACAGCGCGCCGAGCTGGGACCCGAACAAATTCACCGGCGGAATTCCGGTCGATTACTACAAGGAGCTGCTCGAGGACAAGCGGCGTCCGCTCGTGAATAAGGCGATCCAGGGACGATACCCGCCCGGCTCGACGTTCAAGCTCGCGACATCGGTTATCGCACTGAAGAACGGATTGGTGGGACTGAAGGAGCACATGCCGGTGCCGTGCACGGGCGGCTATCAATTCGGCAACCGTTATTTCCGCTGCTGGGACAAGCGCGGCCACGGCGCGCTCGATCTCGAGGGCGCGATCAAGCATTCGTGCGATGTCTACTTCTATCAGCTTGGGCTGAAGGTCGGACTCAGCAAACTGATCGCCGGCGGAATCGACCTCAACATGCGAGACCGCACCGGAATCGATTTGCCGGAGGAGAATCCGCCGCTCTGGCCGTACGGTCGTGACTACTACGACAAGAAGTACGGTCCCCGTGGCTGGAGCAATGCCGAAACGCTGAACCTCTCCATCGGTCAGGGCGCCAACTCGCAAACCGTCGCGAACATGGCGCGCTTCTATAGCGCGCTCGCGATGAAGGGAATCGAGCCGCGACCGGAAATCGCGCACCTCGTTCCGCAGCGCAAACAGCTCTATCAGCTGACGGAAGCCCAGGATTCGGTGCTTCTCGAGGGCATGAAGGCGGTGCTGCAGGGCGGCGGCACGGCGGCGGCATCGGCGATCCAGGGTCTGACCCTCGCCGGAAAGACCGGCACCGCGCAGAACACCGGCGGCGCAGATCACGGCTGGTTCGTCGGCTTCGCCCCCGCCGACAAGCCGAAGATCGTAGTGGCGGTCCTCCTGGAGTTCGGCCTTCACGGCTCCCGCGCCGCGCACATCGCATCAGCCATCATCGGCCACTATCTGAAGGTAGGACCGATCGAAGCGACGATGGACGAGGGCTGAGTGAGCCGCCCGATCGTTTCCGATTACAAGCTTCTCGCCGCGGCCGGACTGCTGTCGCTGTTCGGCGTGGCCATGGTCTATTCGGCGGGGCAGACCGACACTCCGACCGCCGTCGCAACCGTCTACAAATCTCAGATCGTCTGGTTGCTGATCGGCATCGCCTTCGCCTACGCCGTGGGTCATTCATCGGTGCGATTCATCGAGTGGATGACCACACCGCTATACCTGTTGTCAACCTTTCTGCTCGCACTCACGCTCGTAATCGGCAAAGGCGCCGGCACCGCCGCGAGCACCAAGAGCTGGCTCGCGATCGGCAGTCACCGCATTGGTCAGCCGTCGGAGATTGCCAAAGTGACCGTAGTGCTGATGCTCGCGAAGGTGCTGTCGAATCAGCGTGAGGCGCCGAAGTCGCTGCTCGATTTGTGGAAGCCTGCCCTTGTGGTTGGAATTCCGTGGATGATCATCATGATGCAGCCCGACCTGGGCACAGGCATCGTGTTCATCGGAATCTTCTTCGCGATGCTCTACTGGGCCGGAGTAGCGTGGCCGCTTCTGATTCTGATTGCGAGCCCGGCGATCAGCCTGATCCTGTCGTTCAGTGTCGGCCTGTGGGGCGCGTGGTTCTTCATTCTGCTCGCGCTGGTGCTCTGGTACAGGCCTTATCTGATCGAAGGCATCGTGCTGATGGTATTGAACGTCGCGACGGGCGTCATCGCGCCGATCATGTGGGAGAAACTCGCGCCTTACCAGCAGAACCGTCTCAAGACTTTCCTGGACCCGACCGCCGACGTTCGGGGCTCCGGCTATCACGTCATTCAATCCAAGGTTGCGATTGGCTCGGGCGGTGTCTTCGGCCAGGGCTTCACGCTCGGGACCCAGAAGCGTCTCGCGTTTCTCCCCGAGCAGCACACGGACTTCATCTTCTCGGTAGTGGGCGAAGAGCTCGGCTTCATCGGTGTCACGGTGGCGCTGGCGCTTTTCCTCTGGCTGTTCCTCCGCATCACGCAGATCGCCGAGCGCGCCAATGATTCTTACAGCAGCCTTGTCGCTTTTGGCTTGATGTCCGGATGGTTCGTGCACGTGCTCGTCAACGTCGGCATGACTCTCAACCTGATGCCGATCACCGGCATCCCGCTGCCGTTCTTCAGCTACGGCGGCTCGTTCATGCTGGCGAGCTGGCTCGCCGTCGGCATCCTGATGCGCATCTCGGGCGAAGGGCGCGGCAGCGCCCTCTCGCTCCGCCGCTAGTTCTTTTAGCTACCAGCGCGCGCGACTTTGCTTCCCGGCGCTCGGTCGGCGCGGGGTGCCCTCACGCGGCCACGTTCGCTTTCCCTGCCCGCACGCTTGCGCTTAGCGGGCACCCGGAGCCCCTAACAGCGCTCGTTCGCTCCGCTCACTCGCGGGTCTCCTCCACGCGCTCACTGTGACGGCCGCTTAGAGGGCACCCCACGCCTCCCTACACAGGAGTGTAAGCCCGCGCACGCAGTTGGTCACTGCGCGCCTAGCGCGGCACGGCGGGCTTGGACACGGGACAGCCGAGCGAAGCTCGGCGCGCTCGCGCGGGTGGTCACGATCGCGCGCTGAATGGTGCCGGGGAGTTGCTTCCGATGATCTCGTTGGGAAGGAGGTGCGGGGGTCCTCTAAGCGGCCGTTACAGTGAGCGCGTGGAGGAGACCCGCGAGTGAGCGGAGCGAACGAGCGTAGTTGGGGGCTCCGACCAAGCGAACGTGGCCGCGTGAGGACCCCCGCACCGACTGACCGG
>CAMLDY010000081.1 GCA_946478895.1 uncultured Gemmatimonadota bacterium
GGCGCAAGCTTCCCGGAAGCTTCCTCTCGATGAAACAGCCACGCGTACTGCCGCCACTGCTGCCCCCCGGGTCCGATGTTCGTCTCGCTGACCAGCACCGTCCACAGCTCCGCGGTCGAGTCCGGCACCGGCGACTCGGGAGTGCGCAGCTTGTCGAGGACCGGCGCCGCGCCCCGGTAGGGAACGCCCACCGTGACGTATCGCAGCGGCTCGGGCGGACACTTGGTGTCGCCGTTCACCGCCGCCGAATCGCTGACCCGACGCGCCCCGCCGCAGAACGGATAATTAAACGGCCCGCGACCATCGACCTTCATTCCGTCGAGAATCGCACGCCGCTGGTCTTCCACCGCGCTGAGAAGTCGGGCGAGCGAATCGGGAGAGCTCGACGAATCCGAAAGCTCGAGGCCCCGCCGCTCCGGTGGCGTTCCCGTGAGTACGGCATCGTCACGCCCCGGACGCGCGTCAACGCGCAGAAATCCCAGTGACCCCGACGCCGAGTCGGTGACCTGCGACCGCACGATCGCCTCGAACGATTCCGCGTCCGCCTCGAGCACCTGTCGCTGACCAGGCGACATCATCGTGCACGCGGTGGCCACCACGACCGGCCAGACTCGCCGCCGAGGCCTGGACGCCGAATAACGACGCGCTGATCGAATGCTGCTCACCACAATACCTTTCATGTGCTACCGCAACAGTGCAAGACACTAACCCATTTCCCACGGCGTGACGCGCGACGGCTCCCGCACCTCCCACTACGATTTCGACCTGCCCGTCGATCTGATCGCGCAACAACCCACCGAGCGGCGTGGCGACAGCCGCCTGATGGTGGTGAATCGAACGACCGGCGACATCCAGCATCGGAATTTCAGCGACATCGTCGATCTGATCCCGGCCGGCGACGCGCTCGTCCTCAACACTACGCGCGTCTTTCGCGCCCGGTTGCTCGGCGTTCGCGACAACGGATCCAACGCCGAGATCCTGCTGCTCCGTCCGCTTGGCGAGGGGATGTGGGAGGCGATGGTGCACCCCGGAGGGAAGCTCAAGCCAGGCCGGATTGTAAGAATGGCCGACGATTTCGAGGCCGAGATCCTTTCGACTACCGAGCGTCGCACGCGGGTGGTGCAGCTCAACTCGCGGATGCCGATCGAGCAGGCGATCGAGCAGTACGGGCACGTCCCGCTCCCGCCGTATATCACCCGCGCCGACCAGCCCGCCGACTCCGAGCGTTATCAGACCGTGTACGCGAGGGAGAGCGGCTCGGTGGCGGCGCCGACCGCGGGCCTCCATTTCACCCCGGAAATTCTGGAATCACTCGCCGCGAAGGGTGTGCAGCGCGCCGATCTGGTGCTGCACGTCGGTGCCGGAACCTTCAAGCCCGTCGACACCGAGAGCTTCGCCGATCACGTGATGCACGAGGAGTGGTACACTCTTCCGGCGAGCACCGCGGACGTTCTGAACGAGACGAGGGCGCGGGGCGGAAAAATCTGGGCGGTCGGGACCACCAGCGTGCGCAGCCTCGAGGCCGCGATCGGCGACGACGGGATCTTTAGCGAGAAGTCGGAACTGACGCGGATCTTCATTCATCCGCCATACGAGTTCCGCGCCGTCGATCGAATCATCACCAATTTCCATTTGCCGCGATCGACTTTGATCATGCTCGTGGCGGCGTTCGCGGGGTACGAGCTGACGATGCGGGCGTACGCATCGGCGATTGTAGAACGGTACCGGCTGTACTCGTACGGAGACGCTATGGTTTTGCTGGATTGAGGACTGAACTGAAGGAAGACTACCGGCTGGAGGCCGTGGGCGAGCCGGCGGGAGGCCGCGGGCTGAGAACCCTGGCGATCAAGGCGTAGAGCATCTTCCTTACCCTGATCGTTTCGGTCACCAGAGAAACGTATTCTTCTTCAGAGATAATCTTTGCGTCGCGGGCGAAGATCAGATGAGACTCGAGCTCGGAAGCGGAAGCTCGCGCGATGCGCAGAAAGCGGACGAACTCTTTTTCGCTCTCCTGTCTGCGACCTTCGGCGATATTTGCGGGGATCGAGAGCGCTGCCCTGAAGATTTGACTCCTCAACGACGAGTACTGATTGCCCCTGATTCGTTTGCTCGCACGGTCGACGGCCAACGAAAGTGCGTGCGCTGTCTGCCAGACGCGGAGTTTCTTGAAATCGCTCACGACGTACAATGACGAGCACCGTCAGCGGCGTCGCACCATTTCACCGCGCCTCCAACCACCCCTTCGCCTGAGCCCGCGGCCTCCAGCCGGCCCGCCCCGGGCCTCCAGCCGGTAGTCTTCAGTAATGTCCTTCACCTTCAAGATCCAATCGAGCGCGACCTCCGCTCGGATGGGACTGTTTTCAACCCCGCACGGCCCTGTCGAAACCCCCGCCTTCATGCCGGTGGGCACCCTCGCCACCGTCAAAGCCCTCGACCCCGAGGACCTGGAAAAAGCGGGCGCCTCCATGATCCTCGGCAACGCATATCACCTCCACCTTCGCCCCGGCGACGAGGTCGTGCGCGAGATGGGTGGGCTGCACCGGTTCATGCGCTGGGATGGCCCGATCCTCACCGATTCCGGCGGCTTCCAGGTTTTCTCACTCGCCCAGCTCCGCACCGTGGACGAGCAGGGCGTCGAGTTCCAGTCGCACCTCGATGGCTCGCGCCGGTTCTTCACCCCCGAGAGCGTGATGCAGATCGAGCGCAACCTCGGCGCCGACGTCATCATGCAGTTCGACCACGTCATCCCCGGCCAGTCCGACGAATCCTCCGCCCGCGACGCCAGCGACCGCAGCATCCGCTGGCTGCGCCGCTGTCTCCACGAGCTCAACCGCCTGGAGCAGCAGTCGGAATCCTCCGCACGCGCCGCGCTTCCCGCTTCCCGCTTCCCGCAGCAAGCCCTCTTCCCGATCGTCCAGGGCGGCATCCACCCCCACCTCCGCCGCGACGCGGCCACCGCCATCCGCGACATGAACGACTGGGCCGGCTACGGCATCGGCGGGCTCTCGGTCGGCGAAGAAAAAGAAGCGATGTACGAGATGATCGAGGTCGTCGATGCCGCGTTGCCCAAAACCCATCCGCGGTACCTCATGGGGGTCGGCTTCCCCGAGGACCTCATCGAAGGAATCCGGCGCGGCGTCGATCTGTTCGACTGCGTTGCGCCAACCCGCATGGGCCGCAACGGCGCGGTGTTCACCCGCGACGGCCGGCTCAATATCAAGCGCACCGAGTTCCGCACCGACCCGCGCCCGCTCGACCCCGAGTGCGATTGCTCCGCCTGCTCCCGGTTCACCCGGGCCTACATCCGCCACCTTTTCGTGTCGGACGAGATACTCGGACTCCGCCTCCTCTCCCTGCACAATGTACATTTCCTACTGTCGCTCGCGCGCGCGGCGCGGCAGGCGATCCACAACGGCGATCTCGATTCGTGGTCACGAGACTGGCTCGCCCGCTACCAAAGCACATCATCCTTATCCGTCTAAGCTCCCTCTTCCCGCTTCCCTCTTCCCTCTTCCCGCCTCCCACTTCCCGCCTCCCCCATCCCCGTGAACGCCAATCCAATTCTCGGCTCCATTTTCATGTATGGAGCAATCTTCGCGATCTTCTACTTCATTCTGATCCGCCCACAGTCCAACCAGCGCAAGAAGCACGACGAGATGGTGCGGAATCTCAAGAAGGGCGATGAGATCGTGACGACGGGCGGCGTCGTCGGCGAAGTGCTGTTCATCAAGGAAAAGGGCGGCGACGACAAATCGGGCGGAATGGACGATCGCGTCACCATCAAGTCGGGCGACACCCGTCTCATCATCGAGCGCGGCCGCATCGGGAAGATCAACAGGCCGGTCGCATCCTCCAACGTTTCAGCTGGGTGAGCATCCTCGACATCCGGGTGCTGGGCGACCCGGTACTCCGCAAGCCGACCAGGCCCGTCACCGAGATCACCGACGAGCTGCGACAGCTCATCGCCGACATGTTCGAGACGATGTACGCCGCCGAGGGCATCGGTCTCGCCGCGCCGCAGGTGGGCCGCACCGAGCGCCTGGCGGTGGTCGATGTCGAGGGCGCGAAGTACGTCCTCATCAACCCGCAGATCCTTTCCACCACCGGCGATCCGGACAAGGCCGAGGAAGGCTGTCTGTCGATTCCCGACATCTACGGTGACGTGGTGCGGCCTTTCACCGTCACCATCCGGGCGATGGACGAGAACGGGAAGGAATACGAGGCGACCGGATCCGAATTGCTGGGGCGCTGTATCCAGCACGAGATCGACCATCTCGATGGCAAGCTGTTCCTGGACTATCTAAGTCCGCTCAAGCGCAAATCCGCGATGTCGAAGTGGGAAAAATCCAAAGCTGAATATCCGGGCTTCATCAGGAAGGTCCGCGCCGAGGTGAAAGGCGAACACCACCACGCCAACGAAGCGGAGATGTAGTGCGGGTTGTCTTCTGGGGCACGCCGGATTTTGCCGCGCCGGCGCTCCGCGCTCTTATCGGTGAGGGATTCGACGTCGTCGGCGTCGTCACCCAGCCGGACAAGCCACAGGGCAGATCGCGGGAGATCGTCTTCTCTCCCGTCAAGCAGATCGCACTCGACGAGGACGTGCCCGTCCATCAACCGAAGAACGCCAGGGACGTCGCGCTGCTCAAGACTCTCGAGGAGCTCAAGCCCGACATCTCGATCGTCGTTGCCTACGGCCACATCCTCCCGCAGAAGATCATCGACGTGCCCAGGCGCGGGACGCTCAACATCCATGCGTCGCTGCTGCCGCTGCTGCGCGGCGCTGCTCCGATCCAGGCGGCGATCCGTGAAGGTATGAGCGAGACCGGCGTCACGGTGATGCGGGTCGTACCCGCACTCGATGCCGGCCCGATCCTGATGCAGGCGTCGACTCCCATCTTCGAGGACGAGACCTACGGCGAGCTCCAGCTTCGCCTCGCCGAGCTCGGCGCGCTGGCGCTGGTGGAAACGCTGACGCTGATGTCGATGGACAAGGCGACGGAGACACCCCAAGACGATTCGCGCACGACGTACGCGCCGAAGGTCACTCGCGAAACCGCGCGCATCAACTGGCGCGACACCGCGCTTCAGATCTCGCGGCACATCCGGGCATCGGATCCGAAGCCCGGCGCCTTCACCACCACACCGAAGGGCGACGTGAAGCTGTTCGGGCCGAAGGTCATGGACGGCATCAAGGGCCAGCCGGGTGAAGTCCTGAAAGCGTCGGGCGAGCTGGTGATCGCGTGCGGTATGGATGCGCTTCGCATCACCGACGTCCAGCCGCAGGGGAAAAAGCGGATGGGCGCGCACGAATGGGCGCGCGGCCGCGGCGTCGCCGCCGGCGACAGGTGGGGTGCATGACCGCGCCTGCCGCCGCACCAGTGCGCGACGCTGCCATCGATTTGCCTTGCGTCCACGCCGTCACCAACGACGAGATCATGCTGCGGCCTGGATTCCTCCGCAAAGCGATGGCGGTGATGCGGGTCCTGGGCGACAAGGGCGCGATCCACGTACGATCCCAGCTCCTCGACACGCCGACTTTGTTCTCGCTGACCCTCGCGCTGCTCGAGCTCCACGAGCAGACCAAATGCTGGTGCATCGTCAACGACCGTGTCGACATTGCCCTGGCGTGCGGTGTTCAGGGAGTCCAGCTCACCCACAAGTCGATCTCGGTGCCCGACGTTCGCTCGATCGCGCCGACGCTCAGGATCGGCGCCAGCGTCCACTCGCCCGACGAGGCGCGTGACGCCGAGCAGGCCGGCGCTGAGTGGTGCGTGGCGGGAAATGTTTTCGAGACGCCATCGCATCCGGGATTGCCCCGCCGGGAAACCACGTTCGTAAACGATGTCGTCGCAGCGGTAAGATTTCCGGTGATCGCCATCGGTGGCATCCGCCCCGAGCACGTGCGTTCGCTGGTGCATCGCGGCGCACACGGGGTCGCGGCAATTCGTGGAATCTGGAACGATGAGAATTCCGAACTCGCTGCAAGCCGCTATCTTTCACAGGTATGACGGAGTCTGCGGTGGCTGTGACGGAGATCGCGTCGGATGAAGTCGTTCTCACTGTGAACGGCACCGAGCGGCGCATACCGGCGGGATGGACGCTGGCGGACTATCTCGCGTCGCTGAGTCTCGACGCCCGCACCGTCGTCGTCGAGCGCAACGGGATCATCGTGCGCGACCGTTCCTCCTTTGCATCGCTCGAGCTCGCTCCGGATGATGTGCTCGAGATCGTCCACTTCGTCGGCGGAGGCTGAGATGGCGCACGCTGATCTGATCTCCGCCGAGACGCTCACCGATCCACAGCCGCTGGTGATCGCGGGGCACGAGTTCCGCTCGCGGCTGATGGTCGGTACCGGCAAGTACGCGTC
Organism: uncultured Gemmatimonadota bacterium; assembly: GCA_946478895.1. The sequence continues at coordinate 6,368 of CAMLDY010000081.1, forward strand.
GAACTCGCAGATGATCGAGGCGATCGATGCCTCGGGCGCCGAGGTGGTGACCGTCGCGGTGCGCCGCGTCGATCTCGATCGTACGAAGGACGAGGGGATTCTGCATCATCTCGATCCCGACCACTTCTTCCTGCTCGCCAACACCGCCGGCTGCTACACCGCCGGCGAGGCAGTCCGCTACGCTCGGCTCGCGCGCGCCGCCGGATTCAACGAGTGGGTGAAGCTCGAGGTGATCGGCGATCAGCAGACGTTGCTGCCGGATACTGCCGGTCTGCTTGAAGCAACGAAGACTCTGGTCGGCGAAGGCTTCAAGGTGCTGGCCTACACCAATGACGATCTGATCACGGCCCTCAAGCTCGAGGAAGCGGGCGCGGTGGCGGTGATGCCGCTCGCGTCGCCGATCGGCTCTGGTCTGGGGATGCTCAATCCTTACGCGATCCGCACCATCAAGCAGCGGCTCTCCGTGCCGGTGATTGTAGATGCCGGAGTTGGCACGGCGTCCGATGCCTGCATCGTCATGGAGCAGGGCGTCGATGGAATTCTCATGAACACCGGCATCGCGGCGGCAAAGGATCCGGTGCGGATGGCCGCGGCGATGAAGCTCGCCGTCGAGTCCGGCAGAAACGCGTATCTCGCCGGGCGGATGCCGCGGCGCGAAGTCGCGGTGCCATCATCACCGACGACGGGGATGCTGGGCCAGTGAACGCGACCGCCACCACCACCGGTGGAGTAACCGCCGCTCGCGCCGTCGCCGCTGAAGTCTGCGTCGATTTGCGTCGCGGCGAGTTCCTGGATCAGTCGTTCGAGCGGCGCATCGGCCCGCTCGACGCGCGCGACCGGCGCTGGACGCGCGAGCTCGTCTACGGCATGCTGCGCCAGCGCGCGGCGATCGACGCGGTGCTGTCGGAGCGAGTGCGCGGCGGACTGGTGCGTCTCGATCCCGATGTCATCGACTTGCTCAGACTCGGCGTCTATCAGCTGCTGTACATGGGGAGCGTGCCCGCGTACGCTGCCATTGCGCAGACCGTCGAGCTGGCGAAGCGCCGTCACGGCCTCGGCGCCAGCAAGCTGGTCAACGCGGTGCTTCGCCGCACCGATCGCGAGCGCGATCAGCTGACCACCGCGACACCGGCCGACGCGATCGATGCGCTGGCGGTGAAATACTCGCATCCGCGCTGGCTCGTCGCGCGGTGGGTCGAGCGCTTCGGCGAACAGGACACCGAACGGCTGCTCACGCTCAACAACGCCGACGCACCGGTGGTGATCCGTCCCTATGGTATTGTGCGCGAGCAGCTGGAGACGATGCTCGAGGCGGCGGGCGTCCACGTCGCCGAAGCGCCGTACGCCCGCGACAGCATCGCGATTTCGGGCGGGACGACCTTTACCGAGCTCGGCGCGTTCAAGAAGGGATTGTTCTTCGTTCAGGATCCGGCGGCGACTCTCGTCACCGAATACGCAGCGGTGCCGACCGGCGCGACCGTCGCCGATCTCTGCGCCGCGCCGGGCGGCAAGGCGCTCGAGCTGTCTCGCACCGCCGGCACCGTCGTCGCCAGCGATAAGTCCTTTGCGCGACTGCAGCGACTGCTCGCCAATCAGGCGCGTCTCGAGAGCGCAAACATCTTTCCGTTCGTCGGCGATGCTCGGCATCCGGCGATCGTGCCGGTCGATGCCGTTCTGATCGACGTCCCGTGCACCGGCACCGGCACTTTCCGCCGGCATCCCGATGCGCGCTGGCGCATCAAGGTGTCCGATCTCGCGGTGATGGCGGCGCTGCAAAAAACCATTCTGCGCGCTGCCGCCGAGGTCGTGAAGCCGGGCGGGCTGCTGATCTACAGCACCTGCTCGCTCGAGCCAGAGGAGAACGACGCCCAGATCGATTGGTTCCTCTCCGAAAATCCCGGCTGGATACTGGAGCCGCCGCCGGAAGGCAGTGTCGCGCCGGATCTGCTCGACAACGGGCGGCTCCGCGTTCTACCCCAGCGCCACGCCACCGATGGAGCGTTCGCCGCGCGTCTGCGCAGGATCAGCTAGGTGAACTGGCGCGCTGCTCCGCGGCGTGCGCTGCCCTATCTGATTGCCGCGGCCGGCGGATTTCTGCTCGCCTACACGGCGGTCTTCCTGTTCGCATTCCCCGCCGAAGTTCTTCCCGACGATGGGATTCTTCCCAACGTCGTTGGCGCGACTTTCGAGGACGCATCAGCTCGTTTGCAAAAAGCCGGCTTTCCATCGCAGCAGGGTGAATCGCGCTACCACAAGAGTATTCCCGCGAATATCGTCCTCCAGGAGGATCCGCCCGCGGGCAGCAGGCAGAAGCGCGGTACGACCGTGGTGCTCGCGCTCAGCGCCGGTCAGAAGACCGCCGAAGTTCCGGTCACCACCAACATGTCGCAGCAACAGGCGCGCATCGCCATCGAGAACACCGGCCTCACCCTCGGCAACGTCAGCGAGCAGCTTTCGGACTCGCCGCGTGGCCTGGTCATCGCGACGACACCGCCTGCCGGCACCCAGATCCAGCTGCCGGGCACAGTCGATATCGTGCTGAGCAAAGGACCGGCGACGGTAATGATGCCCGACCTCTACGGCCGCAGCGTCGGCGAGGCACGATCGATGGTCGAGCAGCTCGGCCTTCGCATCGCCGGGATGTCGCGCGACACGAGCTCGTTGCAGCCCGAGAACACCGTCATTCGTCAGATCCCCGCCGCCGGACAAAACATCTCCGCCGGCGGTCCGGTGAGTCTCACCGTCTCGCACTTTCCGCCACCACCGACGATCCGGATCGACACCGGCTTCACCGCTCCGCCGCCTCCACCGGCACCCCCCGCAACGGCTTCCGTCGCTCCTCCCGACTTCCGCGTCCCGCCGCCAACCGCCAACCGCCTCCCGCTTCCCGCATCCCGCTGATGTCCGTCCGCATCGCGCCATCGATTCTCAGCGCCGATCTCTCCAGGCTCGCCGACGAGATCGCGATGCTCGAGGCCGGTGGAGCTGACTGGATCCACATCGATGTCATGGACGGGCGGTTCGTTCCGAACCTCACCTTCGGCGCCAAGATCATCGAGTCGGTGCGCAAGCTCACCAAGCTTTCGCTCGACGTGCACCTGATGGTCGTTCAGCCCGAGAACTACTTCGACGATTTCGCGAACGCCGGCGCCAACGGGATGTCGATCCACACCGAGGTCTCGCCACACCTGCAGCGCCAGCTCACCCGCATCCGTGAGCTGGGCTGTCGCGCCGGCGCGGTGATCAATCCCGCCACTCCGCTCAGCGCGGTCAGTGAAGTCATCGCCGATCTCGATCTGTTGCTGGTCATGACCGTGAACCCGGGCTTCGGCGGCCAGAAGTTCATCCGGAATTCCGTCGACAAGGTTCGTCGCGCGCGCGAGATGCTGGCGCGCAATGGCAGCAAGGCTTTCCTCGAGGTCGACGGCGGAATCGATCGCAAGACCATCAAGTCCGTCTTTGAGGCGGGCGCCGACACCTTCGTTGCCGGCAACGCCATCTTCTCGGCGAAGAATCCAAAGGCAGAGATCGAAGAGCTTCGCTCTCGCTGCACCATCCAGGTATGACCGGCAGGCAGCAGCTCGCGATCGGCGCTCTCGTCGTCGGCATCACCGCCGCAATCGCGTACGGCGCGACGCACTACCTGCGGAAGGAGCTCTTCCCCGTCGAGATCGGGAGCAAGGCGCCGGAGTTTACCGCCTACACCCTCGACTCAGTCCCGCGACAGAAGACCCTCGACGACTATCGGGGCCAGGTGCTGATGCTCAACGTCTGGGCGACGTGGTGCCTGCCATGTCGCGTCGAGATGCCGAGCATCGAGGCGCTGCACAAGGCGTACGGGCCGAAGGGCCTGAAGATCGTCGCCGTCAGCATCGACGACCCGGGAACCGATTCGGCGATCCGCGCTTTCGCCAAACAGTACGGGCTGACCTTCGAGATTCTGCACGATCCGAAGGGCGAGATCACCGAGCGTTACGACATCAGCGGCTACCCCGAGACGTTCATTGTCGGCAGGGATGGCGTCATCAGGAAGAAGCTGATGCAGGCCACCGACTGGAATTCGCCGGACGCACGCGCGTTGGTCGAGCGGCTGCTCACCGAGCGCACCGAGTAGATGACGCGCATCCTCGGCATCGAGACTTCCTGCGACGAGACATCGGCGGCGGTTCTGGAGGGCAGCGGCGACGACGTCGTCCAGAAATCGCTGGTGATTCTATCGCAGGATGTGCATCGGGTGTTCGGCGGAGTGGTTCCGGAGATCGCGTCGCGCGCCCACCTCACCAGCATCGTACCGGTGGTGCAGCGCGCAGTCGAAGAAGCCGGCACGACGCTGGATGATCTCGATGCAGTTGCCGTGACTAACACGCCGGGACTGGTCGGCGCGCTCCTGGTCGGGGTGAGCTATGGCAAGGCGCTCGCGTTCGCCCGCGATATTCCGCTCGTTGGCGTGCATCACATGGAAGGTCACCTCTTCGCAGCCGCGCTCGAGCACCGCGACGCGGTCCCGCCGTTCACCGCGCTTCTGATCTCGGGCGGCCACACCCTGCTGCTCGACGTCGAAGCCTGGGGCAGGTACAGACTGCTCGGCGCTACACGCGACGACGCCGCCGGCGAAGCGTTCGACAAGGTGGCCAAGCTGCTCGGGCTGCCGTATCCGGGCGGCCGCTACGTCGAGCAGCTCGCGGCGCAGGGGAATCCGACGCGCTTCAAATTCTCGCGGCCGATGGTCCGCCGGAATGCACAGCCCGGGGACGACGACTACTACGCGTTTTCCTACAGCGGGCTCAAGACGGCGGTGCTCAACGCAGTGCGGGGCTCGGAGAACATCGAGACCGACAAGGCCGACATCGCGCGCGGATTTCAGGACTCCCTGATCGATACCCTCGTCGAAAAGACGTGGCGCGCCGCCGATGCATACTCGCGCGAGCGGGTCGTGCTCGGCGGCGGAGTCGCGTGCAATCGCACCCTCGCCGCGGCGATGCGCGCGCGGCTCGAGCCCGAGGGTATCAAGGTGTTCACGCCCAGTCCGCGTCTCGCCACCGACAACGCGGCGATGATCGCGCGCGCCGGATTTTTCCGCTTCGAGAGCGGTGAGCGATCGGGTCTCGACCTCAACGCCTACGCGAGCAGCCCTATCCCGGGCCTCGTCGCCGCCTAAATTGAAGCCATGCCATCGATCTTTGCTTCCATAACGCACGTCCCGCTGTCCTACGATGTCGG
>CAMLDY010000082.1 GCA_946478895.1 uncultured Gemmatimonadota bacterium
TTGGCCGCGATGCGCACGATCATCCGCCGATGTGGACGGAGGCGTTCCTGAAGCCCCGCGAATCCGTTATCACGAGCGAGTTCGGATCCGGCCGCGTCTTTAACGGCAAGCTCACATCGCGCCACCTGGGTGTCGATTTTCGCGGCGCGATCGGTCAGCCCATTCGCGCGGCGAACCGCGGCGTCGTCGCGCTCGTCGATCACTTCTTCCTCGCCGGCAACGTCGTTTACATCGACCACGGCGGCGGTGTGGTCACTTCGTACTTCCACATGAGCAAGCCGCTTGTGTCTGCAGGTGATACGGTGAAGCGCGGGCAGGTGATTGGACTGGTCGGAAATACCGGACGCGTGACGGGCCCGCATCTCCATTGGGCAGCTCGCTATGGAGCGCTCACTGTGAATCCGCTCGACCTTGTCTCGCTCGGGTCGAATTGGTACAGCGCTTCGACCGCGGCCAAACCCGAGACTCCGAAGGCGACCGCACGGCGCAATTAGGGCTTTGTCGTCGTGCGGATCCCGTAGCGCGATAGAATCTCCTTCACGCGATCGATTGGAATCGCTTCGACGGTGCCGCCCCTGGCGCTGACGGTGGTGGCGCGGAATAGTGAGTTGTAGATCGCTTCCTCCGTCGCTTCGATAACCGCCTCGTAAAGTCCCGAGAGCTGTTCTGTATTTCCGAGCTCGGTAGTCGTGAGACGGTGTGCATCACGGGCGCGGCGGACATCCGGCGCGGTCGAGAAGCCGATCACGTAATCTCCCGATCCGTTGCTCGCGATCGAGCCGGTGCGCGCGAGTCCCATCAGCGCGCGCGAGGCGAGCCGGCGCAGATTTCGATCGGAGAGCGGCGCATCGGTGGCGACGACCATCATGATCGAGCCGTCGGCTTGCCCGCGGGTCGAGCCGGCGAACCTGTGGCTACCCAGCTCCCGACCGACTGGCGCTCCCATGATCTGGAGCACTCCACCAAAATTGGATTGCACGAGCACGCCGACGGTCCACCCTCCCTGCGCCTGCGACAGCCGTCGCGACGATGTGCCGATGCCACCTTTCCAGTCGAAGGCGCGGGTGCCGCGACCGGCGCCGACACTCCCTTCCTCGACTGCACCAGCGCGCGCCGACGTCAGCGCCTGCCGCACCTGCGCGGCGGTGATCGGTCGCGAGCGAATGGCGGTGTTCAGCTCGTAACCGTCGTTGGTCTCACCAACGACCGGGTTGATGGATCGGACGTTCTCCATCCCCGGTTGCCCAAGCATCCACTCGACCATCGCATCGGCGGCTTTCCAGACGCAGAGAGTGCAGGTGAGAAGGATCGGCGTCTCGAGCTCGCCCAGCTCGCTGACCTGCGTATAGCCGAGGAGTTTCCCGAACCCGTTTCCAACTACGATCGCGGCAGGAACCCGTTGCAGAAACAGGTTTCCGCCGTGCGGCAGGATCGCCGTGATGCCGGTGTGGACGGAGTCGCCGTCATCGACGGTGACCTGACCCACGAGCACGCCGGCGACATCGGTGATGGCGTTCAGCGGGCCTGGAGACAGCACGCCGGGCGCGACACCAATCTCCCTCGCGCGCGGGCGTGCCTGCGCGACGAGGAGCTGTGGCGTCATGCCCGCGATCATCCACAGAAAGAAAAACAGCCGTCGTGACATTGTTGGCGCGAAGACCGGACATCTCAATGTCATCGCATCACCCGCCATTCAGCGAATCGCTCGTCGATCACGCGAGCGATCCTGTCGTAGTTCGCCCAGCTATTCTCCACTTCGTAGAGCGACGCAAAGTTGCCGCCGAGGACTCGATCGTAATCGTTCACGTAATCGTTGGTCTCATAATAGGCGGCGGTGAACTTTCGCCCTTTCTCATTCAGTAGTCGATCGAAAAACTTTTCGTCGAGCTCGTTGAACAGGAGGTCACGGCCGGTGACGACACGCTCGAGGACGAGCTGGTACGTATCCCCACCCATCTCGACCAGTTCGTCGCTGCCGAGGCCACGGTGAATTATCCACGCCAGATACATCCCGATGTGGGTCCCGCCGTTCTCGGGCGGGAGGTCCCGGGGATAGTTTCCGCCGTAGTGCCAGTCGGCTCGGTCGATGTTCGACATGGTTGGCTCGAGTTCTCGTGCCGCCTTCGGGTTCAGGAGGCTATCGCCAGCTTGAGGCCCGCGACAATCAGCACCAGAGACAGTAGCTGGCGCAATACCGGTGTCGGGGCCTTGCTGGTCCCATAACTCGCGCCAATCCAGCCTCCGAGCAATACTGCCGCCGCCCAAACCGGAAGATTTGCCGGCAGCTCCCGGACACTGGAGAGATGGCCGAGCAGTCCGGCTACCGAGTTGACCAGGATGAATGGTGCGGCAACGGCGGAGGTTTCCCTGGTCTCCGCCCATCCCATGTACAGAAGCAAAGGACTGAGAAAGATTCCACCGCCGACTCCGGTCAGTCCGGACAGGAATCCGATCGCCGCACCCCACGCTATCGCCGCCGACAACGGTGGCCGGCGAACTGCGGGCGACACCGACGCTCGCGCGGAGCGGAACATCCACACCGCGGCGTAGAGGAGTACGACACCGACCAGAATCTTGTACCACCGCCCGGGCAGCGCGGCGGCCCCGCCGATGAACGCCGTGGGAATCGACGTGATGACGAAGGGCCAGAGCAGCTCCGATGAAAAAAGTCCGGCGCGGAAGAATTTTATCGTCGCCATTCCTGCGACGAGGATGTTGAGAGCAAGTGCCGTCGGTTTCATCGCCGCCGGCGCGAAGTCGAACAGCGCCATCACCGCCAGATAGCTCGAGGCGCCGCCGTGTCCGACCGACGCATAGAGCATCGCGCCCGCACAGAATAGCATTGCGACGACGAAGATTTCCGAGACAGCCATTTCGTTTGGACGTATATTCTCAGCTGTTTCCAACCACAATGCCGCAGCGAAGCTACATGACCGAATACGCGATCGACATAGTCAACATCTCGAAGCGCTACGACGAGCACGTCGCCGTGCGTGATCTGACGCTCCGGGTTCCGAAGGGCAGCGTGTACGGACTGCTCGGCCCCAACGGCGCCGGGAAGACCACCACGATCAGGATGATTCTCAACATCATCGCGCCCGACACCGGCTCGATCCACATCTTCGGCCGCCCGTCCAACGACCCGAAGATCACCGAGCGACTTGGCTATTTGCCCGAGGAGCGAGGGTTATACCGGAAGATGCAGGTGCGCCGCGTGCTCAGGTTTCTCGCCGAGCTGAAGGGAGTGCGCGGCGGCGATGCCGATAAGCGGATCGACGAGTGGCTGGAGAGGCTGTCGCTGAAAACCCCGGAGAAGGACTGGGGCCTCGCCAAGATCGACGAGCTGTCGCGCGGAATGCAGCAGAAGGTGCAATTCATAGGTACGCTGCTCCACGATCCGGATCTGGTGATTCTCGATGAGCCGTTCAGCGGTCTCGATCCGATCAACGCGCAGGCGCTGAAGGACACGGTGGTCGAGCTCAAGCAGCGCGGGAAGACTGTGATCTTCAGCACCCACCTGATGGAGAACGCCGAGCGGCTCTGCGACTCGGTGTGCATCATTGCGCGTGGCGAGAAGGTACTGGACGGCGACATCGATGAGGTGAAGGAAGAGCACGGCCACCGTAACATCGCGCTCTCGCTCGAGGGCGACGGCATTGCCGGCATTGCTCCGATTCTGCGCGACCATTCGCTGGTCAAGCGTGCCGACGACTCGAACCGGTTCTTCGAGATCGAGCTCGCGCCGGGCGCCGACCCGCAGGCACTGCTGCGCAGGATCGTCGAATCGGGCGCATCGGTGCAGCGATTCGAGATGATCCAGCCGTCGCTGCACCAGATCTTCCTGCAGAAGGTGGGCGCAACTGGTATTGAGGAGGGGATGACCGGAAATGGCTAAGCTCTGGGCGATCATCAAGCGCGAGTATCTGGAGCGGGTGCGATCGAAGTGGTTCCTGATCGCGACGTTCTTCGGACCGGTGTTCTTCAGCGCGATCATCATCGTGCCCGCCTGGCTCGCTTCACGCAGCAAGGCGACGAGCGACATCTACAACACCGTGATACTCGATGCCACCGAGACCGGTTTCGGGCACAGCCTAGCGGTGAACATCGCCGGCGACACGACGGTCCCCGGTAGAATGCCAGTCGTGAGGGTCGTCACACCGAGCCAGCTCACTCCAGCGGAGAGCGTCGCCACCCGCGAGGTGATGCACAAGGAGCGGACCGGGTACATCGTCGTCACTCAGCAGACTCTGGCGGGCGAGTCGGCGCGATACGCCGGGACCAACGCGACGTCGATCGCCGACATGGCGCAGATCAAGAACGCCATTCGCAACACTGTTCTGGCGTCGCGCCTGGAGAAAGTCGGGCTCGATAACGAGAAGATGAAGGAGATCACCTTCATCCCGCTCGACTTCAGCACCGAGCGCATCACCGAGCGCGGGCGTGCCGGCTCCGGAATGGCCAGCGTGCTATTTGGCTTCGCGATCGGATTCCTGCTCTACATGTCGATCGTGATCTATGGACAGACCATCATGAGCGGCGTGCTCGAGGAGAAAACGACGCGCGTCGCCGAGGTGGTGATGTCGAGCGTGCCGACCGATTCCCTGCTGGCGGGCAAGGTACTCGGGGTCGGCGCGGTCGGGCTGACACAGCAGATAATCTGGATCGGCATGACTTATTTTCTGCTCAAGCTGAGATCGCCGATCATGGCGAAGTTCGGTGCCCCGACGATGAACTTCTCGCTGCCGGACATCAGCCTGGGTGCGGGCATCATCTTTCTGCTTTTCTTCCTGCTGGGCTTCATTTTCTATTCGTCGCTCTATGCCGCGGTTGGATCGTCGGTCAACAGCGAGAGTGAAGCGCGCCAGGCGGCGAGCCCACTGATGATCCTGATAGTGAGCACTGGTGTGTTCATTCAGCCGGTGCTGCTGAATCCGACGGGCACGACCGCGAGGGTGCTGTCGCTGGTGCCGATCTCGTCGCCGATCATCATGCCCATCCGGATGGCAGTGACGGGAGTGCCCCCTCTCGAGCTCGCGGGAAGTCTGGTGTTCCTCGCGATCGGTTGCCTGCTCGCGCTCTGGCTCGCTTCGCGGATCTACCGCGTCGGACTGCTCATGTACGGGAAGCGGCCGACGATGAAGGAGATGGCGAGGTGGGTTTCGTACGCTCGATAGACAAAAACGGGATGGTGGGTACCGCGGTTACGGATAACGCGTTGCGGGTTGCAGGAAGCACGGTGGCGGGTTGCCGGTAAACTGCGTTGATGACGTGTCGGCGCGCGCGTACAGTAAAATCAACTGCCTTCCCCTAAGCCCACCTGACACGTCGGCAGCGTGGTTCACCGGCAACCGGCAACCGTGCGTCCGGCAACCCGCAACGCGTTATCTATAAGTGGGATAGTATCCAGTCTTGCCCCTCCGCAGCATCTGACTTCAGTTACCCGTCGCCCGCCCGTTATTATTCATTACCCACTCAATCGAAGGCAGGAGAGTAGATGTACGACGAACGTTTTGTAACTCCGATGCGCCAGGAGCTGACCATGCTCGGCGTCGAGGAGATGCGCACTCCCGCGGAAGTGGATGCGAAGCTGAGAAATGCGCAGGGGACGACGCTGGTGGTCGTCAACTCGGTGTGTGGCTGCGCGGCGCGCAACGCGCGACCGGCTGTAGCCAAAGCGATCCAGCACGAGCACCGGCCCGATACGCTGACGACGGTGTTCGCCGGTCAGGATGTCGATGCGGTGCAGAGAGCGCGCAGCTATTTCACGGGCTATCCGCCCAGCTCACCGCAGATCGCGCTGCTCAAGGACGGCCAGCTGGTCTACATGCTGGAGCGTCACCAGATCGAAGGGCGCACCGCCGAGGACATCGCGAAGGATCTGACGCGGGCGTTTGACAAGTACTGCGAGGAAGCTACTACCGCGGCTTAAGTCTGAACTGCCACGGAAGACTACCAGCTGGGTGCTGTGGGCGGAACGGCTCGGGGCTCCGAGCTCGGGTTGGATTAAAGGCGCGCAGCGGAAGTTCGGTTATCAAATCCATGCTCGGAGCCGCCGGCCGCTCCGCACAAAGCTACTAGCTGGTAGTCTTCAGTAGCCCATCAAAACTCGTCCCTCTTCCTTCGCTCGATAAACGGCTGCCCATCCGGCAACGTTTGCGGCTCGACATCGCGGCCCGTCTCCTTCAGCACGCGGCCGCGAACGAATGAGACGGTCAGTCCGAGCAGTAGCGCCCACAGGCTGACGCCGAGCACGCGCCAGAACAGCACCCCGGTCGCCATCGCCTGCCAGTCGATGAACTCGGCGCGCGCGGTCCCCCATGGCTCGCGGTGCAGCGCGATCAACAGCAGACTCACCGCCATCTCGCCGGTGGTCTCGAAGATCGCGAACAGCGGCGCCCGCCACGGCCATTCTCGCACCGGGAATCTGCCCAGGTGTAGGGTCGCCATTCCGAGCAGAAACAGAGTACCGAGCACCAGCGCCGCGGCGAGGTAGCCGCTGGTGACGTCGCCGTTGGTGAGCACGACGGCGCGGAAGAGCCGCATCACCACGCCGGTGATTAGCGCCAGCTCTACGGGCGAGCGCGCAATCCGGGCAAACGCCGGCGGCTCCTCGAGGTCCCATTCGCTCGTCTTGAACAGCCGACGACGCTTCTCGACTGGATGGGGCTTCGTCACGGATCCCAATGTAATTCGCGACCGTAAGGCGTCCATAGATTTGCCTGCCGATTCAGAGGAAAACTCTCTGCCGACAAATGCGACGCGGGGACCGCGTCCCGCGTAACTACGCCAGAGCAGCTGGTTGATCCAGTGGTCGAGGCCAGAGCAGCTACTTGATCCAGTGGCCGATTCTGCTCCAGCGAATATCGGTTATCATCGGCAGCGGCCGGTCGCTGTCATCGGCGTTGTAGGAGTAGTAGACGAAGAGCGGCTTTCCCCTCACGTTCTCCCTGGGCACGAACCCCCAGTAGCGACTGTCCTTCGAGTTGTAGCGGCTGTCGCCCATCATGAAGAGGCGATGCGGCGGCACCACGATCGGCCCCCAGTTGTCGTGATTCGGTTGCGCGGGCGCCGGGCCGAAGCGAGACGACTTGAGCTGCACCTTCTTCTGCCAGTCGAAGAGCTCGTCGACGGAATTCGCGATCGCGGGGTCGACTGCCGTCGTCGCGCCGAAACCCTGTCGCTGCGCGATGCCGTTCACGTACAGAACGCCTTTGCGCATGAAGAGTGTATCGCCCTGGGTCCCGACCAGTCGCTTCACGAGCGTAGGGGTCGGATCGCGTCCCTCCCGCGCCTCGTCGGCCTGGTATGGGGAAACGAAAACCACGACGTCACCGCGGCGTGGCTCCCGGTAGGCGGGCAGGCTCTGGTTGGTGAACGGAACGTGCGCGCCGTAGATCGCCTTGTTCACGAACAGCCAGTCGCCGACGAGCAGCGTCGGGATCATGCTGCCCGACGGAATCCGGTACGCCTCGATGAGGAACGCGCGCAGCAGCAGGAAGATCGCTAACGCGCCGACGATCGACTTGAAATTCTCCCATACAGTGCGCAGGCGGGAACGCTGCGAAACGGGGCGCGCCTTTTGAGCGCGCCCCGCGTTTGACGGAGTTGCCAAAGGAGCTTAGGTGTTGCGGAGGTGTTTGTTGACGAGTCTGGTCATCTCGAACATGGAGACCTGGCTGCGACCGAAGATCGGTCTGAGATTCTCGTCGGCGTTGATCATGCGACGGTTCTTCTGATCCTGAAGTCCCTTGCGCTTGATGTAGCCCCAGAGCTTCTTGGTGACTTCGGTGCGGGGCATCGCGCCGCTTCCTACGACGGCCGCGAGATCACTGCTTGGCTGCATCGGCTTCATGAACGCCGCGTTCGGTGTGCGCTTTCTGCCCGACGATTTCCGGCGGCTGCTCTTCCGACCGCCCTTCTTCGCCGCCTTTCTTCCGCTTGACCTCGATGACTTGCGGGAAGACTTCCGTGACGAGGACTTCCTTCCGCCCCTCTTTTTCGTTGCCATCTTGTCTCCTGGTTTGGTGATCGGATGCAAGTTGCCGCAGGGTAAAACGTGTTCCGTCAGCGACGCAAACTATAGTCCCGCGAGACGAAAGCAATAGGGAAAGCGAAGAGTTTCCCTATGAGAAAGTCGGTTTTTCAGAGGGAAAAAGCGCTCATCCGAGCCGACCCGCTCCCGCCTTTCACCCTCATTTCTTCTCCAGATCCTCGAGCAGCTTCATCATCTTCACGTCGTACGGATCGGGTGAATCATCGTCATCAGTGATCTCGTAATTCAGCTGCGGCGTCTCGAGGATCAGCGGAATCTCCCTGCTGCGAGGATCCTGCATCAGCCAGCCGAAAGGCTCCTTTCCGATGTAGCCTTCCCCTATGAGCACGTGGCGGTCCTTGTTGGAGCCCAGCTCATTGGCGCTGTCGTTCAGGTGGAAAAAGGACGGCGGCTCCCCGATCACTTTCTCGAATTCGTCGAGCACCGCCGTGAACGCCGCCTTCGATTTGGTGATGTCGTAGCCGGAGGAAAAAAGGTGACAGGTGTCGAGGCCGTATCCCGTGCGCGCTCGCAGCGGTTTGGGAACCGCGTCGAGAATGTCCCTTATCTCTTCGGCCGTCTTGCCCATTGTCTTTCCCGCTCCGGCCGTGTTCTCGACGAGAAGGCGGGTGCCGGACTCGTTCGCCTTCAGCGCCTGCGCGATCGCTTTTGCGATCCGCTTCGCCGACTCCCCGCGGTCGCTCGTCCCCGCCGAGCCCGGGTGAAAGCACACCGAGCCGACGCCGAGGGTGCTCGATCGCTCCATCTCCTTGGTAAGCCCCGCACTGGCTCGTGTCCACTTGTCGTCGTCGGGTGTCGCGACGCTCAGCACGTACGCCGCGTGTACGACGACGTTGGCCGGCTTGATTTTGGTTTTTGCCAGCGCTGTCTTGAAGCGGGTGACCCGCTCCGGTTTTATCGTCGACTTGTCACCGTAGAAACGGGGAATCGCCGTGAAGAGCTGGAGTGCGGTCATTCCGGCGTTCCCCGCGCGGAGAACCGCCATGTGGATGCCGCCGTTGTTGATCGTGTGCGCGCCGAGATATCGAGTCATGGCGGACGCCGCTGCAAGTACTCTACCGTGCGCAAGCTGACTGCCGGGCGTGCCGGGTCGGGAGTTGCACGAGGGTGTGCAGGAATGGATAATTGAGAACCCACCGTAGCTATGCGTAAAAGGGCACTTTCCCTCCTGATTCTCATTCCATTCGCCCTTGGCGCCGGCGCAGACATCGTGTCCGCGCAGGAGCCTGCTGCGGATGTTCTCTCTGGCCGCGTCACCGACGTCGCCGGCAAGCCTGTAGCGGACGCGAGGGTAATCTCCACCGCCGAGACTTCGGGTGTGACGCGGTCGACGACAACCGATGCGAGCGGCCGTTACAAAATATTTTTCCCCGAGACCGCCCCGCAGTACCGCCTCCAAGTGAAGCGGATGGGCTTCGCGCCCGTGCAGCGCACTGTCACCCGGCGGAGTAAGGGTCCGGAGCAGATGACCATCGACGTCGAGATGGGTGGGGCGCCGCTCGCGTTGTCGATGGTGGAGATCAACGGCACCGCGGGAGATCCGCCGCGGGAGACCGAGAAATCAGCTGCCGAAGCGAGCGTGCTCAACCCGATCACCGACATCCTCGCCCTCAAGGATTCCCTTCACTTGAGCGCGGTGCAGATACTCGGGCTGACCGACGTATCGGACTCGCTTCAGTCGCAAAACTCCAGGATCTACAAGAACATCAAGACGCTGTTGGCGAAGTCGTCGGAAGCGGGCGACGTCACCCAAATGGCGGGCAGCGTGGCGATGATGCTGGAGGAGGCGTCCGGCAACACGTCGCGCGCGGTGGTGGCGGCGAAGAAGGTGCTACGCCCCGAGCAGTGGGAGCTTCTACCCCAGGGGATCCGCGACCGGCCCGGCCCGGAGACATCGAGCGCGGAGAAGCAGGACTAGTCAGCGCCAGACTCCGCTTCTATAAGCAACCCGCTCCACCGGCGTCTTGCCTCGGAGGTCAGGCACCTTCCACCACACCGTGATCGTATCGTGCGCGAGGGCTACCCACGGCGCGCGAGCGGGAATCTCTTCCGGCGTCACTTCGTCGCGCTGCTCGAAGATGTGCCCGGTCGTGCGCGACAACACGATACCGATACGTGGCGTGGTGGAGTTCGGATCCTCAAAGACGACCACCACGCTGTCTCCGCGGCCAGTGACCGCTGCAACCGACGGCGTGCGCCCATAGACCACCGGCACCGGAGAGTGGAACATGCTGCCGTCGTCCATCGAGTGCGCGAAGAACACGCCCGCGCCATCCGTACCTTCGATGAAATAGGCGACGTAGACGTATCGGCTTGCTGAATCGTAGAAGATCCCGGGCGCGGGACGAGTGCAGCCGCGACGGCCGCGATCGCGTGCGTCGATCTCGATCGGGGCCTGCCAGGTTGCTCCCAGGTCCGGCGAATGTTGAAGCGAGAGCACGACGCTGCTGTCGGCGCGCATCGACCACCAGACCCTGACGAGCTCGGGCGCGACGGCAGTGCTGCGAACGCTCTGGATGCACGGCGCACCGGTACCGCGCACAGCCGGCAGATTCGCGCTCATGATGGCACTCTTCGTATCCGGATCACCGAGCAGCGAATTGCGATACGAAACGTCGCCCCAGTCGACCGGCTCCTTCACGCACCCGGTCGCGACTGCGATCAGCAGTGCTCCAATAAACGGAATGCGGCAACGTATCATCCGCGCACGTTACTTCGCGGAGCCGGGCAAGCAAAGGCCACAGGGGTCCGTTTTCCGGAGAGCGGGCGTATCTTACGAGAGAAGCATCCCACCTGAGGAACTCTGGAATGTCAGCATCACCGCCGCCCCCAGCCGCCGCATCAGCGGTAGAAACCGACGCGCCCGCGCGGTCACGTCAGGGTAAATCCAGTCGCGACGGAAGCTCCGCCGCCGGGGCATCTCCGGAGCCCGGACGCGTGCGCACGCTAGCCGGCTTCAATGGCAATCGGCGGGTTCCGCCTCCGGTCAACGAGCCGGTGAAGGGCTATGCTCCCGGATCCCCCGAGCGCGCCGCGCTGAAGGAGCGGCTCAAGTCCATGGCGGGCGAAAAAGCCGACATTCCGTTGATCATCGGCGGCGAGGAAGTTCACTCCGGTCAGACCGCCGACGCGGTGATGCCGCACAACCACCGGCACGTGTTGGCACACTGGCACCGCGCTACCGCCGAGAACGTCGACGACGCGATTGCCGCGGCGCAGAATGCGGCGCGAGACTGGGCAAACTGGTCATGGGAAGATCGCGCGGCGGTTTTCCTCAAGGCGGCCGAGCTGCTGGCGACGACGTGGCGCTCGACCCTGAACGCCGCGACGATGCTCGGCCAATCCAAGACCGCGTT
>CAMLDY010000083.1 GCA_946478895.1 uncultured Gemmatimonadota bacterium
CCTTCAGCTTGTCGGCGATCTTGCGTCCCCACTCGTAGGCTTTGTCTTCGTGGATAATGACGCTGAACGCGTCGACCGGATCCCCGTTGATCAGCATGTCGAGCTTTACGAGATCGCTGCGCCGATACTCGAGCATCTCGTAGTCGAGCGACGCATAACCCCGACTCACCGTCTTCAGCTTGTCGAAGAAATCGAGGATGATCTCGCCGAGCGGAAATTCCCAGTCGAGCTCCACGCGCTTGGTGTCGAGATAGGTCATGTTCTTGTAGACTCCGCGCCGCTCGGTCCCCAGCGTCATGATCGGGCCGATGTAATCTGCGGGGACCATGATGCGCGCCTTCACGTACGGCTCCTCGATGTAATCCACCACCTGCGCGTTCGGCATCAGCGACGGATTTTCGATCAGCTTCATGGTGCCGTCGGTGAGATAGACCTTGTACTCGACGGACGGCACCGTGGTGACGAGATCGAGATCGAACTCCCGGCTCAATCTTTCCTGCACGATCTCCATGTGCAGCAGTCCGAGAAACCCGGCGCGGAATCCGAAGCCGAGCGCGGTCGACGTCTCGGGCTCGTAGTTGAGCGACGCGTCGTTGAGCTTGAGCTTCTCGAGCGCGTCGCGCAGCGTCTCGTATTGCGTGGTGTCCGTCGGGTAGAGTCCGGCGAACACGAATGAGCGCACCGCCTGATAACCAGGAAGCGCTTCGCTGGCGCGGTTCTCGGCGTCGAAGATGGTATCACCGGCGCGCGTCTCGCTCACCGACCTCACACTTGCGACGACGTAACCGACTTCGCCCGGGCCGAGCTCGTCGGTCGGAACCTGACGCAATTGGTTGTAGCCGACTTCGTCGACCTCGTAAACCGATTCGCTGGCGCCGAAGGTGATGTGCGTCCCTTTGCGGATCACGCCGTCGACGACGCGCACGCTCGGGATTGCGCCGCGATACTTGTCGTAGTACGAATCGTAGATAAGCGCCCGAAGCGGCGCGCTCCCGTCGCCCTCCGGCGGCGGCACCTTGCGGACGACTTCCTCGAGCACGTCGGTGATGCCGATGCCTTCCTTGGCGCTGACCAGAAGGATCTCGCTTTCCTCGATGCCGAGGAGATCGGCGACTTCCTTCCTCCGTTTCTCGGGCTCGGCGCCGGGCAGGTCGATCTTGTTGAGGATCGGAATGATCTCGAGGCCGGCCTCCATTGCCAGAAACAGATTCGACAGAGTCTGCGCCTCGATGCCCTGCGATGCGTCGACCACCAGGATCGCGCCCTCGCAGGCGGCGAGCGAACGCGACACCTCGTAGGTAAAGTCCACGTGGCCCGGAGTGTCGATCAGGTTGAGCTCGTACTCCTGGCCGTTCCGCGCGGTGTAGGTCATTCGCACCGCGTTGAGCTTGATGGTGATCCCGCGCTCACGCTCGAGATCGAGGGTGTCCAGCACCTGGGCCTTCATTTCCCGCTTTTGCAGCATGCCGGTGGCCTCGATCAACCGATCGGCGAGCGTGGACTTGCCGTGGTCGATGTGCGCGACGATGCAGAAGTTGCGAATGTGATCGAGCTTCAACGGGTGACTCTGGGTTGTGCGGGACGCGGAGGTGGGGACTGGACCCAGAAATATAACGGTCGAGCAGTTTTCTCCCGCCCAAAAAAAGAGGACCGCAATTGCGGCCCTCTTCAACCCGACTGTCTTAGTGCCGACCCGGCGGCGGAGCTGGTGCCGGCTCGGTGCGTGTCGTCGGCGCTGCGGCGCGCGGCGGAGGCGATGACACCGGTGCCGAGTGTACAGTCGGCGGCGGTGACGACGCTCGTGGCGCATCAGGAGTTCGCGACGGCGGCGGCGCTACGACGCGCGGCTCTGGCCGATATTGACGAACCGGCGCGCTGGCTGCCGCCGGCTCCGAGCGCGGAGTCACGATGTGCTCGATTGGCGCGCGTCCCTGGGGAATCGCGACGCCCGGCGACGGGCGGTACCCCTGCAGAATGGTCTGCGGCTCGCCGCGGCGGCGGGCAGGCGCGGTGACGGTCACGTCGCCCATCTGTGGAAGTCCGGCGCGGCTGGGAATCGCGGCCGATTGCGGGGTCGCGGTGCTCGGCAGAGGCAGGAGGCGGGGGCCGGCGTTCGGGGCGCGGCTCTTCGGGAACACCGTAGTGTCCGATGGTTTGCGCGGCGGACGGCTCACCGGGTAACCGATCCCGGGTACCGGCGTGGTCGGCACGATCACGGGGAGGCCGCACAGGTCGTAGGCCGCGACGCGGTACTTAACACCACGCGCGTTCAGATAATTGATGTACCGGAAAATCTCGGCCTGCCTCAAAACCCCGAATCCATATCCATAGTAGGAATCGCAGGCGGTGTAGGAGTTATAGCCGTAGCCATAACCATAGCCGGCGTATTGCTGTCCACCCGCAAAGCGCATGTAGTCGCGGCCGATAGGCTCACCCCTGGCGCCGAGGTAGTCGGCAAGCGCCGCGGCGGCGGCATCGGGAGAGCGATAATCCATCAGCCGGCGGATCTTGGTCATGTCCCAGTCACCATTGACTTCGATCTTCTCGAGATCGAACGGGGCGCGGGATGCGAGCGCGATCATGACCCCGCGCGAGTCGAAGCGGCCGGGCTCGGTGTTGTAATACCCGGCCGATGAATAGTAGCCGTTGGCCTGCTGGTTGAATCCGGCGAAGAAGTTCGGCAGTCGTACCGGTTTGTGCGCGATCAGCTTCACCGAGATGCCGGGGAAGTCGGGGTGGAGAACCTGGATCTGGCCATCGAGGTCCATCGCCACCGCGAAGACGTATGCATTCTCCGCCACCTGGATCGCCGGCGTGATGTATGTCGAGGTGGAGAGCACGTCGGCGTTCTCGGAGTAGATGCGGATGCTTGGCGCTCGCTTCGATTGCGCGCCAGCCGGAGCGGCGATAGCGATCGCCAGTAGCGTGGACACTCCCACCGCCGTTCTCAGATTCGCCGCCCGCATAGCACCTCCCGTGTTTGTATACAATCTGCTGCTCCAGCCGTGCAAGAGTCAATCCCGAATTGAGCCGGTGGCGCTACCTATGGCCCTGGGCCCGATTTACCTTGCGCCATGCCGCTCCCGCAGTTGCTCTCGATCGTCGAATCGCTCCCCGAATTTCGCGAGCTCGCGGCCAACCTGCCCCGTCAGGGAGAGCGCCGCGCTTTAGGGGGTTTGCACGGATCGAGCGACGCGGTCGTTCTTGCCGGTCTCGCGCAAGACCTCCCTCGCAGATTCTACGTGCTGGTCAGCGACGATGTTGCGGGGGCGGAGCGATGGCTCGCTGATCTTGCTACCCTCGTCGAGCCGGAAAGTGTCGCGTTTTATCCGCCTCGCGAGAGCTTCGGTGAGGCAGAAGCACACGCCGAGATCGCCGGCGAGCGGGTCGAGACTCTCGAGCGAATCGGTCGCGGAGACCTCCGCATCCTCGTCACCACCAGCCGCGCTCTGCTGGAGCGAACCCAGCTCCCGCGCGCGCTCGCGTCTGCCCGGCTGGAGCTCCGCAAGGGCGATAACCGCCGGCCGGAGTCACTCGCCGAGCATCTCGAGGCGATCGGATTCGAGCGCGTCCCGATGGTCGAGGATGTCGCCCAGTTCAGCGTCCGCGGGGGAATTTTCGACATCTACAGCTTCGGCATGGCCGAGCCGGTGCGACTGGAGTTCTGGGGCGACGAGATAACGGAGCTGCGGCATTTCGACCTGGTGTCGCAGCGATCCACCCGCGATGCGGATGTCGCGCTGATTCTGCCGGTCGACGGCCATATCACCGTGGGCGATGCCCAGCCGGAGCGGTCGTCGATACGCGCTCTTTTTCCGCCCGACAGTGTGCTGGTTATTCCGCGCGGCACCCACATCGGACCCGAGCTGACTCGCACCTGGGCGGAAGCGCAGCACCACATCGATCTCGCCCGCCGCCGCGGCGAGGACACCCCTACTCGCGACGAGCTGTTCGAGCCACCAGAGACCGGCCAACGCGCGCTCGATGCCTTCGGGTGCCTGGATCTGTCGGGTGAGAACGCGCAAATCGTTTTTCCGTTCCGCGAGCCCGAAGAAATTCAGCGCGACATCAGGCGATTGAAGCAGATCGTCAGCGACGGTATCCCGACGGTGATTCTTTGCGACAACGTCGGCCAGGCCGAACGGCTGGACGAGCTGCTCAACGACGATCGGGTGTCGCCGGCGAGCCTGGCGATCGGTGTGCTCGATGGTGGCTTCGTCATTCCGCCTCGAGGCGCCGACTTTCCCGGCTACCGCGTCCTCACCGACCACGAGGTTTTCAGGCGCGAGCGCCGGTTTCGCCGCGCACGCCGGTACGCCACCGGCAGCGCGCTGGAGAGTCTCACCGCCCTCAAGCCCGGCGACTACGTCGTCCACCTCGAGCATGGTGTCGGCATCTATCGCGGCATCGAGAAAATGTTCGTTCGCGAGAGCGCGGTCGAAGTAGCGGTCATCGAGTACGAGGGGGGCGACCGGCTCAATGTGCCGCTCTACCGCATCGACCAGGTCGAGCGCTACCGGTCTGCCGCCGATGTAACCGCCGACACGCCTCCGCCGAGACTTCACGCACTTGGCGGAAAGCGGTGGAAGAGTCAACGCGACAAGACTCGCGCTGCGATCCAGGAAATGACCGTCGAGCTCCTCGATCTCTATGCGCGCCGGAAGGTTGCGACCAGACCAGCCCACGTCCCCGACACCGTCTGGCAGCGCCAGCTCGAATCGTCGTTCCTCTTCGAGGACACCCCCGACCAGCGGACTGCGACTACCGATGTCAAAGGCGACATGGAGCGCCCGCGCCCGATGGACCGGCTGCTCGTCGGCGACGTCGGCTACGGCAAGACGGAAATTGCGGTGCGCGCCGCGTTCAAGGCGGTCCAGTCCGGCCGCCAGGTTGTCGTGCTGGTGCCGACTACCATTCTGGCTGATCAACACGCGCGAACCTTCACCGAGAGACTGGCCGACTTTCCCGTCAACGTTCAGACCCTCAGCCGCTTCCAGACGCCGAAGGAGCAGCAGCAGGTTCTTGCCGATCTCAAGGCGGGGAAGGTCGACATTGTAATCGGCACCCACCGCATTCTCAGTCCCGACGTCTCGTTCGCGCAGCTGGGCCTGATCGTCGTTGACGAGGAGCACCGGTTCGGTGTCAAACACAAGGAACGCCTCAAGCGACTCCGACTGGAAACCGACGTCCTCACACTGACAGCAACACCGATCCCGCGCACTCTGCACCTGTCACTCGCCGGACTGCGCGACATGACCCTCATGCAGACACCGCCGCGCGACCGGTCGCCGGTGCTTACCCACGTCGAGCCCTGGGACGATGGTCTGATCGACGAAGGTATCTCGCGCGAGCTCGATCGCGGCGGACAGGTTTTCTTCGTTCACAATCGGATCGAGACCATCGAGGGCGTCGCGGACCACATTCGCCGCGTCGTGCCGCGCGCGCGCATCGGCATTGGTCACGGCCAGATGCGCGAACACGAGCTGGAAAAAGTGATGCGGAAGTTCGTCGACGGCGAGATCGACGTCCTCGTCTCGACCATGATCGTCGAGTCCGGCCTCGATGTTCCGAACGCCAACACCATGTTCGTGAATCGAGCCGATACTTTCGGTCTCGCGCAGCTTTACCAGCTCCGCGGGCGCGTGGGCCGCTCGCACCGACGCGCGAGTTGCTACCTGCTCGTGCCGGACTCGATCGACGAAGACGCCAACCGTCGCCTTACCATCCTCGAGCACCACACCCAGCTCGGCGCCGGGTACCAGATCGCCCTCAAGGATCTGGAGCTGCGCGGGGCGGGGAACCTCCTCGGGCCCGAGCAGTCTGGCTTCGTCCACGCCGTCGGCTTCGACATGTACCTCCGGATGCTGGACGAGACAGTGAAACGGGTTCTGCGCGGCGACGACGCGCCGCGGCTCGAGCCGTCCGAGGTGTCGGTAGACGTGCCCTCGTACCTTCCCGACGAGTACATCACCTCGCCGGACGCCAAGCTCGACATCTATCGCCGGCTCACCCACATGACCGACATCGCCGAGATCGGAGCGCTGCGCGAAGAGGTCCGCGACCGCTTCGGCGTGCTCCCCGATCCGGCCAGCGCCTTCTTCAGCGTCGCGCTGCTGCGCATCCTTGGCGGGGCGTCGGACATCGAATCGCTGCTGGTGCGCGGAAACGAGGCGCGTATTACCTTTCGCGAGCACGCGGTGCCCCGTATGAAGGGGATTTCGGCAGCGTTCCACGAGGTACAGTTTCAGGCGGAAGTGCGACGCGCACATCCGCTGGCCCTCAAGCTCACCCGACTTGGAGGAGCTGAGATGCTCGATGGACTCGTCCGTGCCCTGACAACACTGCGTCCCACCTGACCGCCAACCCGTACGACCTACACATGAATCGCAATATCGCTCTGGCAGCCGTCGCGGCGCTCTCGATTTCCGCCTGCTCGGGTCTGAGAGACGCCCTCAGCGCGCACACCGACTGGGTCGCGCGCGCTGCTGACACCGAGCTTTCAGTCAACGAGCTCGCCACGATGCTCGGCAAGTCGCGCGCTCCCGTGCGCAAGGACATCGCGAAATCGATCGCCAACGTCTGGGTCGATTATCAGCTGCTCGGCGCCGCCGCAGCTCACAACGACTCCCTAGCCGACACAAAGGAGATCGACGAGGTGATGTGGCCGGCGCTCGCCAATCTCAAGGCGAGAAAGTGGTATGAGGTCGTCTCCAAGAACTGGGGCGTAGAGGACACCGTCGCCGCCAAGCAGCAGTGGGAAAACGGCCAGATCCTCGCCGCCGATCACATCCTGCTACTCACGCAAGGGATGAACGACGCCCAGAAGGCGGAGGTGAAGAAGAGGGCGGACGCCATTCGCGCCAAGGTCACTCCCGGCAATTTCGCCGAGACCGCGCGCTCGAACAGCCAGGATCAACAGTCGGCACGTCAGGGCGGCTCGCTCGGAATTTTTCCTCGTGGAGCGATGGTTCCGGAATTCGAGAAGGCGCTCCTTGCGCTGCAGCCTGGACAGATCTCGCCGGTCATCCAGACTCAGTACGGATACCACATCATTCACCGGCCGACGTACGAACAGGTCAGGACTCAGCTCATTCAGGCCTCGAAGGGCAAAAGCGTCGCTGCCGCCGAGAGTACCTACCTCGCCAAGCTCGAGCAGGCCGGCAAGATCGAGGTCAAGAAAGGTGCAGCGGCAACGGTGCGCGCCCTCGGCAACGATCCCGACGCATATCGCCACGACAACACGGTGCTCGCGACATCGACGGCCGGAAAATTCACCACCGCGCGGCTGGTCGGCTGGCTCGAGACCTTGCCGCCCCAGGCGAGGGTGCTCGACCAGATCAAGCAGTCACCCGATTCGCTGCTCGTCCAGCTCGTACGCAACTTCGTGAAGAACGAGCTCGTCCTGAAGCAGGCCGACAGCGCCGGGATCAAGGTGGACTCGGCAGAGCTCAACCAGATTCACTCGAGCTTCCTCAACGCCGTGCACTCCGACTGGGCGCAGCTTGGTGTCACCCCTCAGTCGCTGACCGATAGCGCCAAGAGCGACAGCGACCGCGAGAAGCTCGCTGCCCGCCGGATCGACGATTACTTCACCCGCATGGTGCAGGAAGCGGCGCCTTTCGTATCAGTGCCAACGCCGCTCTCCAACGTCTTGCGCGCCAAGTACAAGTACTCATTCAACGACGCCGGTGTCGATCGCGCCGTGCAGGAGGCGGCGCGCATCCGCAGCTCGGCTGATTCCGCGCGCTCGGCCGGACAACCGCCGACGGCGGTGCCGCTCAATCCGGCCAATCCGCCCGCATCGTCCACGCCGAAGAAGAAATGATTGAACCGGGAGTGGCGCGCGGGGTACGATCGGGGATGATGAAGCGTTTCATTGTTGGAGCTGCGCTTGCGCCGGTGGTGCTTGGCGCGCAGACGCCGGCCACTGCTGGTCGCGCCGTTCCGCCCTCTCTTCCAATCGACCGTGTGGTCGCCGTCGTCGGCGATCAGCCACTCCTCTGGAGCGATGTCCTCACCGCCATCAACCAGCGTCGCGCGCAGGGACTCCAGCTGCCGACGGATTCCGCCGCGCAAGCCGCGCTCGCGCGGAGCGTCCTCGGCGAGCTCGTCGACGAGGAGATCCTGGTTCAGAAAGCCAAGGAGCTCAAGCTCGACGCGAGCGATGTCGACGTAACCTCGGCGGCTGACCGCCAGATCAAGCAGGTCCGCGCGCAATTCGCCTCGGACGATGAATACCGGAACGAGCTGAAGAAGGCCGGACTCGGGACGCCCGAGGAGTATCGCAAATCACTCATCGAGCAGTACAAGCGCCAGAACATCCAGCAGAAGGCGTTCGCCGAGCTGCGCAAGCAGGCGAAGCCGGTGAACGTGACCGATGAGGAGATCAACGCCGCGTTCGAGCGCAGCAAGACCGAGCTGCAGAAGCGGCCAGCCACGGTAACGTTCAGGCAGATCATCGTCGCGCCGCACGCGTCGCCGGAGGCGAAGGCGAAAGCCAAGGCGAAGGCCGACTCGCTCCTCGCCGAAATTCGGAAGGGCGGCGACTTCGAGCAGATCGCCAAGCGCGAGTCCATGGATCCCGGCACCAGACAGCTCGGTGGTGATCTCGGCTGGAATCGGCGCGGAAGCGGCCTGGTCCCGGAGTTCGAGCAGATGATGTTCGCGCTGCGTCCCGGTGAAGTCAGTCCGGTGATCGAGACTTCCTTCGGCTACCATATTATTCGCGTCGATCGCGTCCAGGCCGCCGAGGTAAAAGCCCGGCACATTCTGATCGCGCCGGTGATTGATTCGGCGGATGTCGCGCGCGCCAAGACCGAGGCCGACAGCGTCGCGGCGCAGTGGCGGCGCGGAGTTCCGTACGACTCGCTCGTCGCAAAACATCATGACCCGACCGAAGAGAAGGGTGTGCTGCAGCCTTTCCCGCGTGATTCGTTGCCGGCGTCGTACATCGCCGCTCTCGCCGGAGCCAAGGCTGGCGACATCACCGAGCCGTTTCAGCTCGCGAACCCGCGGGGGCAACCGAAATACGCGGTCCTGCAGGTCGTAACCGCCACCGATGCGGGTGAGTACAAGGAGAGCGAGATCCGTGATCAGATCCGCGCCCAGCTGTCGGAGGAGAAATCAATTCGCCAGCTGCTCGATGACTTGCGCAAGCAGACCTACGTGTCGATCAGGATGTAAGGCGTGACAGCTCGTCTCGCCATGACCGTGGGCGATCCGCGCGGAATTGGCCCCGAGATCGTAGCAAAAGCGCTCGCCGACCCGCGTGTCGGCGGGCGCTTTGACATCCTGGTTGTCGGCGCGCGCAACGCCGGCGTTGATGTCGGCGAATCAGTCGGAGATTGGCGGGCGGACATGGGCGCGGCGGCGGCGGGGAAGTTGAGCGGCCTCGCCATCGAGCGTGCGGTGCAGATGGCAATGGACGGTGAGGTGGACGGGATCGTCACGGCGCCGATCGACAAGGCGGCGCTGCTCGCCGGCGGCTACGACTATCCCGGCCACACCGAGATGCTCGCCGAGCTGACTGGGTCGCGCGTCGCGATGATGCTGGCGTCGGACAAGCTGCGGGTGGTGCTGGCAACAACCCACATCGCGTTGCGCGATGTCGGTGAGGCGCTCAGCCGCGATACGATCGTGGATGCGGCTGATGTCACCCGCCGCGGCCTCCAGGAATGGTTCGGCATCGACGAGCCGCGACTCGCGCTCTGCGCGTTGAACCCGCACGCGGGCGACAGCGGCCGGTTCGGCGACGAAGACGCGGTACTGCTGGCGCCCGCTGCCCGCGCCGCGGGAATTGCCGGACCGTTTCCCGCCGACACTGTGTTCGTCCGCGCCATGCGCGGCGAGTTCGACGCGGTGATCGCGCCGTACCACGATGTCGGGATGACGGCAATCAAGGTCGCATCCTTCGGCAGCGCGGTGAACGTCACGCTCGGTCTGCCATTTCCGCGCACGTCACCCGATCACGGCACCGCAATCGACATCGCCGGCCAGAACAGGGCCGACCCGTCGAGCATGGTCGAGGCTACGCTTTTGTGTGGGTCGATTGCGTCTCGCGCTCGGCGGCGCGGCGATCGCCAAGCGAGTGCAGATCGACCGAAAGACTCTCGATCCTCCGGCCGTCCATCTCGCGCACGGTAAAGATCGCGCCGCCGGCGATGACGCGATCTCCAACCATCGGCAGCCGGCCGAGCACCCCGAACACGTAGCCCCCGATCGTCGTGTAGTCCTCTTCGGGCACCGTCAGGCTGAAATGCTCGTTGAGCTCTCCGATGTGGGTGCTGCCAGGGACCAGAGTCTCGCCGGCCCGCGTGTGCAGCGGGGCTTCGGCATCCTCGGGCGTGTCGTACTCGTCGAGTATCTCGCCGACGATTTCCTCGAGCAGGTCCTCCATCGTGACCACGCCCGCGGTGCCGCCGTACTCGTCGAGCACGACCGCCATGTGCTCCTTGAGCCGCTTGAAATCGGCGAGAACTTCCTCGACTTCGCGCGATCCGGGGATGACGTGCACCGGACGCATGATCGATGGGAGATCGAAGGCGTCGGTGTTGGCGCGCGGCGCGAGCAGCTTGAGCAGATCCTTCGCGAGAACGACGCCGATGATGTTGTCGATCGACTCGTCATAGACAGGGTATCGTGACAGTCCGCTCTCCTGCACCACGCCAAGGACTTCCGAGAGCGTCGCTTCGACGGGCAGGGCGACGATCTCGGTGCGCGGCGTCATGACCTCGCGCGCGTTCTTCTCCGAGAACTCGAACACCGCGTCGATCAGATCGGCGTCGTGGGCCTGCATCTGGCCGCTTTCCTGAGACTGCTCGACGAGCAGCCGGATTTCCTCCGGCGAGTGCACGGCTTCGTCCGATCCTGCTTTCTCCTGACCGATGATGTGCAGGATGAACTGGGACGACTTGTTCAGCGAGTAAGTGAACGGCTTGGTGATCCAGGCGAAAAACAGCAGAGGCGGCGCCAGCCACCGCGCCAGCGCCTCCGGATGATTGAGCGCCGCAGCTTTCGGCGTGAGCTCGCCGAACACGACGTGCAGGTACGTCACGACGATCAGGGCGATCGTTGCGCCCAGCGTCAGGCGCATCGACAGCTCGAGGCCGAACGGCAGGTAGGAGAACAGATTTGCGAATACTTCGCCGACGGTTGACTCGGCGACCCAGCCCAGGCCGAGGCTGGCGAGTGTGACGCCTAGCTGGCTGGCCGAGAGGATGCGCGAGATATTGGAGGTGGCGCGCAGCGCGAGGCGGGCGAGACGGTCACCGCTTCGGGTCATCGCCTCCAGACGCGTCCGTCTGGAGCGGACAAGAGCGAACTCGGCGCCAACGAAAAACGCGTTGAGGAGCACGAGCAGAATTATGGCCAGCAGCCGACCGAGCACGGCTA
>CAMLDY010000084.1 GCA_946478895.1 uncultured Gemmatimonadota bacterium
CCAGCGCCATTGGCGTGCCCGGATGTCCCGAATCCGCCTTTTGAACCGCGTCCATTGCCAGAACTCTGATGGCGTTGATGCAGAGATGTTCCAGGGTGTTACTCGATCCGGGAACTGGCGGTGGGGATGCGCTGGATCTCGGTGCGGTTGCGGTGTCGGCGGGCTCTGACATTGGACGCAGTTGGCGGGAGCTCAGTAGTGCTCTGAATGAAAGATAGCGGTCGCATCTATCACGCCGAAGTGGGGAGTAACCTGAAACCCACTCATGCGCGCGCCCTCTGAGTCGCGAGCCAATCGGCAGCCTCGCGCATCTCTGTCGGCGTGAGATTGTGGCCGGTGAGCTGCCATTTGAGTGTTACGTCGGCTCCGGCTGATTTGAGGAGCTCGACGAGGCGCTCGACGCTCTCCGCCGGGACGATCGGATCCATGCGTCCCGATGAGATTGCCACCGCTTTGCCGGAGAGATCACTGCGCTCAGTCGGCTCGTAGACGAGCATCGGTCGGAGAAGAATTGCGCCGCGGAAGACGTCGGGCTCGACGAGCATCACCGTGGACGCGACGTTGGCGCCGTTGGAGTATCCGAGGGCGAAGATGCGCGATGGGTCGAGCCGGTAAGTGACGGTAGCCGCGCGAATGAATCTCGCCAGCTCTTCGGCGCGCGAGTGGACTTCCTTGGGGTCGAACACTCCTTCGGACAGTCTGCGGAAAAACCGCGGTGCGCCGTTCTCGAGCACGTTACCGCGCGGGCTCAGGATCGCGGCTCCAGGCGCCACCGCCTGACCGATCCCGATCAAATCGTTTTCATCACCACCGGTGCCGTGCAGGACGACGAGGGTATCGGCTGATGTCGGGTCTTCAGCCGGGACGAAGCGGTGGATGAAGCCGAGGTCTGCGCTCACGCGTTCGGCCCGCGCAGCTCGAGGGGCGTCTGAAGATTCGGAAGCAAAGCCTCGATCTCGAACCGGCGTGGCTCGAGCCAGCTCGGAAGCTTGAGCGATTGTCCAAGCGCGTCGGATGGCTCGTCGACGGTAAAGCCCGGTGGATCCGTGGCGATCTCGAAGAGGACCCCACCGGGCTCGCGGAAATAAATGGACTTGAAGTAATCGCGGTCGAGCTGGGGCGTGACGTTATAGCCGAGCGAGGTGAGCTCGGTTCGAATGCTCATCTGCTCGGCTTCGTTGGTGCAGCGGAACGCGACGTGGTGAACGGTGCCGGCGCCCATCATTCCCGACCAGATGCCGGGCACGCAGCGGATGTCGACGATGGTTCCGGGGCCCCCGCCCGCCGCGGCGTAGCGGAAGATGCTGCCCTGCTCGCGCGCCAGTGTGAAACCCAGAGTGTTGGTGAGGAGCTGGCCGGTGAGCTCGTTCGCATCGAGCCAGAGAGTGACGGAGTAGACGCCCCGGATGGCGTGCTCAGCCGGCACACCGGCAGCGGACCAGCCGGGGGTCGATTCGACCGATGGATGGGCGACGAGCTCACCCATGAAGCCATCGTGATCCTTGAACGCGATGACGCGCTCGTCGTCGTAGCGCGCGGCGGGCTGCTCGAATTCGACGCGTTTCTTGATCAGTCGCTCGATCCAGAACCCGACTGAGCTGGGAAGGATCGAGAAGGATGTAACGGCCACCTGACCACCACCCTGGCGACCGCGCCGCGCATCCGGCCACGGGAAGAAAGTCAGAATCGTTCCCGGGTGGCCCGCCTCGTCACCGAAGTAGAAGTGATAGGTGGTGGGATCGTCAAAGTTGACGGTGCGCTTAACGAGCCGGAGCCCGAGGGCGCCGGCATAGAAGTCGAGGTTACGCTGCGGATTGCTGGCAATGCCGGTGACGTGATGAATACCGGCGGTCCGGAAACTCATCGTCCCGATTCTTGCTTAGCTTCTCTTCGGCGTCTCGCGCTTGTCGGTGCTGGTACGTGGAGAGCCGTGCTCGCCTCCATAGCCGCTCTTGTGCTCGTGCGGATGGGAAGGGACGTCTTCAGGATTGGGCTGCCCGGAGCGTGTGCCCGAATCCCCATCGCCCTGCCTCGAAGGGGGCTGCTTACTCTGTTCCTGCTTTTGCCTGGATGCCATAAATTCTCCAATCGTCCACCCTTCCTCTGAAGCAACGGACATGCCGTTGGCTGAGACATCGATGTGAGCCGGACCGCGCCCTCCAAAAAGCCCAAAAAACAAAAGCGAGTACGAAACCTGAGCGATCCACAAACGCTCAGCGAGCTCGCAATGCGCCTCAAGGAGGGAATTTACATCACCACTCTGGACGGCGAGATCGTCGATGCGAATCCGGCATTCCTGGAAATGTTCGGCGTCGAATCACTCGCCGACCTGAAGGGATATCGAACCGACGACTTCGTGCGTCCGGAAGTTCGCGCGCGCGAGATGGCGCTCCTGGAGCGTGAGGGTGCGGTGCGCGACGTAGAGTTCCAGCTGACGCGCCGCGATGGTGAGACGCGCACTGTAGTGGACAGCGCATTTCTGTCGGTGGATCCAAAGACGGGCGAGAAATACTGTCACGGCATTCTCGTCGACATCACCCATCGCAAGGAGCTGCAGACCCAGCTGCTCGAGCTGAGTATTCGCGACCCGCTCACCGGATGCTACAACCGCAGGTATCTGAACACGGTAACCCGCCAGTGTGAGGCGCAGCCCAAGGGCGAGTGGGGATGCATCTACCTCGACATCGACCACTTCAAGCAATACAACGACAGCAACGGTCACGCTGAAGGCGACGCGGTGCTGGTGAAGATGGCGCGCTTTCTCATGCGCCACGTGCGCGCCGAGGAAGCGGTGGTACGAGTCGGCGGCGACGAATTCCTGGTGGTGCTCTGTGACTCCGGAGAAGACCAGACCGAGCACGTCGTGGCGAGGCTCCGCGCCGCGGCGCCGACGTCGGCGCCCGTTCCATTCTCGATGGGGTGGGCCGCCCGACGCGGCACGGAGTCATTCGAGCAAACGATGATCAGGGCCGATCACAGGTTGCTGGCGGTACGCGTGGATGAGCGGCGCGATCTGCAGAAACGGCGGAAAAAGAAGCCGCGGCCCAGTTAAGCCCGCCCAGAGGCGGCGAAGAACCGCAAAAACCCCAAAACGCCTTCGTGGTGTGTAAGTGACTGCGTGACGCACGTCCCACAGTAGAACCTTCTTCTACTGGTGTGTCATGCGCTCATTCCTTCTTTCGCTCGTTCTCGGTGTTCCCGCGGCTCTCTCGGCCCAAATCATCGATGCGCCCCCGCGTCCGCTTCCTTGCCCCGTGCCGCCATGTGTGCGTGGACGACCGTGCGTGATGCCGGCTTGCGGCATTCCAATTCAGGATGTCGTTCGGCAGAGCAGCGACGTGCGGGTGAATCTGGTCGATCGAGTGCTGCGCTACGAAGTCACCGAGACATTCGTGAATCGGGGAAGCCGTGTCGGCGAGGCGGATTTCATGTTCCCGCTGCCGAAGGGCGCGGCGTTCCAGGATCTCAAGCTGTCGATCAACGGCGAGATGGTCGCGGGCGAGACGATGAGCGCCGATCGGGCGCGTCAGATCTATGAGGAGATCGTGCGCAGACAGCGCGATCCGGCGCTTCTGGAGTGGATGGGTTACGGACTGCTGCGCGCGCGGATCTTTCCGATCGCACCGGGCGAGGTAAAGAAAGTCGTCGTGCGATTCCAGACCGTCGCGCCGCGTGAAGGTGACGCGCTGCGGGTGGACTATTTCCGCGGTCAGCGCTCCAACCAGGTCGGCGGGAGTCAGCAGCTCGAAGGCAGTACATCGCTGGTGCTGACATACCCCAACGATCCGATGTACGGAACTGCGTACTCGCCGACGCACACCATCTATGATGAGCGGTATGGCTCCGACTATCCGATGGACAACGCGGAAGATCGTTCATTCGCGTCGAGCAATCGCGGGTCGGTCAGACGGGTCGAGGTGAGGGACGCGCGCGGAGAGGTCACGCTCCTTATCCCGATCCGCCGGTCGACCAGCGCGGCGATCTCGATGCTGGCCAACGCCCCCGGCAACGAAGATGGCTTCGCGCTGATCACATTGTCACCGCCGGCAGTTCGGCCGCGTGCCGTGCCGCGGGACGTGACGTTCGTTCTGGATGTCTCGGGGTCGATGAGCGGTCAGAAGATCGAACAGGCGAGGGCGGCAGGTAAGCAGCTGCTCCGCACCCTGTCTCCCGCCGATCGTTTCCGGCTGATCGACTTCTCGAGCGATGTACGGACCTTCCGCGACGAGTTCTCGAGCGCGACGCCGGAGAACATTCGGGCGGCAACGCGCTATCTGGACGAGCTCGACGCCGAAGGATCGACGAACATCTCCGGTGCGCTCGATGAGGCGTTGTCGGCGCGGGTTCAGTCCGGCCGTTTGCCGATCATCCTGTTTCTGACCGATGGCCAGCCCACAGTCGGTGAGCGCAACGCATCGGTGATCGCGTCGAACGTGGCGAAGCAGCGCGGGTCGCGGAGATTGTTCACGTTCGGTGTCGGCGCCGATCTCAACGTTTCTCTCATCGAGCAGCTCGCCCTCGAAGGGCGCGGTACTGCCAGTTTCGTACGTCCCGACGAGTCAGTCGAGCGCGCAGTGGGCATTGTGGCGAGTCGTCTGACGAGCCCGCTGGTGACCGACGTCCGCGTCCACGCTGATGGTGTACGTCTGCTCAAAATGCATCCAACCATGCCGGTGGACATATTTGCTGGAGAGGATCTCGTACTTCTGGCCCGCTACGATGGAGATGGCGATGCGACACTGCGCTTCGACGGCCAGACGACCAGTGGACCGGTGGCCTGGACGGCGCGGGTGAATTTTCCGGAGCGCTCGCGAGAGAACTCGTTCGTCGCGAGACTCTGGGCGACTCAGCGCGTCGGCTATTTGAGCGCCGAGAAGCGCAAGCACGGTGGATCGCAGGAGATCAACGACGAGATTCGCGAGCTCGGTGAGCGGTTCGGCATTCCAACCGAGTTCTCTTCGTACCTCGTCGTGGAGCCGGGAATGAACCAGCGCCGCATAGCGGGCAGAGGCGTTCAGCTGAACGGGGTGGTCGGCTCCAACTCTGCGCCGGCCGCGGCACCTGCTCCGGTCGCACAGTTCGAGGCCGCGAAGGCGGCGTCGGCCCAGCGCGCGGCCACCAGCATCTCGGCGGCGGACGCCGCGGTGGGCATCCGCGACGATGCCAGTGTGAGACGCGCGGGTAACGTCACCTTCGTTCTGCGTGACGGGGTCTGGACCGACGTTCGCTACAAGGGCACCGGCACGGTGCTGCGAGTGAAGCCTTACTCCGAAGCGTACTTCAAGCTGCTGGACATCGAGCCGGATCTGCGTGAGGCATTCTCGATTGGAGAGAGCGCGATCGTGACGGGGAAGAACATGGCAATCGAGCTGACGCCGTCGGGTGAAGAGCGCCTGACCGACCGCGACATCGCACTACTCAAAGATCGCTGGTAACAGGTGACCGACGTCGAGCGACTCTTCCGGACCTACAACACCGCGCTGGTGAGATACCTGACGCGGCGGCTGGGAGATCGCGACTGGGCCGAGGAAGTTGCACAGGAGACTTTCGTGCGCGCGCTGAGGCAGACTTCGATTCAGAACGAAAGGGCGTGGCTGTTCGCCGTCGCGACGAACCTGGTGCGGGATGAGGCGCGGAAGGACAGCCGGCGTCGAAAGCACCTCGCGCTGCTGGCCGAGCAGGAGCGGGAGTCGATGGTCGAGCCCGAGGAGACCAGCCTCGAGCGCGCGCAGGAAGCAGCGATGGCGCGGAAAGCGGTGGATGCGCTGGCCGAGCGCGACCGGCTGGCGCTGCTGATGCGCGAGGAAGGGCTGGATTACAACGAGATCGCCGAGGCGTTGCAGCTGTCGCCGGGATCGGTGGGGACGACGCTGTCGCGCGCGCGGCGGCGGCTGGTGGAGAGCTACGAAGAGCTGCAGAAGGATCGAGAGGCGAGAGAGAAGCATGCAGCATCCTGACGAAGGGACAATCCATGCCTGGCTCGACGGCGCGCTCAGCGCCGACGAAGCCGCGCAAATCGACGCACACGTGAAAGGTTGCGCGGAGTGCGCTGCCGCCGTCGCGGAAGCGCGCGGCTTCATCGCCGCATCGTCGCGGATTCTGACTGCGCTCGACGACGCGCCGCGAGGTGTAATTCCAGTAGCTGCGCCGGTCAGGAAGCGGTTCGATCCGACGGTGTGGCGCATTGCCGCGAGCGTGCTGGTGATTGCTGGAGTGACGTTGATCGTCGTACAGAATCAGGGCACGCGGGAGACGTCGATGACGGCGATTACCGCGACGGCGGACATTTCGGATTCCGCGGCAGCGTCCAAGGCGGCGGCAGAGTCGGCGCCGATGGCGAGCGCACCTGCTGCCGCCGTCCCGCTGTCAGTGCCGACAGTCGCCCAGTCGCGCCGCGTTGCAGGGCCTTCGGCAGCCGGCGCGGGGATGGAAAAGTCGAGCGGGAGCACCGGCAACCGCGGTGATCTTGCAACGGATGCATCGCCGACGACCCAGAACGCGGCCCAGGTCGCTGAGAAATCAGTCGCCACAAGCGCTACTGCAGGGGCCAATCGCGTCGCTGCCATCCCCGTCCCCGCACCGGCATCGCGATTTGTTCCCAGTGCAGGCGCGGTTGCGGGCGAAGGCGTGATCGCTGGCGAGCTGACTGGACCGGCTCAGCCTTTAAAGGTGATCGAGAGTCCGCGCCGAATCGGCGCGAACGTGACCGTCTACGAGATCGGCGGCGACACGGTAACACTCACCGAATCGCGAGCTGTCGCGCTCTCCAGCATTGCCGCGACCGACGCGGCAGCGGTCACGACACAATCGGAGTCCCGCGGCAAAACGGCAGCTGCCCGAAACGGCGTATCCAACCAGACAGTGCCGGCGGGTGCACCAACCGTTGCGCCGTCGCCTCCAGTGGCGCCTGCACCAGCACAGGATGCGGCGCGTCCGGAAGATCCGAATGTCGTGCACACCATCACCTGGACGGATCCCGCGACGCGCAACACCCTGAGCCTGACCGGTCGGATGTCCGAGGCGCGGCTACAGCTGATCAGATTGAGAATCGAGAAGGAGCGGGCGCAGAAAAAGACGCCCTGACGCGCTCAGCTTTGCGGCGATCCCTGCTGCAGCGCCATCCCCATCGAGTGGTAGCCCTTGTCGACGTAAAGGACCGTCCCGGTGATGCCACTGGCGAGCGGACTCGACAAAAACGCGGCAGCATTGCCCACTTCCTCGGCCTGCAGGGGGTCGGTGAGCGGCGAGTTTTCGGCGCAGTACTCCACCATCCGCTCGATGATCCCGATTGCGCTGGCCGCGCGAGATGCGAGCGGGCCCGCCGAGATCGTGTTTACACGGACGCCGTACTTTCTCCCTGCCTCGAACGCGAGCACGCGGGTGTCGCTCTCGAGCGCGGCTTTCGCCGAGGACATTCCGCCGCCGTAGCCGGGGATCACGCGCTCGCTCGCCATGTAGGTGAGCGACACGAACGAGCCGCCCTTGCGCATCAACGGAGCGAGCCGCGCCACCATCGAGACGAGCGAGTACGCGCTGACGCCCACGGCCGTGAGATACCCCGCTCGGCTCGTGTCGAGCAGCGACTTCTTCACCTCGGGTCCGTTGGCGAGCGAATGCACGACGATGTCGAGTGAATCACGGCCGAAGTCGGCTTCGATGCGCTTCACCATTCCGTCGACGCTGAAATCACCGGTGTCCTTGTAGCGCTTGTTGGAGCGGATGTCTTCGGGCGCGTCAGTCAAAACGTCGAACGCGGCGTCGAGCGGATAGATCTTCTCGAACTCGAGCAGCTTGCCGCTGGACAGCTTCCGCGACTCGTCCATCTTGCCGCGCTCGAGCAGGTTCATGAAGATGTTGAGCGCGGGGGGCCAGGTTCCGACCGAGACTTTCGCGCCCGCCTCCGCGAGTGCCTTGGCGATCGCGAACCCGAAGCCCGCATCGTCGGCGACGCCAGCGACCAGCGCGCGCTTGCCCGTCAGATCGATGTTCAGCATTTCCGGTGATATCGCTGTTCGAAGGGTGATTTACAAGGGGTGTGGGACGCCCTGTTTACAATACAGTTCCAGCTGTTCGATTTGTCGATCTTTATGCGAGTAACGCTTTGCTTAACGGAATATTCATTCTGAGCGAGCTGCCGCCGGACATCGCGGATCGGGTGCGCGCCATCAACGAGCGCTACGATCCGAAGCTGGCGCGGTACAAGCCGCCTCACATCACGCTGACGGGGTCTTCGGGCGCTGGTCCGATCCCGGCATCGGTGCCGCTCGCCGAGCTGAAGGCGAAGCTGACGCCGATTACGGCGACCACGCCGCCGCTCACGCTCTCGTTCCGTGCTCCGCAGCGATTCATGCAGACCGACATTCTGGTGCTACCGATCGATCCGCATGGGCCGATCAGAGTCCTGCACGACCGGCTGGTGACGAGCGGGCTGCCCTTCACGCGGGCGCGGTACACTTTTAGCCCTCACTGCACCCTGAACCTCTACCAGTCGCTGGATCGCAGCTCGATCCGTGAGCTGCTCAAGACCAGAATATCGGAGCCCTTCGTGGTAAGCGCGATTCAGGTTTATCACACCCGCGACCCGCAACCTTCACGCAAGCTGTTGGAGCTGCGCCTCACCGGTGGATCCCAGAAAGATTGAGATCGTCTGGCGCGCAATGTGGATGCGCGTGCTGAGCCGGCTGTTGCCCGGGCCTAAAGAGACGACACTCCCTTCGCCGATCGATCGCGATCATCGCGTCCTCTTCATTCGCTATGAGCGGATCGGCGACATGATCATGGCGACATCGCTGATCCGGAACATCGCGTCGGCGCTCCCTGGTGGGAAAGTGGACGTGCTGGCGACACCCACAACGGCGCCGGTACTGGAGCGGAATCCGTACGTCGGTCAGGTCCTGACGCTCGATCGCGGCTCGCTGAGGAGCTACAAGGATCTGATGAAGCGGCTGCGGGGCGAGCGGTATACCGTCATGGTCGATGGCCGCATCAACAATCCGCCCGTATTCACGTCGACCCCGCTGCTCATGTACGCGGGTCGGGCGCCGTTCCGGGTCGGCGCGCGCGGCGACCGAACGCCGCGGATCTACAACGTGTCCGTTCCCGAATGGAACCGCCTCGATCACTACATCGAAGGCTCGAAGCAGCTGGCGGTTCCCTTCGGGGTGAATCCGGACGCGGTTGACTGGCAGCCCGAAATATTTCTGTCCGACGAAGAAAGAGCGTGGGCGGAAGAACGCTGGCAGGACGCGGCCGCGCTGACTGAATCATCGGGCGCGGAGTCACGACCCGCGAAACGGCTGCTGATCAACCTGTCGGCGTCGGAGCCCAAACGCCGCTGGCCCGACGGGAAATTCATCGCCACGCTGCAGAGTGCCCGGGCACGGGCGCCGGGAATGCCAATGATCGTCATCGGACTGCCGGCAGAGTGGGAGAGCGTGACGCGAGTGGCGAATGCGACTCACGCGCTGCCGGTGGAGACGCCGCAGCTACGTGATGCGCTTGCCCTGGTGGGTACGAGCGATCTCGTCTTTACACCCGACACCAGCATCTCGCACGCAGCCTCGGCGTTCAGGAAACCGTCGCTGGTGCTGCTCAAGCGGGAACACAGGCCGTATGCGCCGTGGAACACTCCTGGGGAAATCATCCCGTGGCATGAGGATCAGATCCACCAGCTGCCACATGAGCGGGTCTCCGTGATGCTGGAGAAGTTGCTCGCGGATTACGGTGGTTAACCGGGTTAACCGAGGCCATTCGCGGATCGTCTAACACCCGCACGGGTGTATAAGAAGTGTCTCAACAACCGACCGCGGTCCACATGCTTCGGAATTTTCTGCGCTCCGCGCTACCACTGGCGATGGCTTGCGGCCTCCCGGTGAGCGTACTCGCACAACATGCCCACGATCACAGCGATTCGACCGCCAATGGGTCGACGGCGGCGCACAGCTCGGGCATGGCGGGAATGAAAATGGAGGGCGGTGGCGACTGGAAGATGGAGGCAATGGCGAAGCACATGGCCTACTCGAATCCGCGGCCCCTGACGCCGGCGGATTCAGTCCGCGCCGCGCAAGTCATCAACGAGCTGCGCCAGGCGATCGCCAGGTACCAGGATGTGAATGTCGCCGAAGCAGACGGCTACAGGATGTTCGCGCCGCAGATCAAGAATCAGCCGCAATACCATTTCACGAAAGGCTGGAACGCGATCCGCAACCAGTGGGGCTTCGATCCGGCGCGTCCGACGTCGCTGCTCTACACCAAAGACACGCAGGGCAAGTTCCATTTGATCGGCGCGATGTACACAGCGTCACGGCGGACGTCGGAGGGCGATCTCGACAAGCGAATTCCGTTGAGCGTCGCGCGGTGGCATCGTCACGTGAACTGGTGCGTACCGGCGCGAAACGCGAAGGAGCGCTGGTACGAGACGAAGGATGGAAGACCGATCTTCGGTCCACTCGGCGTTGCGACCAAGGAAGAGTGCAAGGCTGCCAACGGCAGGTTCATTCCCCAGGCGTTCGGATGGATGGTGCACGCAAACGTCTTCGCGGGGAACGATCTCAAGTCCATCTGGCATGACGACCATATGGACCACGAGCAGCATGCGATGATGGGAGATCCCAAGAGGCCGGATTGAGGGCTGAGGACCAAGTGCATTGCTGACTGCTGACTGATTGAGGATCGAGGACAAGCTGTGAGCCTGTCCTCGGTGGTCCTTGCTGCCCTCGGTAAATTGTTCGGATGCCTCCACAGTTCATCTATGTAATGAAAGACCTGCGCAAGGTCGTCCCGCCATCGCGGGAGATTCTGCGCGGGATCTGGCTGTCTTTTTATCCCGGCGCCAAGATCGGAGTACTCGGCGCGAATGGCGCCGGGAAGTCCTCGCTCCTGCGCATTATGGCCGGAGTTGACCACGACTTTCAGGGCGAGGCGTGGCCGCACGAGGGCACGCGGATCGGGTACCTGCCGCAGGAGCCGCAGCTCGACGCGTCGAAGAATGTCAAGGAAAACGTCGACGTCGCCGTAAAGCCCGTGCGCGACCTGCTGAAAAAATTCGAGGACATCTCGAACAAATTTGCCGAGCCGATGTCGGACGACGAGATGACGAAGCTGCTCGATCAGCAGGCGCGGGTCCAGGAAAAGATCGACGCCGTCAACGCGTGGGACATCGATCGGAAAATCGAGATCGCAATGGATGCGTTGCGACTTCCGCCGGCGGACGCGGACGTCAGCAAGCTGTCGGGCGGCGAGCGCCGTCGAGTCGCGCTGTGCCGGACGCTGCTCGAGGAGCCGGACATGCTGCTGCTCGACGAGCCGACCAACCACCTCGACGCCGAATCGGT
>CAMLDY010000085.1 GCA_946478895.1 uncultured Gemmatimonadota bacterium
GTTCTTCTTGACAACTCCAAACGCGGACTGTAATAGAGTTGGGCCCCGAGCCACTCTAACTGAGTGGCGTGGCTCGGGCTGCGTCCCATGCTCGGCAGAGCACTGACTACTTCCTCGGTTGGGAGGGTTGTACGCGGCTGCTTCGTTCGTTCGTTCTGCTGGCAAGTTGTGCATTCCTGATCGCGTCTCCTGCCAAGGTCCTTGGCCAGGCTGACGCATCCCGCATTTCGGGGCAAAAGGAGCCGACGTACCTCGTGATTCGCGCCGACGACGGCGGGATGAGTCACAGCGTGAACATGGCGCTGCAAAAGCTCATCGCGACGGGGATGCCCGTGTCGGTGTCGGTGATGTTTCCGACGCCGTGGTATCAGGAGACGGTTGAGATTCTGAAGCAGCATCCCGAGGTGTCGGTCGGGATTCATCTCACCCTCAACTCAGAATGGAAGAACTATCGCTGGGGACCGGTCGCTGGTGCGACGACGGTCCCCTCTTTAGTGGATGCCGACGGTTATTTCTTTCCTTCCTCAGAAGCCCTCGAGAATCATCATCCCGATCCGAGGGAAGTCGAAACGGAGCTACGCGCCCAGATCGAGCGCGCCCGCCGCTCCGGACTCAGAATCGACTACGTCGACTACCATATGGGAACCGTACGCGACAATCCCCAGTTCGCCGCGATCGCCGAGCGGCTGGCAAAGGAGTACGGTCTCGGGATGATGCAGTACTTCGGCGAGCCGCGTTACAACCCGCAGTACGAGGCACGCCCGCAGGACAAGCCCGACAGCCTGGTCGCGCTGGTGAACCGGCTCAGTCCGGGTTTCACGGTTCTGGTCACCCATTTGGGCATCGACAACGCCGAGCTCGGTGCATTGCTCGACATGAACACCGACGGCGGTCTCCCTGAGATGAGCAAGAACAGGCAGGGGGAGCTCGATGCGATTACTTCGTCGCAATTCCGCGAGGCGGTCAAAGCCCGCGACGTGCGGCTGATTACATATCGGCAGTTGATCCAGATGAAAGGCCTGCAGTCCATGCACAGACCTGCAGATTAGAACCACCATGCCCGACAACGGGGGGATAGCAATGAAGAGGATGCTACAGGGTACACTTTCATTCGTGAACGCTCGCACACGCTGGTTCTCGGCGGCGTGTTTGAGCGTGGTTTTCACACTGTTGTTCAGCGCAACCGCGTTCGGACAGGACACCCCAATCAGCGGAACGGTTACGACATCGGCGGGGATCCCGCTGCCGGGTGTTACGGTTCGCGTTGAAGGAACCGAAATCAGATCAGTCACGGATGCGAACGGAAACTACCGCTTGACCGCACCGGCCAACGGGACACTGACCTTCGCTCACGTCGGTGAGAAACCAGTTACCGCAGCGATCAACGGCCGGCGGACCATCGATGTCCAGATGTCGGCGATCACCTACCTCGAGCAGGTCATCGTCACCGCCTACACCGAGCAGCGCCGGGCTGACATCACAGGCGCGGTTGCCAGCGTCGACGTCGACGCGGCGAAGAAGCAGAGCAACGCCAGCGTGCTCAAGGCGATGGATGCCACGGTCCCCGGCGTGACGCTCCAGACGAGCGGCTCGCCAGGCTCGCGAAGCACGATCCGTGTTCGAGGCATCAGCTCTTTCCAGAACAACGATCCGCTTTACATCGTCGACGGCACTCCGGTTCAGGACTCCTACGTCAACTTCCTCAATCCTGAGGACATCGCCTCTATTCAGGTGCTGAAGGATGCGTCGGCAGCGTCGATCTACGGTTCGCGCGCCAGCAACGGCGTAATCGTGATCGAGACGATCAAAGGCAACGCCAGCGGAGCGCCGAGAGCGACTTTGCGCGCCAGAACCGGCATTGCAAGCCCGGTCAAGGGATACGACGACATTCTGCTCACCAACTCCCTCGATTATTTCGCCGTTCAAAAGGCGCGCTATGACAATGCCGGGCAGCCGATCCCAGATGCACTCAAGGCCATCTACGGCGATCCAAACAACCCATCGATCCCGCCATACACTTTCGTCACTCCTGGTGCGGTGCTGACGAGGGACGCGTTCGGTCGTCCGCTGACGGTGGATCTGTCTAAGTACTCCTATCCGAACGCGCTAATCGAGCCGGCAAGCACCGGCACAAACTGGTGGGACACCGTTTGGGGTTCGGCGCCAATTCAGGATTACAACCTCGATGTGAGAGGTGGTACCGACGCCAACGCCTACGCCGTGTCCTTCAACTACTTCGATCAGAAGGGAACGGCGAAGTACACCGACTTCAGGCGCGGTAACGTCCGCGTGAACACGTCGTTCAATCGATCGAAGCTGAACTTCGGCGAGAACATCGCCCTGTCGATCGATCGTCACTACGGCGGCATTCCGGATGACCCGAGCACTGGCGCGGAAAACGGAATCCTCGGCAAGGACATTCTCCTCCAGCCGATCGTGTCGGTCTATGACGTTGCCGGCAACTTTGCCGGCGCCAGGGGCGTACCCGCGGTAAACAGCAGCAACCCACTCAAGAACGCCTTCGATCAGAAAGACAACATCAACAAGGACAACCAGGTCTTCGGGAACATCTTCGCCGGCTACAATTTCACCCAGGCCGCGACGGTATTGAGCAGGCTCGGCTTCGACGTTCGGCAGAATGCGTTCAACGGGTACACTGCCATCACTCCTCAAAACAACGAGGCGTCGTTTTCGAACGGCATCAACGAGTTCAACTATCAGCAGCTGGACTGGACCTGGACCAATACCGCCAGGTTCGTGAAGACGATCCGCACAAGCAGCGTGGATCTGTTGCTCGGTCAGGAGGCGAACGCGGGAAACAATCGCTTCTTCTCGGGCTCCATGTCCAACCTTCTGAACCCTGACGTCAACTCCCGCTACATTCAGGACGCGCTCGGCGACCCGAGCACCAAGAACGTCTTCAGCTCCGGCGGACGGCACGCCTTGCTGTCGTTCTTCGGTAAGGCGGGACTCAATGTCGCCGACAAGTACGTGGCGAGCTTCACGCTGAGAAGAGACGGCTCTTCCAACCTCGGACCCGGTCATCAGTGGGGAACCTTCCCGGCGGTCGGTCTTGGCTGGCGGATCACCAACGAGCCGTTTCTTGCCAACAACAGGATCCTTTCGGACGTGATGCTCAGATATGGGTGGGGCATCACCGGCAACCAGGATATCCCGTCCGGCCGTATCGTGTCGACATTCGGCGGCGATCGCGGAGACACTTTCTACGACATCGCAGGCCAGAACACGACCATATTGCCGGGTTTCCGGCAGCAGGCGCTGGGCAATCCGAACCTGAAGTGGGAGGAGAACAAGTCGACCAATATCGGGGCCGATATGTCTCTCTTCGAGGGACTGCTAAACGTCGTTCTGGACGTGTACAAGCGCACGACGGATAACCTGCTGTTTGATCCGAGAACTCCTGCCACCGCGGGCATCGCGGCTCCGCCGATCGTCAACATCGGCAGGATGCGGAATTCCGGGTTCGATTTCTCAGTTGGTCACGTCGGTTCCTGGTGGAACGCCTCCTTCAACGGCAGCCACTACAAGAACACGATCCTTTCGATCGACGGCGTCCAGACCTCCTTCTTCGGCCCCGGATCAACACGGCTCGGGAACGAGATAACAATTAACGAGGTTGGGCACCCGATCGGCACATTCTACGGCTACATCGCCGATGGCTTCTTCAGGGACGCGGCCGACGTCAGCGCTCATGCAACGCAGGACGGCGCTGCTCCGGGACGCATCAAGTTCCGCGACATCAACGGTGACGGCGTCATCAACACCGACGACCGCACCATCATCGGCAGCCCGCACCCCAACTTTACGATGGGCATCGATCTCGGCGCCCACCGCGGTGCCTGGGATGCAAGCGCAACCATTTTCGGAACGTACGGCAACAAGATCTTCGAGAACCAGATGGACTTCTACGTGTTCCAGGACTTCTCGTCGAACGTGCGGAAGGACCTCCTGGCCAACTCATGGACACCGCAGAATCTGAATGCCAAGTATCCGATACTCGACATCAATGACACCCAGAGTGGCCAGCCGAGCAGCTACTACGTGAA
Source organism: uncultured Gemmatimonadota bacterium (assembly GCA_946478895.1). The sequence continues at coordinate 4,068 of CAMLDY010000085.1, forward strand.
GGACGGCTCCTACACTCGGCTGCGCAGCATCCAGGTGGGTTACACCTTGCCGTCATCGGCTCGGTACCTGCCCGGCGGGCGCATCTATCTGCAGGGCGAAAATCTCTTTACCAAGACCAACTACGACGGTCTTGATCCGGCGCTACCTCCGGCGAATGCCAACGGTGCGGCGGGCGATATCCGAGATCAGTTCATGGGCGTTGATCAGGGTGCCTACCCGACCAACAGAATCTTCAGCATCGGCATAGTCACCTCCTTCTGACAATCAGCCTTCTCAAAGGAAAAGAGACGATGAAAATAGTATCCAAACACTTTTTGCTTCGCGGTACAGGACTGCTGGTTCTTGCGACAGCGGGCCTGTACGGTTGCAAGGATTTCCTGAGCAACGCGTCCCAGCCTCAGGGGACATTGAATCAAGGTACGCTCGCGACTCGCGACGGCGTCGAGGGAAGTCTCATCGCAACATATCGAGACCTCGACTGCACCAACTCACTTCCCCGGGACGGTTGGGGGTGCGCAGCCAGCAACTGGGTCTGGGGCGACGTCGCAAGCGACGACACCTACAAGGGGTCCGACCACCTCGATCAGTCTGACATCAACGATGTGGAGGCCTACCACTGGTCAGCCCCCGGCGCCATGGGGTACCTGGAAGACAAATGGGTTCAGGTGTACGAGGGCGTCGTGCGCGCGAATTCGACCCTCCGACTGCTTGCCGAGGTCAAGGGATCGAATCCGAGCGAGTTTTCGGTTGCGGACGCCAACGGCATTGAGGGCGAGGCGATCTTCCTCCGCGCGCACTACCTCTTCGAGGGCTGGCGCATGTGGGGGAACATTCCTTACTACCGCGAGGACGACACGGATTTCCGCAAACCGAACGAGGATTCAAGCGCAGTCGCCGCCGATCTCCTGAAGGATCTGGACTCTGCGATCAAGCTCCTTCCGGCGACTCCGCGCAACGGCCAAAAGGGTCGCGCGACGTCGTGGACCGCTAAAGCCTACAAGGGCCGCGTCGAGATGTATAACCATCAGTACACGGACGCCGTCGCGACCTTCAAGGATATCGTCACGAACGGGCCGTACGCTCTACAGGCGAATTTCGCGGACGTATGGACCGCGATCTTCAACAAGGAGAACGGACCTGAAACTATATTCGCCTACCAGGCTTCAGCGAACGACGGTGAGCCGAACGCGGCAAATGCCAATGAGGGCGAGCGGCTCAACTTCCCCTATGCTCCGAGCCACTTCCAGTGCTGCGGCTTCAACGATCCGACGCAGAACCTCGTGAATGTGTTCAAAGTGGATGCGAACGGTCTGCCGCTTCAGCTTTCGGATCCGACCTGGAACGATTCGGACGCCGAATTCGTCGCCGGCAACATGACGCCGGTTGATCCGCGCCTCGACTGGACCGTCGGACGCGATGGTGTGCCGTACAAGGATTGGGAGCTTTACAGCAACACCTGGGCGCGAGATAAATCCAACGCCGGGCCGTACAGTCCCAAGAAAAACATCCATGAGAAGTCCAGCGGCGCCGAGACGACCGTCGGCTGGCAGCCGCAGCAACAAAGCTCGATGAACATTCACCTGTTCCGCTACGCCGACTTGCTGTTGATGCTGGCGGAGGCAGAGGTCAAGACGGGTGATCGTGCCGGCGCAATGGCTCTCGTAAACCAAGTCAGAGCCCGCGCGGCGGTGGCCGCGCAAGGCTGCGGCAATGGGAGCAGCAACGTTGCCACGAAATACCCGCAGTGCGCCGGCGATAATCGCATGGCGGTGCCGATCAACGACCCCTCGATCACGTGGGCGAAATACGACGTCAGACCTTACCTGTCTTTCCCTGACGACGCTTACGCGCTCAAGGCGATCCAGATTGAGCGTCGACTCGAGCTGGCGCTGGAAGGCCAGCGGTTCTTCGATCTGCGGCGTTACGGAATGGACGTAGCGAAGCAGGCGATCAATGTCGATTACCTCCCGAAGGAAAAGGTCAGGAGAGCCTACCTCACCGACGCCGAGCCGATCACGGACAGGCACCGCTGGTATGCAATTCCAGCAGCCGAAATCGAGCTAAGCAAGGTCGGAGGTGACGCGCAGATAAAGCAAAACGCTGGCTGGTAACAACCAGCTCTTAACAGCCGATAAAAAACACCGGTACTTAAGTACCGGTGTTTTTTTACCAGGCCCCAACTCCTAGCTTTCTCAAGGGAAGCTGCGCAGCCGACTGATGTGAAACGGCATCGTCTGTTGCAACCGAGCATTCCCTGGTCAGCGGGTGTAACACGGAAGGTCCTGGCGCCAAGTGCCAGGACCTTTTTTTCAGACTGTAGTCAATCCGAAATCGGGCCCGCGTCCCGCTTAACAGACATCGAGTTTAGCCCAGGTAATACGCGCCTGGATTTCTGTATCCGCCGGGGGAGATACGGGCTTCAGCTCTAGCTGAAACTTGATTTGCAGTTGTCGGTAATCCGTGTTTGGAGGGATGGTCGCCACGAAACTGTCGGTCAAGTAGTTACTCCCGCTGGGGAATATTGTCTTCGTCCCGAGTACGGTCGTGCCCAAGTACATCAAGCTGTACGTTAGCTTCGTCGGCTGTGGTGTCAGAGTTGAATAGTTGCCGACGACTTTCCAACGGACCGTAACTGTGGCCTGACCGGAAGTCGGAGTGCCGACTGGATCTGAGAGGCTAACTGTCGCCTCATTAACGGTTGGCGGTTGTCCGATCCGGTACCTCCAGATGTAACTGCCATCGTCGTCAGGGGTAGCCTCATCGAGCTGAGTCCACAGTGAGCCGTACGGCTCCAGATTACCAGGATTCGAGTAATCCTGATCCGGTACGAGCACCTCGCAGGACAACAGGCTCGCATTAGCCATTTTGGGCGCCAGTACGGTTTCGGAGCCTCGATCAGGAGCGCAACCGGCCGCTGCCAGAAGCCCAGATAACACCGCCAAGCCGCCGACCCGAAAACGTAAGCCTCCGCCATCGCCATGTGACGTGTTCATCTTCCCTCCCAACACTCTCGGTTTGGTGTGACCCCTGCGATCGCGACGATATTGGGATATTGCTGCGATCTGCCGCCTATCATGAAAGTTCCGATCTGATAAGCGGCTCAAGTGCAGGACCCGCCACTTTGTTACGAATCACGCCAAACATCGAGAATCGTGGGTCGGTGGAGAGTTCGGCCAGGAATGTATCCAGCATCTCTACAAAACTTCCGGCCTGACAAAGGTCGGATACCGGGCGACCGGAATGACGGCGGATAAAACTCGTAAACGCCTCTCGAGTGAGAAACCCGGCCTTAACGCTAGCCTCTTTCACCCGTTCCCCGGCCACTTCAAGTCTCCATACTGAGTGAAGCACAGTCGCCCAAGCCAAGAGCCGACGCGCGCACGGGAGTCGTGCAATGGCCAGTCGTCTCTCCAACGTCCGCTCAGAAAGTTGTGCTACTCGCGCAAACGCACCCACGCTCAGTCGTTTGGAACCCGAAATCATCGCTATCACAAGAAGCACGTCAGGCTGCAATTGCGAACGCTCGAAAAGGCGATGCACTATTGGAGCGCTGGCTTCCGGGGACCAATGATGCTGAACTACCGCGCGCACTTCCTCGGCACCGCGCGATTCGCCTGCCACGCGAGCCAACGCAGGCCATCCGGACCGGACCATTTTAGTGAACGAGATGATATCGGACTCAACGGGTCGCAGAATAACCAGCGTCGGTACTGGCGGCACCTGCGGTTTCTCTGCGAGTCGGACGAGCAGATCCCCGTAAGCGTCGCGACATTCGCACACAAGGCCCGCCAAACTGCCGCCACTGATGCTCGCCTGCACCTGCTGGAACGCCTGGAAAACACGGACGCGCGCTAGCGGAGAGATGGCGTCAAGCATCAGTTGGCGATGCTTTGTATCAGCGATTACAACGCCTATGTAATCGCCTTCGGAAAGATTGGTCTCAGCGCAGTGGGTCGAGCCGAAGCTAGGGCCGATATTGCTGGCGAGAGATGAAATCGACACGGTGATACCTCCTTCCGAGAGATTCGACTCTGACGCCCTCCTGGAACTCCTGCCCACCCGCTCGAGCGGTGAAGCCTAGCGTGGCAGAGAAACCGAGTCTCCCGACGGTGCCGATCGATTCCCTTTAATTACGGTCAATGACTTATCAAAGGAAATGTCAATTTCATATCAATGGATGTCTTTTTCTTATCACCGAATCGGAAATGCGGGTGAAGGGCTAGGGGTTATCCGTGGGGTGCCCTTCTCTTTGCCCCCGAGCTAGTGCTTCGTAATTGTGAAGGCCTGAAACGAATTGCGGCTATTGCCGACAATCAACGACCTGCCGTGTACGGTGTGCAGTGTTGCAAGACCAGTTACGTCCGACGGGGCGACCAGGCCGCTTCGCCACGTCGGAACCGGTGCGAAGTGGCCCTTGCCGTCTCCTCTCAGCCAGAGGCCGTTCCCGGCGTCGGCGCGCGGGATGTTGGGCTCGGCGTCGTACATGTTGCCCGCCACGATCAAGTCGAGATTCCCGTCGCCATCCACATCCTGCGCTACGATCGCCTTGATCGGCGCAATCTGCGCGAGGTTCGGGAGCGGCGCAGCGCTGAACTTCCCGCCCCCGTCGTTGTGCAGACACATACTGGCGAAGGTGTCCGCCTCGTAGTGCAGGGCGCGCTTCAACGCGGCCTCACCGAAGGCTTCGCTCATCGTCGTGTTGGCAAAGGAGCCAAAGGTCGGATACCGGATCCCCAGCGTGTACATCGCGTCGGCCAGCTGCGCGATCCCGCCGTACGGGTATTCCTTGCCATCGATCTGTTCGGTGAGAATGACGTCGCTTTTGCCTTCACCAGTGAAGTCAGCGGCGTAGATCCCAAACTTCGCGTCCTTGCCGGTCGTGTAGGCGTAATTGAGACCGAGATTGCCGGCGACGAGATCGGGACGTCCGTCGCGATCGAAGTCCCCTGCAGCGAGGCTGAACCACCAGCCGCGCAGCGACGGAAGGCCGGTGGACCGGGTGACGTTGCGTAGCTCGCCGCCTTCGTTTCGATAGAACTCGACCGGCATCCACTCGCCCGTCGTTACGAGGTCGAGCCGGCCGTCACCGTCGAAGTCGATCCACTGCGCGTCGGTGATGAGGCCTCCGGGCTGAATCAGGTCCGGGGCGACCTGCGCCGTCACGTCGGTAAAACGTCCGCCATCGTTGCGCAGGATGTAGCTGCGCGCCGGCAGCGGATACTTCCGGGGCGTCAGTCGCCCGCCGACGAAAAGATCCGGCCGCCCATCGCCGTTGAAATCTCCCACACGAACGGTCGCCGTGCTCGTGAGCATCACTGGCAGTGCCGCCGAGTCTCTGACAAATCGACCGGCGCCTTCGTTGATATAGAGGCGATCCTGGAGGAGCGGCGACTCGGGAGTGAGCTGATATCCGCCGCTCGCTACGTAGAGGTCGGCGCGCCCATCGCCATTGGCGTCGAAGAAGACCGCGCCCCAGTCCTCGTAATCCTTGTCGGCGATCCAGGGCTGCGACTGTCGGTCTGCGGCGAAGCTGCCGTCTTTGTTCTGGATCAGGAGCTTTCGAGCAGTGCCTGCCGCACCAGCGATGAACACATCGTCGAGGCCGTCGCCGTTGACGTCGCCGACCGCCACCACCGGACCGTGGCTCGACAGGTTGTACGGCAGCAGCGGCTGGATCCCGTAGTCCCCGCGCGCGGTATTCCTTTCGCGATAGGTGAGCCCCTTGCTCGCGTCGAAGGGCTGGAAGTCGAGAGACCCGGGAGCCGGTGTCGTCGGCGCTACGCTTCCCCTCCCCGAGGCGTCGGAATGGCGCAGTACGACCTCTCGATCGACACCAACGTTGGTAAGCACCTGAGACCTGCCATCCGGCCAGACGATCTGCAGACTGTCGATCGTTTTGACGGCGCCGAGTCCGAAATGGAGCCGGTCATCCACGGTGGACATGAAGCCGCGGTATGGCGACTGATACAGATACTGCTTTCGACCGCCAGCAGTCGCGACAACGCTCGCACCGATCCCACGACGGTTGGCGGAGTCGCCCTCGAGTCTGATGCGCAAAAAGTGGTGATTCTCGTCCGCCGCCTGGACGTTCTGATAAATGAACGCGGGCCCATCGATGTTGTTCACCACCAGGTCGAGCCGACCATCGTTGTCGAGGTCGGCGTAGGCGGCGCCGTATGAAAAACTCGGGCGCTCGAGCTTCCACGCCCTGGTTTTGTCGGTGAAGGTCAGGTCGCCGTTGTTGACGAAGAAATAGTTGGAGACGTCATACGCGGGGAGCTGGTCGAGAACCTTGCGCGCGCCGGCGACGTTTCCTCGGCGTTGCAGTCCATTCGCAGACGCGAGATAGTCGAGGTCGTTGACGGCCTTCGGATAGCCGTTGCCGATGAACAGATCCTTGTCGCCATCGTTGTCGAAATCGGCGAGCAGTGGACTCCAGCTCCAGTCGGTCGCGGCAACTCCCGCGAGCGCGGCGATGTCACTGAACAATACGTCACCGTTGCCGATCGGCCCGTTATTCAGCTGCAGCGCGTTGACACTGTAGTCCTGGAGGGTGCCCTGGGTCGCGAGCGCCTCAGCGCCGGCCAAGGTCATCAACCCGTTCGTGCGCTTCCTGCGCGCGAGATCGCGGGGCGCCATGTCCACCTGCGCGATGTCGGTCCAGCCGTCGTTGTTGATGTCGGCGGCATCGACTCCCATTCCGGCGGAGCTGGTGTGCTTCACCCACTCGCCGCGCTTGTTGGTGAAGGTGCCGCTGCCGTTGTTGACGTAGATGACGTCGTTGGGCGTTATGTCGTTGGAGACGTAGATGTCAGGCCAGCCATCCTCATTGAAATCGGCGACCACCACGCCCAGTCCGAACCCGGCCTGGCGCAGGATGCCTGCTTTTTCGGAGACGTCGGTGAATCCGCCGCGGCAGGTGTTGTGGAAGAGATGGTTTTGACTGCCCGGCGTCTGCCCTGCCCTCCCAGACGGATGGCTCGGGCCGCTGCTGCGCGAGAAATCGGCGGGAGAGTTCTCGAGCAG
>CAMLDY010000086.1 GCA_946478895.1 uncultured Gemmatimonadota bacterium
GGCAGGCGGAGCAGCTTCCGCCCGCGCCGTGGGCAAAGGACGATCCCGCCGATTCTCTCTACAAGATGGCTCGCGAAGCGATGTCGCGCGGCGACTACAAGCGCGCGGCGGAGATCTTTCATCGGATCCCCGAGCGCTTCCCGCAATCGGCGTACGCCGGCCAGGCGATGTACTACGAGGCGTACTCTCTGTATCGCAGCGGCGGCGACGATGACCTGAATACGGCGCGGGCAAGACTCAATCAGCTCAAGCAGAAATACCCGGATCTCGCGAAAAACGACGGCGCGGTGCTGCTGACCCGCGTCTGTGGCGAGCTGGCAAAGCGCGGTGACGAGTCGTGCGCGCGATCGATCACGGAGAAGGCCCAGGGCGACGCCGACGTTGCAAACGGCCAGAGTCTCACCGCCCAGAGCGGGCGCAGCTGCCCCGATGCGGACGACGACAACGATGAGCGCATCATGGCGCTCCAGGCGCTCCTCAACATGGACGCCGACCGCGCGGTGCCGATCCTGAAGCAGGTGCTGGCGAAGCGTGACGCGTGCTCCGCCGGCTTGCGCCGCAAGGCAGTGTTCCTGTTGTCGCAGAAGAACACCACCGAGACCGCCAGCCTTCTGATGAACGTGGCTCGCAGCGATCCGGATCAGGAAGTGCGCGAGCAGGCGGTTTTCTGGCTGTCGCAGGTGCCGGGCTCGACGCCGCTGCTCGAGAGCATCCTGCAGGGGAACGCCGACGGGAACATCAAGGAGAAAGCGCTCTTTGCGCTGTCGCAGCAGAGCGAGCCGAAGGCGCAGCAGATTCTCCGCGACTTCGCCCTCCGTGAGAGCGAGAGCGACGAGCTGAGGGACAAAGCCATCTTCTGGCTCGGCCAGCGCGGCGGGGAGAACACCACGTTTCTACGCGATCTCTTCGGCAAGATCAAGAATTCTGATTTGCGCGAGAAGATCCTGTTCTCTTTGTCGCAGCAGAGCGGCAATCAGCAGTGGCTGATGAACGTCGCCGTGGATCCGAAAGAGGACATGGAGCTGCGCAAGAAAGCGCTGTTCTGGGCGGGGCAGTCGGGCGTCGCGATATCCGATATGGCCAGTCTGTATGACCGGATAAACGAGCCGGAGCTGAAGGATGCCATCATCTTCGGACTGTCGCAGCGTCAGAGCGACAAGGGAGCGATCGACAAGCTCTTCGCGATCGCGAAGAATGACAAGGACCCCGAAATGCGCAAGAAAGCGATCTTCTGGCTCGGGCAGTCCCGTGATCCACGTGTGCAGCAGTTTCTCCTCGACCTGATCAACCGATGAAGACACAACCAACGATGTCGCGCGCGAGGACGGCGGTCGCCGTCCTCGCCGCTCTGACGGTGACGGCCGCGGGCGCGCCGGCCCAGAGCATCGCGAGCCGCGTCGCTCGCGTCAGTAACGGAACGGTGAGAATGAGCTTTGCCGCGCGTCCTGACATCTGTGGCAGCGGCAACTCGATCGGGCGCAATAACGGCCGTGGTCGTACGTCGTGGGGAAATGGTTGGAATACTTCGCGCGACGTGGAGTGGGACAGCGAATGCAGCACCGGGCCGGCGCGCGTTGTTATCGACCGCCGCAACGGCGAGATCAGCGATCTCAGGTTTTACGTCGGCGGGAGATGGCGCCCAGGGGGGTCTGATGTCGTCGACCTCGGGACGGTGCCCGCGCGCGAGGCGGCTGACTATCTGCTGTCGCTCGCGCAGACGGAACGAGGGAGCATGGGCGAGAAGGCAATCTTTCCATCGACCATCGCGGACAGCGTCGAAGTCTGGCCGTCGCTGATCAAGATCGCGCGCAATGCAAACCTCCCGCGCGGTACCAGAAATCAGGCGGTGTTCTGGACGGGTCAGGCGGCGGGGGAGGCAGCGACGGCGAATCTCAGGGACATCGTGGTCGACAACGAGGTCGATCGCGAGATACGGGAGCACGCGGTGTTTGCGCTGTCGCAGCGTCCGCGCGAGGAGGGAGTGCCCGCGCTGATCTCGATCGCCCGCACCAACAAGGATCCCGAGATCAGGAAGAAAGCACTGTTCTGGCTTGGACAGTCCAACGATCCGCGGGCGATCGATCTGTTCGAGGAGCTGCTCACCAGGAAGTAGGGCGCGGATCGGCTGAAAAACAAACTGAAGACTACCAGCTAATAGCAGTGCGCGGAGCGGCTGGGGGCACCGAGCAAGGGTTGGATGAAAGGCGGCACGTCGGACAGAGTGCTCTCACCAAATCCGGGCTCGGAGCCGCCAGCCGCTCCGCCCACTGCCCCCGGCTGGTATTCTTCAGTGATCTTTCACCGGTTCAGGAAACTTGGATTTCTCCGGGATCTCTGGTCAGCTCTCCTCGAATCCGATCACGGCTCTCCCGCTGTTGTTCATAGCTGGAGTCCTGACGAGCCTGGCGCCGTGCATCTACCCAATGATTCCGATCACGGCCGCGATCGTCGGTGGAACAACGGTTGGCGGCGCGCCGCGGCCTCGCTCGAGAACGGTGCTTCTCACATTCACCTACGTGTTGGGGCTCGCGCTCGCCTACGCCGCGCTCGGCCTCTTCGCCGGACTCACCGGCACCCTCTTCGGCTCGGTGAGCACGAACCCGTGGCTTTACTTCGCGATGGCGAACCTGCTCCTCATCGCGGCGCTGGCGATGCTCGACGCGATTCCGGTGCGCGTACCGAGCTGGTTGTTGACGCGGGCGGCGACGGCGGGAGATGGCGGCACCCTCGGTGGGGTTTTCGTGATGGGTGCGGCGTCCGGGCTCGTCGCCGCGCCGTGCTCCGCGCCGGTGATGGCGGCGGTGCTCACCTGGGTCGGCACCACCAGGAGCGGCGTGCTCGGTTTCATCTACCTCTTCGTATTCTCGCTCGGCATGTGCACCCTGCTGGTGATCGTCGGCTTGTTCAGCGGTAGTGTCGCGCGTCTGCCCAAAGCGGGTGGGTGGATGGTCTGGGTGAAACGCTTCTTCGCGTTGATCATGCTGGCCGTTGCGGAGTATTACCTTGTGCAGATGGGGCTTCTGCTCATCTGACCATTCCGAAACGCCCATCATTGCCAATGACGAAACTTTTCGCAGTCGCAATTGCCGCCGCTGGTTTCGCTGCCTCCCCCGCGATCGCGCAGGACCTCGGCATCGAGGTCGGAGCCACCGCTCCTGCTGTGGCGGTCCAGTCTCTCGACGGAAAGACCGTCAGTCTCGCCAGCTATTTTGGCAAGCAGCCGGTGCTGATCGAGTTCTGGGCGACGTGGTGCCCGAACTGCCGGGAGCTTATGCCCGCGCTCCTCGACGCCGAGAAGAAATACGGAAGCAAGGTGAAATTCATGGCGATCGCGGTGGCAATCAATCAGTCGCCGGAGAAGGTACGACGCTGGCTCGCCGCGCATCCGCTGCCGCACGACACCTACTATGACGTCGAGGGCAAAGCCGCCAGCGCGTTCGACGCGCCGGCGACATCCTACGTGGTCGTTCTGGACAAGAGCGGCCGCGTGGTCTACACCGGACTCGGCGGCAAGCAGGACCTAGAAGCGGCGCTTAAAAAAGCGCTCTAGTTGGTCGATTCCGCTTTCGGCGGCGGAGCAAGACTGTCGACGACGGCGGCAAGGTCTGTGTACGCTGATGGTGTCAGCACCTTGAACGGCTTCGTCACATAGGCGATGCGTCCGTCGGGGCGAACAACGAATAGCGACCGGTTGTCGACCTTGTTTTTCGTGTCGAAGGCGGCGTACATCTGGCCGACTTTTCCGCCGGGATCGCTGGCGAACAGGACCGGGAAATCTTCTTCACGCGCCCACGAGGCGAGCGTCGTGTCTGCGTCGACGCTTATTCCGATGACGACGACGTTTCTGCCGTTGTTGAAGAGCGTGGCGTACTGATCACGGTACGCCTCCATTTGGATGGTTCAGCCCTTGGTCCGCGCCTGGAAGAAGAACGCAAGGACGACCGTCCGACCGCGAAAATCCGAGAGCCTGACCGGAGTCTTGAGGAGTCCGTACTTGTCGGCGCCGGTGAGCGTGAAATCGGGCGCGAGATCATTCACCGCTGGTCCGGCTGGCGGAGCCGCCGAAGTCGTGGCGGCGGGCTGCTGGCCGAACGCTGTTGACAGTGGCAGCGCGATCGCTAGGCCCAGTGTGATGATTCCTGCTCTATGACGCATGGCGGTTCCCGGTGCGATATTGCGAAAAGTCTACAGCGCTGCACACCCATCGGCTAGCCTGACCTTGAATCTGTCATCTATCATCGAGCGCCCGCCCAACCGCGCGCGCTCGTTTTATTCAATCGTGGTCACCGGTATCATGGTGGCGCTGTTCGCGCCGCAGCCGCTGGCGGCGCAAAGCAGGATTCGGGACGCCGTCGAAATCGGCGCGCAGGCGATCGGCGTCGTCACGAGGGAGTCGCCCGCCATTCGCGGAAAAGATCTGACGGAGGGTTATCTCACTCAGCCGGCGATAATGCTCACGATTGCGCCGTGGGGAGAGACGCTCGCTCTCAGGACGACGGTCAATTTCGAGGGCGCGACGATCGAGCGCGGCGAGCTCAACGCCGGAATCGCCGGTGAAGGCTACATCGACCGCCGGCATCCGCACACGTACCTGCACGAGTTGTTGCTGACCTCTGCGCGTCGGTTCGGGGGGAGCGGGGTGAATGGCGTGTCGTTTACCGTGGGGAAGGGCTTTGCGCCGTTTGGAACCGACGATCCGATGGCGAGGCCATTCGAGAAGTATCCGATCAATCATCATCTGGCGCAGATCCTCGAGCGAGCGGTTGCGATAGGCGCGCTACGGACGGGCAGCTGGATCTTCGAGGCAGGAATGTTCAACGGCGACGAGCCAACCGGTCCCGGCGACACGCCGAATCGGAAACGATACTGGGATTCGTGGTCGGGCCGTGCGACCTTCGTTCCCTGGCCCCAGGGTGAATTCCAGGCCAGCTACGCGCGCGTGAAATCACCCGAGAATCCGACCGGCGGGGGCGTCGATCAGCGCAAGCGCAGCGCGTCGGCGCGGCTCGAGGACGTCCAGCATTCGGGCTATGCGCTCATCGAGTGGGCGCGTACCGACGACTACGTCGGGTCGGCCCGGACTTTCTCATTTACTTCGTGGCTGGCGGAAACCTGGGCGCGCTACGACCGCATCAACGGTGCACTGCGGCTCGAGCGAACGGACCGTCCGGACGAGGCGCGCCAGGTCGATGAGTTCAGAACGCCGGTCCCCGCCACAGATCTCAGCATTGCGGGCCGATCGCGGTGGACCATCATCACTGCTCGACTCGCCGCCGATCTTCTCAACACCGAGTCACTTTCGCTGGAGCCATTCGCCGAGGTTGCGCGCGCCCGCTTCGTGCCGACGCTGCGGCCGTCGGGATTCGATCCGCGGCAGTTCTACGGTGCGGACCGTATCTGGAGTGTTTCAGTCGGCGCGCGGCTCTCGTTCGGGATGTCGCACATGCGGATGGGTCGCTACGGCGTCGCCGCGGCGGCGCCGGCGCAAATGAAAATGCCCGGCATGCATATGCCGGGCATGTAGCGCGCACGGTCCCTAACCAGTCAATCAACGGAAGATGCAGCTTATCCCGCTCTATCGTTTTCTTCGCGCGCTTCCAGTCGCCGGCGTCTTCGCGCTCGCTTTCGCGTGTGATTCGAGCAAGACGATCACTCCGCCCCGCGGTTCGCAACCGCTCGCTACACTCGGCGGGGGCGCGGTGACCGAGCGTTTCAGCGCTGAGCTCGCGGTGCGCGGCGATATCGCGTACACGACGACGTGGGGGAATCGGTCCGCGCTCGGCAATGCGATCAAGATCTGGAACGTGGCGGGTAACTCGCCCGAGCTCGTGGACTCGGTGATCGTGCAGAACGCCAGCACCCTCGGCGACATCCAGGTCAGCGACGATGGTCAGTTGCTGATCGTCGCAACGGAATTCTCGTCGGGATCGATCGTGGTCTACAGCCTCGCCGATCCACTCAAGCCGCAACTGCTGTCGCGCTACACTTCCGCACTCACCGATCCGGGAGTGCACACCGCCGAAGTCCAGCGCGTCGACGGGAAGCTGTACGCATTTCTGTGCATTGATCCCCGCAGCGGCAATCCGGCGCGACTCGTGATCGTCGATTTGTCGGATCCGGCGGCGCCGACGCAGGTTTTCAGCGCAGTGATGGGAAATCCATTCGTCCACGATGTCTACGTCCGCGACGGAATGCTGATTACAGCGCTGTGGGATGCAGGGATCAAGATCTGGGACATTGGCGGAGCCGGGCAGGGCACCGTCGCCAATCCCGTCGCGATTGGAAGCATCGTCACGAGGGGTGGCGAGGCCCACAACGTCTGGTGGTTTCACAACCAGGTGACCGGCGAGAAGCGCTACGTGTTCGTCGGACAGGAGGGTCCCGGTTCGGTGGGAACGTTCTCGAGCGGTGACATCCACGTCGTCGATGTCAGCGAACTTTCGAAGCCGATCGAGGTTGCTTTCTACACGCTCCCCGGCGCGGGCACCCACAACTTCTCGGTCGACGAAGCGCGCGGAATCCTGTACGCGGCGTACTACAACGGCGGGGTGAGGGCGATCGACGTGACCGGCGATCTGTCGAGCTGCGACGCCGCCGCGAAGAGCTCGGACGGCCGTTGCGACCTGGGGAAGATGGGGCGGGAGCGAGGCCACGGGCTTGGCGACGTCGGACCGGTCTACGTCTGGGGAGTTCAGTACACCGGAACCAATGTCTACGCCTCCGACATGCTCAACGGACTGTGGAAGCTGGGGGTTGTTGCCTTCCCGCCCGACTGAAACCGGACCCCATTCAAACCGTAGGGAAAGACGGGTTGTCTAACCCCGCACACCCGAACGGAGCAACACATGAAGCGATCATTCCGCGGCGCGGCCTTCGCGGCGGCCCCCTTCCTCATCGGTTCGGCCGCGCACGCCCAGAACGCGTTTTCGGCACCAAGGAACGCGGTGGTCGATGCGTCGGGGGCCAGGAGCATCGAGGTCGAGGCGGCTGCGGGAGACCTCAGGGTCGAAGGGAAGCCGGGTCTCAGGCAGGTTCAGGTGACGGGGACGGCGCGGTCGTCATCGCAACAGATGCTGAGCCGGATCAGACTGATCGCCGAGCGTCGGGGTGATGTGGTGTTCATCAAGGCCGACATGCCTAACAACGACGGCTATTACGACAACGACGATTACTCGGCCGCACTCGATCTTGTGATCGAGGTACCCCAAGGGCTGAACGCGGACGTCGCTGACGGCAGCGGCGAGGCCAGGATTCTGAACGTCGGATCGCTCGAGGTGGCCGACGGCTCGGGATCGCTTTCCGTCATCGGCGCGTCAGGATCCGTGCACATCACCGACGGCTCCGGCGATCTCACCATCGAGAACATCGGCGGCGATCTCACAGTGCGGGACGGCTCGGGTGACATTAGAGCTCGCAATGTGACCGGATCCTTTACCGTTCAATCCGATGGCTCGGGTGGAATTTTCGCGACTGATGTGAAGGGCTCGGTGATCGTCGAGAATGACGGCTCCGGAACTATCGAAGTCAGTAAAGTCGGAAGAGATCTGCGGGTGGAATCCAAGGGCAGCGGCGAGATCGAGTACGCCGAGGTTTCGGGCCAGATCGACATTCCGGAGCGACATCGCCGTCGCAACGATCGCTAGATCTCGCGATCGATCGAGCAAACAATGGTGGCGCGAGGGGCTTGCGCCACCATTTTCATTTTCGGAACAGCTGACGCCCCACCCAGGTCTGCCGCTCCACGCCGGAAAACTGCGGACGATCAGGCCAGTCGTGCACGTTTATTGCCGCACACACCGCCGAACAACACGCGACACGCCGCGATGCAGCGGCTTCAAATTCTTTCAGCCTCAACGGAGAACGAAATGCGCTTTCTGGCACTCGGTTTTCTTGCTCTTGCCATTCTGCCCGCCGCCGCTGGTGCACAGCAGCTCACCAACACCGCGGCCAGCGGTCCGACACTGCAGGCAGCGTCGATCGGTTTTCACGCCAACGCGGCGAAGGTCGGCGGCTCGGCATCAGCAACAGCGACGCAGGTAGTTCGACCCCACGCCGGCCAGGATGTGGCGCTGATGGCTGTCGGTGTCGGCGCGATGATCGTTGGCGCGCTCGTTGGGGACACCGCCGGTACGATCATCATGGTGGGCGGCGCCGGGATGGCGCTGTTCGGCCTATACCACTATCTGGAGTAGCCTCCAGGCTTGATGGCGTAGACCTCTCCGTCGACGTGCAGGGTACCCGAGCTAACTAGCACCGACGCGCCCCCGACGCGGATGGCTGCCAGCTGTCCGCGTTTGACATCGACCTCCAGCTCCAGGCGGCTCGGACGTCCCATCTCGACGCCCTGGTCTACGATCCAGCGCAACGTTCCATCGCGGGTGTCGGCGCGGAGCGCGAGGAAGCCGGCCAGCGCCGCGCCGGCGCTGCCGGTCGCGGGGTCTTCGACGATTCCCATCGCCGGCGCGAACATCCGCGCGCGGATGTGGCAGCCCTCGAAGATGTTGCTCCAGTCTTCGGTGCTGTACACGAACATCTCCGGCGCCCAGTAGTCGCGCAGCGATTGCTCCCATTTCGGGATGTCGACTTTGGCCCAGGAGAGCATTTCCGGCTTCTTGATCGGGATAAACAGGAACGGAACGCCGCACGACACCGCCTCGGGCTCGATCATGTCGTCGGCGACGATGTGACTGGGCTCGAGCGAGAGGATCTCGCAAAGAGTTTCGGGCGGCGGGGGCGGGTCGTTGATCTCTGGCATCTTCGCCGCGGTCAGCTGCGCGAAGGTGGGCTTGCCGTCCTTGGATCGAATAACCACCGGAACCGGGCCGATACCTTCCTCGAAGATGATGCGGGTCTCGTCGGTGTCGAGCGTGAGCTCCCCGATCGCGGCAAGCACGTACGCACATCCCACCGTGGGATGGCCGGCGAATGGAAGCTCGGATCCGGGCGTGAAGATTCTGACGCGACGCGTGTTCGCCTTGTCTTCCGGCGGGAATACGAAGACGGTCTCGGAGTAGTTGAACTCGCGCGCGATGGCCTGCATCTGCGCATCGGACAATCCGCGAGCGTCGGGGACGACGGCGAGCGGATTGCCACCGTGCAGACGATCGGTGAACACGTCGGCGGTATGGAACGCGTAGGCCATGTGCCGGAAAATGTGCGCATAGCGGGGCGGGTCGGCTACCAGTGTCCGCCGTCCAGTTGCGTCCGACGCGCCCTATGGCATTGAACAAGCAACTCAGGACAACATGGCTACGCACAGATCGGGCGCCGTGAAATCGAGGAATGTGGCCGCCAAGGTGCGATTCGGCCCCGCCGGGTGGCTGTACAAGGACTGGGAAGGGCTCGTGTACCCGGCGAAAAAGCCGGCGCGATTCGATCCGCTTCGATACATCGCGGAGTTCTTCGAGACCGTGGAGATCAACTCCAGCTACTACGGGCCGCCCGTGCCCCGCACCACCGCGTCCTGGGTCCGGCGCGTCGAGGACTTCGACAACTTCCGATTCACCGCGAAGCTGTGGAAGCGCTTCACCCACGAGCGCGACAAGGCATGGACGCGTTCCGAAGTGGCGCAGGTTCGGGACGGCTTCGACGTGATGATGGAGGCAGGGAAACTCGGCGCGGTCCTGCTTCAGTTTCCATGGAGCTTTCGCCGCAACGAGGAGAACCGGGAATGGCTGGGGGACGTCGTGCGCACCTTCAACGAATATCCGCTGGTGGTGGAGGTGCGGCATTCGTCGTGGCTTGCGCCGGAGTTCATGCAGACGCTTCACGAGGAGGGCGTCGGGTTCGTCAACATTGATCAGCCCCTCTATCACAACTCCATCAAGCCATCCGCTCACGTGACATCGACCATCGGCTACGTGCGGGTGCACGGGAGGAATTACAAGGACTGGTTCCGCGAGAAGGCCGGCGTCGAGGAGCGCTACAATTACCTGTACAAGGCCGACGAGCTGAAGCCGTGGGTCGAGCGCGCATGGGAGATCGCTGCCGATCCATCGACCCAGGAGGTCTACGTCGTCACCAACAACCATTACAAGGGTAAAGCGGTGGCCAACGCGCTGATGATGAAGTCGATGCTGACGGGAACGACGGTGCCGGCGCCGCCCGGTGTCGTGGACGCTTACGGCGACGCAATGAATGGCTTTGCCGAACCGGCGGATGATGCCGCACTGAGCAGTGCAAGTTCATTGACCGCAAAGCCTTGAGGCATTACGTTTATCGCCAGGAATCGCACGATTGCGTGACCGAGCCAGTTTTGCAGTTCAGGGACCTGGGGTTTTGCCAGGTCTTTTTTGGTTTCTGGCTGTAGGGGCGGCCATTTCGGCCGCGAACAAACAGTAGTCGGCAGGTACCGCAAACACGGAACTCCGACACAATTGAATGAGGATGTACCGCAATGCGTACCACCGGCAAAGTGAAGTGGTTCAACGACGCCAAGGGTTTTGGCTTCATCACTCCTGAGAACGGACAGAAGGATTGCTTCGTTCACCACTCCGCCATCAACGGCAACGGCTTCAAGACGTTGGCTGAAGGCGAGCGTGTCGAGTTCGACGTCGTGCAGGGCCAGAAGGGTCCCGCCGCTGAGAACGTCACCAAGCTCGGCGCGTAAGTCGCAGCTTGCTGAGTAGTAGTAAAGAGCCGCTCTGGACAATGCCGGGGCGGCTCTTTTCTTTAGGCATCGTACCGGCAACGGTTTTTTCCCAGATCAATCGAACAGGGGGCGTATGGCAAAAGAGGAAGCAATCGAATTGGAAGGAACGGTGACGGAAGTTCTGCCCGACGCGACGTTTCGGGTGCAGGTGAATAATGGTCACGATGTACACGCGACCATCGCTGGAAAGATGAGAAGGTTCAGGATCCGCGTGCTCGCCGGCGATCGCGTCACCCTCGAGGTGTCGCCCTACGACCTGACCCGCGGTCGCATCACCTTCCGACACAAGAGCTGATAGCCGCTCTGATCGCAGGACGTCGACTACTGCGCGTAACGCAGGATGTCGTACATGAACCGCACGCCGTAACCGACGTTCTCGACCGATAGTCGCTCGTCGTTGCCGTGCAT
>CAMLDY010000087.1 GCA_946478895.1 uncultured Gemmatimonadota bacterium
CGCCCGCCAATCGTGTACACCGGAAGCGGAGGTGCACGAATGATTCATTTCGTAACTGACTTCTACTTCCAGAAGGGCGCCCACCGGCCAACGAGTGATCAATCGTTGATAGATGTTATAAACCTTGGGTACTTAGAACTGAAGGCTGCACAACTCGCCGAGCCAGTAACTATTCCTCGCATCGCGGATCTTTAGTCCTTCAAGTACGCACGATAAAAGCCGGCTGGCGACCAACTCACACCCCCGTTCAGGCACCGTCGACCTAGGGTCGGACGCCTACGGAGCTGGTTTTCGAGTCACACCTGCTCCCGACGCAGCTCAAACAATCGTTGTAACTGGTGGGTCGGAAAACCGTTGCCGACAACCAGGAGGCACATTGCGAGCGTGGCCTTCAGAGAGGGAGTACAACGAATCGACCAATTCAGTTGCGAGTTGTCTTTCGTTCCACCGGTTCCGCAAGCTCGACGGGCAGCAACCAAAGATGAGCATGCAGTTCTCCGTCAGAGTGCTGCTACGGCGATAGCCGAGATGCGTTGCGATTTCGCTTACCGAAGCATCCGAATTGCGCAAAAGAAAGCAGGCGCGGCAAACCCTGGCGAGCGTCAGGATTTTTCGGCGAACCCAAGCGTGCGTGGTTAAGAATCCTGTAAAGTGTACGGACTTTGACACGACAAGCCGTAGCGAGATCGCACACCTTAGTGTAGTGACTGGGACGCGCAAAAAGATCAAAGAGAATTTGCCCGACGCTCTCGGGCAGCGTGGACAGATCGGTCTCGAGTTGGCCTAGGACTTCGGTGACCAAGCCCTGGCTGCTCGCGCGTTCTACCGCGCGGCGGACTGTGTACCGGCAACATCCTTCGTGAACCAATACATCATTGAACAAGAAACCGTCGCAGGCCATTCTTGCGACCGTCTGTAGGCTGGCCCCGTCTAAAGACGCATAGCTGATGAACGCCACTTCGGGATGATGCGATTTGAAAGCAGTCACGCTTTTGGCGTCGCTAACCGTTAACAGCCCCGGATCCAAGATGGCAGTTCGAAACGCCCCGTTTGTGAGCCTGAACTCAAGTTCCGCCCACGATCTTGTGTAGACCACATCGAACTGGCGAAGAATGGAGCGCAATCCGCTCTCGCTTTGCTGTCGAGCGAAGATGGCCACTGAAATGCGCCGTGGGCGATGACGCTGATTTTGCTCGGAGCGGGACAAGAGAGTCTGACGGGCGTTGCACACGCCATTCTGCATGGATTGAGCTAGCGAGCGGATCACGATATAAAATTGGCATCCGAGTGGCAGAAAAGCGGAGTCGGCACCGTCTCGTGCGGTCCCTTAGTTGCGGCGACGCTCCGAACTAGGCTTACGTCGCAATATGAGAGAGCCTCGACCGCTTCAGAATCACGGGCGAGACGCAACCAGAGCAGACGAGGGCGAATCATTATGAACCAGACTTCCTCTCCCCGAAAGACACCGCGGTACTACGCGCGACCGAAGCGAAATGCGCTTGCGCAAGGCCTCATCCTAGTCACAGCGGGAGCGTTCCTGGCCGGCTGCTCGCACGACATTTCAGCGGCTAGACCGAGAGCGTTAGCCATGGCCGACACATCATTGTTAACTCCAGAAATTGCCAGTCAGCTTACAGCTGCCGGCTTGTTCACTTTGACCGGACCAACTGACGCAGACGAATTGAGCGAGCCACAAGTGCGAGCGATTGCTCGCGCGTGGATTCAAGATGGCTTTTCGAAACTTCAGCCCCGGCTTGAGGCACAAAGAGGTTCGAAGATTGACGGTTCCCGACTGCGTGATTGCGCACGAGTTTATTACGGGGAGTCACCCTACGAACCCGTCCAAGACACGTCCGACGGTGGCATCGCCCGACGAACAAATGGTCCTTGGTGGCTCGTTCCACTGTGCGCCGGTGACGAGCCGCAAGTGCTCCTCGGAATAGCAGCCTTCGCGACGGATATCCGCCTTGAGAACGGCGGCATCCGCTTACCAAGGTTTTCTGGCGGTGAATTCGTATGGCGTGCAATTCGGGCCGGCACGGACCTACCTGTCACCCCCGAATTCGCAGCAAACGCCGCCGCGCGAGCCACAGCGGCGAAAGTGAATTCCGTGCCGCGCCTCATTCTACCAACTTTTCGCGATGGCAGTCCCGCCGCGGCGCGCTGGTCAATGTCCCTTTCGCTCCCGGCTGCGGTTAGTACGGCGGGTGGCCCAGCGATAGGCCGCACAGTCACCGTTTTTTTTGGTCCCCCCGGCCCAGGTGCCTACGACATATCCGCACTGCAAAGACCTAGCGCCGAACAGCCCGTCGAACTCGAGGTAGGGATATGGAGTTGGGTGACGCGCACCGTCGATCATGTCATTCGCGTAAAACGGAAACCAGATATTCCGGTGCGCTTCGAGCCCGCGGAGGTATCCGGTTATGAATAATGTCTCTATCGCGCGCGCAGCGGTTGTGCTTGGATGCGCTCTCGTGAGCGCAGGTTGCCCCGTAGACGGTCGGCCGCCGCTCAAACTGCGCCGTGACGTATTCGGGCGTCGAGGGTGCGGCATGGATCGGGAGTAGAATCGACGCCTACGTGACTCAGCCATCGGATTGTCCGATATTGCTGCCTGCTACTGGCGGAGGATGGATTTCCTACTACGCAATGGTTACCGCTCCCGCTGAGAATCTGCGCGGCGACTACTTTGTTTCCTCCGTTTGGAACGCAGCCGGTGACGCTCTCGGCGGCCAGATCGACGAATGGTACTGGGCGACATATGACTCGAAAGAGGTGGATGTGAGCTTCTACTACACTCCAGGCACCGGAACACCCGTGGCTGGATACTTCTCCGACCGGGCTGAAGGTCGTACGCCAACCTTCTACGGAGTCGATGGAGTGGCGAGCGTTATGCTCACGTATCGCAAAGGACTCTCTACATCGATCCAAGGCCCTGCTGCCCCTACTCCCGGGACGAATGTAACGTGGAGCGTTGCTGCGCAAAACGCGAGCGGGCCTTACTCTTACCGTTGGTTTAAGGATGGCAGCGAGCTCACAGATCAGACTTCCTCGTCGTTGACCTTGCCAGTGACAACGGATTACTTCGTGCTTGGCGCAATAACGCAGTCTCAGGCAGATGGCGCTGATACGTTGGCGATGACGATAGTCCCGAATTGGCAGGTAACAATTTCTGGTATGTCGGAACGCTCGCCAGATCTTGCTACGAGTTGCGGCTATACTTCGGACACGGGCACGAACCCGAGCTCATCGTTTGGATATCAGTGGTACCTAGATGGTACTCGCTTGGCAGGCAACGAGTGGACAACCAACCCAACGTTTTCGCTCGGTTCTCACATTCTCGAACTCAACGTAACTGACGACAACGGGTACACCGCCCGGGCGAACATGAGTATCGATGTGACGACTGATGGCCCGAGCAGCTGCATGTAGTTATTGGATGATTCTGACCGGGTCCCGTCCGTTACGCGAGCTCGGCCCCAACGGGTAATTGGTCGACCTTACCTAACGCTCGACTGGCAATCCAGACGGCAGACGCGGGTACGGCGGGCACTCCCTTGATGGGGTGCCCGTTTTTGCTGCTGAGCGGCCCCTGCCTTGCAAAAAGAGATGTGTTTGGACCCCGATCAGGACGGGGTCGTTCACCAGCAACAACGGAGTGCAAAATGAAACCAACGAACGCCATCAAAGGGATCGCGCTCGGGGCCGCGCTCGCGGTCAGCGCTGCCTGCGCCGGAGTGAAGAAGACGACGACCGACATCAACCCCGCGATGGAGCGCGCGCCCACCTGCGCCGCCGCCATTGCCGTCTACAACAGCCGCGCCGACGTACCATACGACTACTACGAGCTCGCCTGGATCGAGGCGTCCGGCAACTCGGTGTGGACGACCGACAATCAGCTCCAGACCCAGATCCGGAACGGTGCCGCCAAGGTCGGTGCCAATGCAGTCATCATCAATCCCGTCGAGCAGTCGAAGAGCGGCGTCAAAGTGCTCGGAGAGGCCATCGGCGCGAAATCGGCGACACAGAAGGCGACCGCCCTCGCCATCTACATGCCACGAGATGCTGCACGCGTTCGCACCGCGTGCGGGGCTGCCTGATTACCTGACTGCGACTGAACGAGGGTGGTGATCAACTCTCGTTCAGTCGTCGTTGTTCCGCCTCACCCTTCTCACCCAGCGTCCATGGAGCGGCCCATGTATAAGAAGCTCGCGTTCGTTTTCTTCCTGACAGCGATGTCGACGACGCAGGGTCAGACGGGCCCCGCTCCACGCGCCACGGCGTGCACCGCGGGTCTCGAGCTACCCGAGGGCTTCTGCGCGACGTTGTTCGCCGATGGTGTGAACGGCGCGCGACACCTCGTCGTGGCGCCGAATGGAGATGTCTTCGTGAACACCCAGTCGCGCGGCGAAGCGGGCGGCGGGATCGTGGCGTTGCGCGACACCAACCGCGACGGCAAAGCCGATGTGAAAGAGCACTTTGGCGCCGGCGTGGGCACCGGCATCGCTCTCGAGGGCAACAATCTCTACGCGACTTCCGGCAACTCCATCGTCCGCTACAGGATCGGTTCCGGGTCGCTGACGCCGGTCGGCAAACCCGACACCATCGTCACAGGATTGCCGATGAGCGGGTCGCACCACTCGCACAACTTCGTGCTCCAGGACGGATCGCTGTTCGTCAACATCGGCTCGGCGTCGAACGCCTGCCAGGTACGAGATCGGCAAAGCCAGTCCGAGGGCCACGACCCGTGCACCGAGCTCAACACGCGAGCGGGCATTTGGGAGTTCGACGCAAATCGGCTGCACCAGGAAGAAAGCAACGGCCGCCGTTTCGCGACGGGACTGCGAAATTCGGTGGCGCTGACCAGAACCGCCGACGGCGATCTCTACGCCACAGTGCACGGCCGCGACCAGCTCCATGACAACTGGCCAACCCTTTTCACCGCCGAGAAGAGCGCGGAGAATCCCGGCGAGGAGCTCGTTCGGATCACCCGCGGCGCCGACTACGGCTGGCCCTACTGCTATTACGATGTCGACAGGCGCGCTCTCGTCCTCGCACCCGAATACAGAGGAGACGGCACCAAGACGGCGCGCTGCACGGAGAAGACCGAGCCGCTGATGGCGTTTCCGGGGCACTGGGCCCCCAACGGGATGGTGTTCTACACGGGAACACAGTTCCCCGCTTCGTATCGCGGTGGCGCTTTCATCGCGTTTCACGGGTCCTGGAACAGGGCGCCGCTGCCACAGGCCGGATATAGAGTGGTCTTCGTGCCTTTTCGGGCCGGAAAACCTGCCGGATCGTGGACGACTTTTGCCGACGGATTCAATCCCAACCCGGGAACTTCGCGCGCAGCGAGAGGCACGAAGCGCCCGACCGGAGTTGCCCAGGCGCCGGATGGATCGTTGTTCATTAGCGACGACACCGGCGGGACGATCTGGAAGATCACCTATCGCGGCGGCAGCCGCTAAACACGGCGTGGACCGGCTGGGCGCGGAAATCATTGCGCGGGCGCGTTCCCGATGAGAGAATGGGAGGCAAGTTGAGCTCTCGTTCTTTCGTGACACGCCCATTTGCCCCCGTCGCCAACCTCATCAAGCGAGTGTTGGGAAAGCGCGGGCCGGCATCGGAATCCGCGGCTCCAGGCCTGCGCCAGAACGGTCTCGACAGCGAGCGCCGGCTCAGCTTCATGCTGGAGTCGGTTCCCGTCAACCTGTGGTCGACCGACGCGCACCTCAACATCACCTTCTCGCAGGGCGCTGGACTCCATCTCATCGGCGGCAAGCCGAACGAGCAGGTCGGGATGACGCTCTACGAGGTCCTGAAGACGAGGGATCCTCGGTTCACTCCGCTGGCCGCGCACCTTCGGGCTCTCCAGGGAGAGCTCGTGCGCTACGAAACGGATTGGCGCGGGCGATCGTTCGAGACTCGAGTCGAGCCACTGCGCGCGGCCGACGGCCGCATCAGTGGAACCGTCGGCATCGCGATCGATGTGACCGACCGCAAGAGTCTCTATGATGCGCTGCAGACCCAGAACGTGTACTTCGCCGCACTCTTCGAGAACGCGCCCGAAGCAATCGCCATCCTCGACGAACACGATCGCATCATCCGCATCAACGGCCAGTTCACCAGCATGTTCGGGTACGGCGAAGACGACGCGGTCGGCGCCAACATCAACGATCTGATCGTCCCGGGCGAGCTCGTCGAGGAAGCCGAGAACCTCACCGAGCGGGTCGCGGCGGGCGAGAAGCTCACCGCCGAAGCGTTGCGCCGGCACAAGGATGGCCACGCATTCTGGGTGTCCATTTCGGCCACGCCGTTTGGGGTCGTCGATCAGCCCGGACGCGTGTACGCGATGTATCACGACATCTCGGCGCGGAAGCGCGCCGAAGACGACCTCAAGGCGCTGGTGCTCGTCGACGAGCTGACAGGACTCCCCAACCGGCGCGCGTTCATCACTCTCTCCGAGCAGGCGCTCAAGCTCGCCATGCGCCTCGAGCGTGACGTCCTCATGATCTTCATCGACGTCGATCATCTCAAGTACATCAACGACACCTACGGCCACCTCGCCGGCGACCGCGCGCTGATCGATACGGCGCGGGTGCTCCGCGAGAGCTGCCGTGAAGCAGACATCATCGCGCGGCTCGGCGGCGACGAGTTCGTGGCGCTGTTGACCGTCGATTCCGACCAGACCGCGGAGCTGGTTTGCGAGCGCATCAAAGCTCGCGTCGACTCCCATAACGAGGAAGCCCAGCGCGGCTACGAGCTGTCGTTAAGCGTTGGCGCTACACGTTCCAAGGCGGAAGGAACGATGCTCGCCGATCTGCTGGCGCAGGCCGATACCGCGCTCTACGAGCAGAAGCGCGGTCGCGGTCGCCCCCACGCGTTGTCGCGCTAGCCCTCAGGGCAGCGCTTTCACCACACCGCACGCGATCCGCGCGCCGCTGTTCCCCGCCGGATTGCTGACCTGATCGTCGGCAGCGGCGTGAATGACGAGCGCGCTGCCATCGGCGTCGAGTAGCGAGGTCGTGCCAGGTGTGAGCGAGACGCGGTCGGTGCTGAACGACACGCGCCCAACGCCGTTGTCAGGAATCGTGATGTTCGGATTGTCGCCCGCGTGCGGGCCGTTGGGATTCTCTAGCCCGTGCTGCCTCGCCATCGGATTGTAGTGGCCGCCCGCGCTGGAAAAAGCCGGAGTCGTTCCGACGTCGCACTTGCCGACATCGTGAAAATGAATTCCGTGGACTCCCGCCGGCAGAGAGATACTGGCGATCTCGACGAACACCAGGCCGTTCTGATCCTGGGTGAGCTGCGCGGTGCCGATTGGCGCGCCGCCGGTGTTGTACATGATGGCGTTGGCGACGGCCACCGCGTTTCTCGCGCGCTGCGCCGAGGAGCAAGCGGTCGCGACGAGCGCGATGCCGAGCATCACCGTGCGTGCTGGGAATTTCATCTTCGACTCCGGGAAAGAGTTTTTGCCGGCCCACTCCCGACAACTAATCCCGAATCTTGAACTTCGTCCAGATCACGACGGTCGTGCAGTCCCGCATTCCCTGGGTGTACTGCGCCGGGACGCCCGGCCCGGAATAGACCTCGACTCCGACGACTTCGCGGCCGTTAATGAAATCGTTGATGTCGCCTGGGGTGGCGGATTGCCAAGGCATGTCGTCGACGTAGTATTGCACGCAGTTGCCGCCGCCCACGCCGCGAGAGCCCGTCACGACGTCGCCCGTGGGGCTGTAGCTGACGCGCAGACTCGGCACGACGCGAAGGATGTCGGTGAGCTGGTTTGGGTGCATCGCCTGGATCTGCTCGGGGCCGAGATAGTAACCCTGGCCGGATTTCTTGCGCTGGGTGAAGCCAACCTTGTCCAGGCTGGCCACCCGCCGTGCCGTGACCAGTACCGGATCGAGCGCCGCCACGAACTTCGGGAGCTTGATGCTGACGCGCTCGGCCTCGTGCGAGGACAAATCGACCGGCACCGTCTCGGCCCCGAATCCCAGGTGGCGTGCCAGCAGCACGTGGCTGCCGGAGGGCAGATCGCGGATCGTGAAATCTCCCTTCTCGTTGGTCAACACAACCTTGTCGGTACCGACCACCTCGACGCGGCTGCCGGCGTTGGACGGCGCACCCTCGAGAATGACGCGTCCGGACACAACCGCCTTCCCGGTTTTGGCACCCGAATCAACTTTTGCCAGCAGCATCGTGCGCGCGAACAGCTCCGCATCGTCTTCGCCGAGCTCGATCGGAATCTCGGCGGTGACCGCGTTTCCCTTCCGCGCCTGGAGCGTCGCCTTCATCGAGTTCGGCAACCCGCAGATGCTGAACTTTCCACGCTCGTCGGTGCTGTCGCGGAGCACGCGGGGCGTGCGGCGGACGCCGATTTCCTTGGACGCCTCGATCTCCGTCCACGCAATCGAGACGTCCGCGCCTGAGACTGGCTGCAGAGACTCGGGATCGATGACGTGACCGATCACAGCTGAAGATCCACGCAGACGTGGATTAACGTGCGTGCACGCCGAGCGGATCATCGTCCTCGCCGACGGCACCGAAAGTACGACGTAGCTCACGCTGTCGGCGCCGACATGAAACGGCTGGGACGCCAGCGAGATGCCGAGCGTGTCGAGCAACGGGTGAAACACTCCGATCTGATAGGTGCCCGGGGCCAGGCTGTCCACGGAGAATCTGCCCGCCGAGTCGGTCACCAGAGTTGCCTTGGCGCCCTGAACGATGACGTCCGCGCCGGCAAGGTAGCGGCCGTTGAGACTGTCGAGGACTCTCCCGACGATCGCAGCCTTGGGTGCTTTTGGCTGGGGCGCCGCCGGCGAAGGGGTCTTCTGCTGAGCGAGGAGCGGAGCGGCGGAAAAAAGGAGCGCTGCCACGGAGTTTCTGACTACAGATCGCATCTAATCTTCCAAAGCTGGTTCGTAAGCTGATTCAGTGTGAGCAGTGACGTGCGAGTTGGTGTTGATGAGGCGCGCGCAGGTATTCCAGCGCAGGATCGAATCGTCGTTTCCGGCGGGCCGGATTTCTTCCGCTTTCTCGTACCACTCCATTGCCTGCCGCAGTGCGTCGTAGGCCATTCCGCCACTCCCCATTCCGCCGCGGTGCAGGTAAGCCTGTCCGCTCCGCTCCGAGACGATCCCGGTATAGTAAAAGCGCTGATACGCATCGGTGATGCGCGGCAAAACTTCCTTCACTCCCTTCATCACCGTCGCGTGCCCCTCGGCGAGCTGGTCCGTCAACGCCAGCACGAGCATGACCAGGACCTGTTGATTTTCCGGATCGATGTCGAGGATGTCACGGCAAATGCTCTCTGCGGCTCGCGACTCATTGAGCAGACGATACCGCTCCGCCTTCTGAATCGCGCCCGGGATCGCCTCCCTGGAAATCGGCTTGAGCTGGAACTGTTCTCTCACGGCGCCGTACCTCCGCTTCCGCCATCCCCCATCCCCCGTCCCGCCTTCCTACCCCGCACCAGCCGCACGAGTTTCGCGAGGGGGTCGAAGTGCCTGTCGACGACGCGCTCCTTCAGCGGAATGATGGCGTTGTCGGTGATGGTGATGTTCTCCGGACAAACCTTGGTGCAGCACTTGGTGATGTTGCAGTAGCCGATGCCGTGGCTCTCCTTGAGCTCGTCGCGGCGATCGAGAATGTCGAGCGGGTGCATCTCCAGTTGCGCGGCGTGCACCAGCAGCCGCGGGCCGACGAACTGCTCGTGGAGGCGGTGATCCCTGAGCACGTGACAGACATCCTGGCAGAGGAAGCACTCGATGCACTTTCTGAATTCCTGAACGCGATCGGCGTCGGACTGCGCCATCCGCCAGGTACCGTCGGGAGAATCGGGTGGGCGCGGCGTGAATTTCCTGATTCGCTTTTTGGCGCGGAAATTGGAAGACACGTCGGTGACCAGATCCTTGAGCGGCGGAAATGCCCGCATCGGTTCGACGGTCACCGGCTCATTCAGATCGAGCTCGCTCAATCGCGTCATGCACATCAGGCGCGGCATGCCGTTGATCTCCGCCGAGCACGAGCCGCACTTCCCCGCCTTGCAGTTCCAGCGCACCGCCAGATCAGACGCGCTCTCCGCCTGGATTCGATGGATCGCATCGAGGACGACCATGCCCTCCGATACTTCGGTCGAATAATCCTGGAGCGCGCCTGTCGGACCTGCGCCCCGCCAGACCCGGAACGTCGCGCGGCGCGCCTGAGTGCCGGCGCTGGTGTTGCTGCGCGCCGCAGCCCGCTGCCCGCTTTCGACAACATTGCGCGCCAGTGATTCGCTCGCGGAGCCGGCCATTACTTGTTCTCCTCGATGATCTTCTTCAGATCTTCCCGCATCTCGGGAATCGGCTCGCGGGTCACCTGCATCTCCCCGCCCGAGCCGCGCTTGATGACGATGTTGAATTTCCCGTAATTCGGATCCTTTTCCGGAAAGTCGTCACGGAAGTGGCCGCCGCGACTTTCCTTTCTCTCCAACGCTGACCGCGCGATGATCTCGGAAACCGTGAGCAGGTTCTGGACGTCGAGCGCGGTGTGCCATCCCGGATTGTACTCCCGGTTACCGGTCACCGAAACCTTCGCCGCCCGCTCCTTCAGGGTCCTGAGCGCATCGAGCGCACGCCGCATTTCTTCTTCGCGCCTGACGATGCCGACGAGCTCCTGCATCATCGACTGCAGATCGTGCTCCACCTGATACGGATTCTCGCCACCGGAACGCTCGAACGGCGCGAGCGCAGCCTGGACGATGGCGTCCGCCTGCTGCGCATCGGCGCGGGGCGTCGACTGCCGTCCCGCGTATTCCGTCGCGTATTTCCCCGCGCGCATTCCGAACACCAGCAGATCGGACAGCGAATTTCCACCGAGTCGGTTCGCGCCGTGGAGGCCGGCGCCGCACTCGCCGGCGGCGAATAGCCCGGGCACCGTCGACATCTGGGTGTCGGCATCGACGCGGATGCCACCCATCACGTAGTGCGTCGTCGGGCCGACCTCCATCGGCTCCCTGGTGATGTCGATGTCGGCCAGCTGCTTGAACTGGTGGTACATGCTGGGGAGCTT
>CAMLDY010000088.1 GCA_946478895.1 uncultured Gemmatimonadota bacterium
CGAGCAGTCGCTTGATGTTGCGCTGCGCGAGCGCGACGACGTTGCCGACCACCATTGTTATGGCCGCGAGCCACCACACCGCCTCGTGCCACTGCGTGAGCAGCGTTGGGAACGCCTCGAGCCAGAGGCGGAAAAAGGCCGCGAACGCCGCAGCTTTCACGGCTGCAGCCATGTAGGCGGTGATCGGCGTCGGAGCGCCCTCGTACACATCGGGCGCCCACATGTGAAACGGCGCTGCCGCGACCTTGAAGCCGAATCCAATTACAATCAGCGCGATCCCAACCAGCAGCAACGGATCGTGGCCGAGGGTGAATCGCACGATATTCGTCTTGATCGCGACGAAGTTCGTAGCCCCCGTCGCGCCATAGACGAGCGCGATTCCATACAACAGGAACGCCGTCGAGAACGCGCCGAGCAGGAAGTACTTGATGGCGCCTTCCGCCGATCTCTCTCTCCGGCGGTTGAGTCCAACCAGAACGTAGACGGCGATCGACATCAGCTCGATGCCGAGGAACACGATGATCAGATCACGGGCCGCGGCAAGGATCATCATCCCCGATGTCGCGAGCAACAGCAGGACGTGTGACTCCCCTGGCGTTATCCCCTCGCGGCGGTTGTAATCGAGCGACATCGCGATGGTTCCCAGCGTGGCGATCAGCAGAATCTCGTCGACTGCCCACCGGAAATTGTCGACCGCGACCGCGCCAGTCGTAGCTGTATAGCCGCGCCAGGCGTAGTAGCCGACCGCAACCATCGTGAAAATGCAGAGCGCCATGCTGAGAATGCCGACGCTGCGCTGGTGCTCGTCGCTTTCTCGGCGCCAGCCCGCCCAAAGCAGTAGCAGCATCGCGCCGCCCATCAGCAGCAGATCCGGTCCGAGCGCACCGGTGAGCTGCGCGGGCATGTTCAGGTCGAATTGCATCAGCGGGTAGCCTCGGCCGCGGTGGCTACGTTTTCACCGGTCTGGACTCTGTTCACCAGTAGCTGCGCGGACCCCTCCATGCGGCGGAGGACTGGCGCGGGGTAAACTCCAAGCCAGATGATTGCGGCGACGAGCGGAACCATCAATGCCAGCTCTCGACGGTTCAGGTCAGGGAAGTGCGCGTTCTCGGGCTTGTCGAGCGGATTGTAGATGATCCGCTGGATAGCCCACAGCAGATAAACGGCGGCGAAGATCACCACGAGGGTGGCGACGATGGCCAACACTGGATAGGTGCGGTACGATCCGATGAGCACCAGAAATTCCCCAACGAACCCGTTGGTGCCGGGCAATCCGATGCTGCTCAGCGAGACGAAGGTCAACAGAGCGGCGAACATCGGTCCGACGCGGGCGATTCCGCCGTAGGCGTCGAGCAGCCGCGTATGACGGCGCTCGTACATTATTCCGACGAGGAGGAACAGCGCGCCGGTCGAGAGACCGTGGTTGATCATGACCATCAGCGCGCCCTGGACGCTCTGCAAGGTGAGCGCGAAGATGCCCAGCATCACGAAGCCAAGGTGACTTACCGAGGAGTACGCGACGAGCTTCTTGAAATCGGGCTGCACCATTGCGACCAGCGCGCCGTAGATGATGCCCGTCACCGCGAGAACGAGAATGATCATTCGCACGGTCGGATTCATCGCCGCTCCCGGAAACAGCGGCACCGCGAAACGGAGGAATCCGAAGGTACCCATTTTGAGCATGATCGACGCAAGAACCACCGACCCCGCAGTTGGTGCCTCGACGTGCGCGTCGGGGAGCCAGGTGTGGAACGGGAACATTGGCACCTTGACCGCGAAGGCGAGAAAGAACGCGCTGAACAGCCAGAGCGCCGTCCGCGTCGGCACGCCTCCGACGGCCAGGATGTGATCGTAGCTGAAATCGGGCGTGCCTGCGGCGGTTCTGACGTGCAGCCCCAGATAGATGATCGCCACCAGCATCAGCAGCGATGGGAGGAAGGTATAAACAAAGAACTTGATGCTGGCGTAGATGCGCCGCTCTCCGCCCCAGATGCCGATGATGAAATACATCGGTACCAGCATCATGTCCCACATCACGTAGAAGAGGAATAGATCGCGCGCCAGAAACACGCCGATCATCGCACTGGTCAGGACAAGGAGCAGGGCGTAGTAGCTTCGCACTTTCGTCCGGATCCCGGTGAAGCTTCCGAGCACCGAAAGCGGCATGAGGAAAGTCGTGAGAAGCACCATCATCAGAGCGATGCCGTCGATCCCGAGGGTGAATCGAATCCCCCAGGAGGGAATCCAGGCGACGTCGATTGCCGCCTGCCAACCGGTGTCAGCGGGGTTGAACGACCACCAGAGGCCGAGCGAGACGATGAATTCGACCAGGAAAATCAGGAACGCCACCCGGCGCGCGGCCGGTGTCTCCACGGCCTGTGCGTCGGCCGACGCACGCGCCGGAATCAGCAACACGATCACGGCTCCGACCATCGGTATGAGGAGCAGCGCCGGCAGGATCCACCCGTTGTATCCGATCGAATCGAGAAAGCTGGCCATGATCAGATCATCTGAGGGTGAAGGCGCCCAGCATGGCGAGAGCCCCGGCAATAAATACCCACGCATAGATGCCGAGATTGCCGGTCTGGAGTCTCGAGCCGAGCCACCCGAATCCCCGCGCGAGCGCCGCGCTGCCGTTGACGAAGAAGCCGTCGATCAATCCGTTGTCGACGAGACGCCAGAGGAATCCTCTCGAGACCGCGTACGCCGGCCTCACGATTCCCTTCTCTACACCCTCGTCGACGTAGTATTTCTCGGCGACGATGCGTTCGAACCCGTGCTCCGGGAGCGCATCGCGCTTCGGCACCAGCCGGGCCGGCTTGAGGCGCGCGAAGGCCAGCAAGATGCCCGCGACGGCAATGACGACCGCCGCGCCGATCAGCAGCTCCTCGGTGCTCGCGGCGATGTGCGCCGCGGTACCGGCGACGCGATCAGTCGGAACGCCGACCACCGGCTCCAGCCAGTGCGCGAGTGTCTCGCTCGGCCCGACGGGCACCAGGTCGGTGATCACTCCGGGTAGGTTGAGCCAGCCACCGACAATCGTGAGAATTCCCAGAACCACCAGCGGCCCCGTCATGACCCACGGAGCTTCGTGCAGGTGCTTCTCCTCCTCGGCGCCGGTGCGCACAGGGCCATGGAAGGTGTAGAGCATCATGCGCGTCATGTATACGGCGGTGAGGAAAGCGGCAGCGAGGCCGATGACGTAGATCGCGTAAAGCAGGACGTCACCAGGTATTCCGAGCCAGGATGCCGACGCCAGCGTCGATCCCTGAGCCCGCGCGAAGACGGAGCCAAGGATTTCGTCCTTGGAGAAGAACCCCGCGAACGGCGGGATGCCCGAGATCGCCAGCGTCGCAATCCACATCAGTACGCAGGTGACCGGCAGGTACCGCTTGAGCCCGCCCATGTTGCGCATGTCCTGCGCATCCTCGTGGCTGTGGGTGTGGTGATAAGCCGCGTGCATGGCGTGGATCACCGAGCCCGACCCGAGGAACAACAAAGCCTTGAAGAATGCGTGGGTCACGAGATGGAACATCCCCGCGACATAAGCGCCCACTCCGACGCCGACGAACATGTACCCGAGCTGGGAGATCGTAGAGTACGCCAGCACTTTCTTGATGTCCCACTGCTTGAGACCAATCGTCGCCGCGAAGATCGCCGTCACTGCGCCCACCACGGCGACGGTCAGTGATGCTACCGGAGAAAGTGAGAACAGCGCGGCGCTGCGGGCGATCAGGTAAACGCCGGCGGTGACCATCGTGGCGGCGTGGATCAGCGCCGAGACTGGCGTCGGGCCAGCCATCGCGTCCGGCAACCAGATGTAGAGCGGTATCTGCGCGCTCTTCCCGGTGCACCCGAGGAAGAGGAAGAGACAGATCGTCGTCACCAGCGCGCTGCCAGCTCCCAGCTCGATGGCTCTCGCGTTGACGCTCACGAAATCGAGCACGCCGATGTTCGCGAACAGGATGAACATCGCGATCAGGAATCCGACGTCGCCGATACGGTTGACGACGAATGCCTTCTTCCCCGCATCCGCGTTGGCCTTGTCGTTGAACCAGAAGCCGATCAGCAGATAGGAGCACAGACCAACGCCTTCCCAACCGACGAACACCACGGGATAGTTCGCTCCCATCACCAGCACGAGCATGAAGAACACGAACAGGTTGAGGTAGGCAAAGAACCGCGGATAGCTCGGGTCGTCGCGCATGTACCCGATGCTGAAGACGTGAATGAGGGCGCCGACGCCGGTTACAACCAGAATCATCACCATCGACAGCTGGTCGAGCTGGAACGCCGCGTCGATCTGCAGATCGCCGACCGGCATCCAGCTGAAATACCTCTGGATGAACGCTGCGTCGGGATGCGAGACAACCATCGCGCGCCAGATCATCGCAGCGAGGGCGAACGAAAGAATCAGAACACCCACACCGACAAAGCTGGTAAGACCCGCCCACCGGTGACGCCTCACCGCATGATGGTCGTCGCCGACGGCGCCGGCTTCTTCCGCATGCGAGATGGCCGGCGCTTCCGCTGCGCCTTCGCTATGCGGGTGATGTCCGGGTGTGTTTGGATCGCGCGGGCCGAAGTGGGCGCTGTTCAGCGAGAGCAGGCCGTTGACCACGAAGCCGAGGAGCGGCAGTAGGGGCAACAGCCACATCCACTCGGCGACCGTGCCGGAAAGCGCGCTCGTCTGCGTGGCGGCAGCAGCCGCAGTCTGAAGCAGCATCAGCCTCTCAGCAGGTTGATGTCCTTCAGGTCCACTGTCTGGCGGTGGCGAAAGATCCCGATGATGATCGCGAGCCCTACTGCCGCCTCAGCTGCGGAGACAGTCATGACGAACACCACGAATACCTGGCCCGCCGCACCGTAATAACGCGAGAACGCGACGAAGGTCAGGTTCACAGCGGTGAGCATGAGCTCGACGCACATAAAGATGATGATAGCGTTCCGGTGGACGAGGACGCCGATCACTCCGATGATGAACAGCGCCGCGGTCAGCGCGAGCGATTCAGCGAGCACCGGCGGCCCTCCCTCGTCCGAGCACCACCGCGCCCGCGATCGCAACCAGCAGCAGGACGCTAGTCAGCTCGAACGCGAGCAGATAATCCCTGAACAGTGGCTCAGCGATGGTGCCGACGACGTTGAGCTTCTGGATCTGCTGCTCGTTGAATCCACGCGGCACGACCAGCTGCTGCGGCAGTTTGACGCGCAGGATCACCATGACCTCGCTTAGCAAGCCAAGGCCCACCAGCCCGGCGACGAACTTCCACCACTTGCCGCGCGCCTCCGCCAGTGCCGACGGATCGCCGAGGTTGAGCAGCATGACCACGAACAGAAACACCACCATGATCGCGCCGGCGTAGACCAGCACCTGCATCACTCCGATGAACTGGGCGTCGAGCATCACATACAGCGCGGCGAGGGCGAACATCGTGTTTACGAGCCACAGCGCGGCGGCGACGGGACTCTTCCGCGTGACGAACGCCAGTGCGGAGGCGAGCGCGATCACGCCGAACAGATAGAAGTGGAAGACGTAGAAGAGCGGGTAGTGTGGATCCATTACTGGCCTTTCGGATCTTCAGGGTCCCACATCTCACAGACAGGATGGGTCTGGGCCATCAACCGCTGCAGATCGTAGACGAAGCCTTCCCTGCTATACTCGGAGTTTTCGTAGTGGCGCCCGACGTGGATCGCCTCCTCCGGACAAACCTCCTGACAGTAGCCGCAGAAGATGCAGCGGAACTCGTCGATCTCGAAGACGAGTGGATAGCGATTCCCCTCCTCGTCCTCGCCTGGCACAAGCTTGATGCAGTTGGCGGGACACACGGTCGGACAGAGCCCGCAGGCGACACATCTCGCCTTGCCCGTCTCGGTGGTGAGCATGCGGTGCGTTCCACGCCAGCGTGGCGAGATCGGCGACTTCTCTTCCGGATACTGGGTCGTGACACGGCCGTTGACGTCGAAGAGATGCTTTACAGTCAGCGCCATGCCACGGAGAGTCGCCCGGATGTAGCTCACATCCTCGATCGGTCTCTCCACCACTTTCACTCCGATTGCCATTATCTGATTGCTCCCGCAGCGACCGCGCGCCGCGAATCCAGGCGCCGCATCCGGTCGATCTCCCTCGGATTCATTCTGCCATAGGCCGGACTTATCAATCGGCCTCGATCCAGAATCGCGAAGAGCACGACGATGAAGAGGATGTTTGCCGAGCCGAGAATCGCCGCGTACATCGTGCCCTGCGCGATCCCCGCCGCGCTCAAGCCAAGCATCAGCGCCGCGATCACCACGATGTACACGAGTGCGAGCGGCAACATGAACTTCCAGCCGAGTGACATCAGCTGATCGTACCGGAACCTCGGTAGCGTCCACCGCACCCACATGAACACGAACACGAAGAAGAGAACTTTGGCGAGAAAGATCCCGATCGACAGCAACGACAACCAGCCGCTGTAGGGACCGATGTTGTCGCGTGCCGTGAAAGGCACATCCCAACCGCCGAAGAACAAAGTCGCCATCAGCGCACTCGCGGTTACCATGTTGGCGTACTCCGCGATGAAAAACAGAGAAAACTTCATCGCGCTATACTCGGTGTGGTACCCGGCGATCAGCTCCGACTCGGCCTCCGGCAGGTCGAACGGGAGGCGGTTCGTCTCCGCGAACGCGGCGACTATGAATATGAAAAAGGCGATGGTGAGGTTGACGACGTTCCAGCCACCCCAGACCTGTTGGTTGATGATCGAGTCGAGGGTTACGTTGCCGGCGAGAAGAAGCACCGGGATCGTGGACAGCCCGAGCGAAATCTCATACGACACCATCTGCGCGCTCGAGCGAAGGCCACCGAGCAGCGCGTACTTGTTGTTCGACGACCATCCGGCGAGCACGACTCCATAGACGCCGAGGGACGCGACTGCCAGGATGAAGAGGAAGCCCACTGGCAAATCCGCCACCACCAGATCTATGCGTCCCCAGCGGGTCGGAATCGGTGCGCCGAAGGGAATTACGCACCACGTAGTCAGCGCCGGAATGAACGACATGATCGGCGCCAGAACGAAGAGCACCTTGTTCACCCCACCGGGCATGGTCTCTTCCTTCATGAAGTTCTTGAGACCGTCAGCGGCGGGTTGCAGCCAGCCTTTCCCGACCCGGTTCGGCCCATGGCGATCCTGAATCCACGCCGAGATCTTGCGCTCGGCGAGAGTCAACATCGCCACGCCGACCATGTAGATGGTGAAGATGACGATCATCTTCAAAATGGTGAACAGCCAGAACGCGAGCCCGCTGACCGGCGGCAGATTTGGATCCGCAACCTGAAACAGGGCGCTGAAGCCATGAATGACGGTCATGCTGCTCCCACCGCGACTGGCGTCTTGGGGCCGGACGGCGCATCAGCCATCGGCAGGCCCTTGAACCCAATGGTGTCGTAGCTCAGGCCGGCAAACGATTTGTTCACGCTTGCGAGCCGCGCGAAAACCTCGGACGGCAGGAAGAAGCTCGATTGCTTGCCGAGCGCGCCAAGCAGGTCGCCCAACACCAGCCAGCTTGGGCGCGTCTCGCCCGGCGCCTGGCGCGCCTGGGTGAAGCGCTGCACCCGTCCGCGCAGGTTGGTGACCGTTCCTTCCTCCTCGGCGAAATTGGCGATCGGAAGTACGACCGATGCGCGCGCAGCGGCTGCCTCGGGAAGAACCGAGCTGATGACGATGACGTCTCCCGCGCGTGAAAGCGCGGCGGGATCGATGCCGGCGAGATCTTCGCCGGCGATGACGAGGACATCGCCCTGCCCCATTCCACCGAGCAGATCACGAGTCTTCCTGAATCCCAGCTTCTCCGCACCGTAAACGTTGGCGGCGCGCTCGCGCCGCAGCGCGAGGTCTTCGACGCCCGGAAGGGGGGCTTCCTCGCCCTCCAGAACCCGAAACGCGCCGCTCCCGCCCTGCATCAGCTCGCTGAGCAGGAACAGCGATTCGTTGGACAGCATCGGCGACGCCGCGACGAATACTTTCTTTCCACTAAGCGCGCGAGCAGCGGCGCTGATAGCCATTTCCCAGCTCGTTGCCGCGAGAGATGCGCCCTGCCGCACCATCGGCCGCTCGGCGCGGTTCTTCTCGTTCATCCAGCGGTAGTTGAGCCGGCCCCAGTCGCACATGAAGAAAGCGTTCACGTTCTCGTTGGGCCGCGGCTTCATGCGCACGATCTGATTCTCGCGCGTCTCCATCATCACGTTGCAGCCCTGGGTGCAATTGGGGCAGATCGACGCGGTGCGATCGAGCTCCCACGCGCGGGCCTTGTTCAGGAAATCCTTGGACAGCAGTGCGCCGACGGGGCAGAGGTCGATGACGTTGGCAGCCCACGGATGGGTCATGTCACGTCCCTCGAACTTCCCGATCAATGCACGGTCGCCCCGCTCACTGACGTTGAGGGTCGGCTCGTGCGCCACGTCGTCCATGAACCGAACACAGCGCGTGCACAGAATGCAGCGGTTCGGAACGTAGATGACGTCGCCGCCGAAATCCTCGGCAGGATTGAAGCGCTTCGGTTCACGGTAGCGCGAATCTTCGCGGCCTTCCTGATAGGTGTAGTCCTGCAGCTCGCACTCGCCTGACTGATCGCAGATCGGGCAGTCGAGCGGATGGTTGATCAACAGCATCTCGAGCACGCCTTTGCGCGCGTCGAGCGACTTGTCGGAGTAGATGTGCACAACCTGGCCTTCGGCGACGGTCGTTGCGCACGACGGCGCGAGCTTCGGCGCCTTCTCGACTTCGACGAGGCACATCCGGCAAACTCCGGCGACCGGCAAACCCGGATGATAGCAGTAGTGCGGAATCAGAATTCCCGCCAGCTTGGCCGCCTCGAGGATCGTTGTCCCTTCCGGAACTGTCACCGGCCGACCTTCGATCGTGAGGCTCACCATCTTCTGCTCTGCCATTACGCCACCGCCGCGGTCACGGGGTGGAATCGGCGGCCCTGGATCAACGCCTCGAACTCACCGCGGAACTTCTTGATGCCGGACACCACCGGCACCGCGCACGAATCACTCAGCACGCAGATGGTCTTGCCCGTCATCTGCTCTGCGATGTCGAGCAGGGTGTCGAGATCTTCCATGGTGCCTTCCC
The DNA here is from genome assembly GCA_946478895.1 of uncultured Gemmatimonadota bacterium. The sequence goes on from CAMLDY010000088.1 coordinate 9,114, forward strand.
CGTCGCGAATGCGCTCCATGATCTTGGTCGTCCAGGCTGTGCCTTCGCGACACTGGGTGCACTGGGCACAGCTCTCGTGGGCGAAGAAGCGCGCGATGCGCGCAATCACAGTGACCATCGGCTGCGCGTCGTCGATCACGATCACTCCCCCCGAGCCAAGCATCGAGCCCTGCGCGACGAAGCCTTCGTAATCCATGAGCGTGGCTTCCGCTTCTTCCATCGTCTGGATCGGTACCGAGGCTCCGCCCGGAATCACCGCCTTGAATTTCCGGCCGTGCAGCGGGCCGCCGCAGAGATCGTAGAGGAATTCCTTGAACGGAAAGCCGAGCACCACTTCGTAGGTGCCGGGGCGCTGTACGTTGCCGCATACCGAGAAGAGCTTGGTGCCGGTGCTCTTCGGACTCGACAGCGACATCTTCTTGTACCAGTCCGCGCCGTTCAGAAGAATCGGAGCCGACGCGATGAGCGTTTCGACGTTGTTGATCGTCGTCGGCATTCCGAACACGCCCGAGACTGCCGGGAACGGGGGCTTGATCCGTGGATTGCCGCGCCTGCCCTCGAGGGAGTTCATGAGCGCGGTTTCTTCGCCGCAGATGTAAGCGCCGGCACCCTTGTGAACGTGGACGTCGATGCGCTTGCCGGTGCCCATCGCGTTCTTGCCGATGATGCCGGCGGCGTAGGCTTCTTTCACCGCCTTCTCCATCCAGTACAGCGGCTCGGTGAACTCGCCGCGGATATAGATGTACGCCGTCTCGGCGCCAATCGCGTAGGCACCGATGGCGCAGCCTTCGACGAGCGCGTGCGGCGTCCAGCGCATCAGCTCGCGGTCCTTGAAGGTGCCGGGCTCTGATTCGTCGGCGTTGCAGCACAGGTAGTGCGGTTTTCCATCGCCGGGCTTCATGAATGACCACTTCATTCCCGTCGGGAAACCGGCGCCCCCGCGGCCGCGCAGTCCCGATTCCTTGACGATGTTGACTATTTCGGCGGGCTGCATTCCAAGGGCTTTCTCGAGCGCCTTGTAGCCGCCGCGCTTCTTCCAGCCGTCGAGGGTGCGCGCCTCAGCGTCTCCAAAATACTTGGAGAGGACGGTCGTCTCTCTTGGATGCGGGTGGTGCGGAAAGCCCATTATGTAAGTCGTGCGAGAAGTTCGGGAACTTTGTCTGCTGACACTGATTCAATGAACTCTTCGTTGATCATTACAGGCGTCGCGAACCCGCAGGCGCCCAGGCACTCGACTTCGATGACCGTGAACTTCCCGTCGGGTGAAGTGATGCCGAGCTCGCCGGTGTTGGTGTGACGCAGAAACGCTTTGACGACATCTTCCGCGCCGCAAATTCCGCACGGAGAAGTCGTGCATACCTGAATGAAATATTTGCCGACCGGATGCTGGTGGTACATGGTGTAGAAGGTCACCACGCCCTTCACGTAGGCAGGTGTCAGCTCGAGCAGCTCGGCAACTTCGACCATCGCCTCCTCGCTCACCCAGCGGTGCTCGCGCTGCACGATCCACAGCGCGGGAAGGAGCGCCGCCATCTTGTTCGGGTAGCGCG
>CAMLDY010000089.1 GCA_946478895.1 uncultured Gemmatimonadota bacterium
AGGTTCAAGGCGGACATCCTCGTGATCGCCCCGCACCCCGACGACGAGTCCACCATCGCGGGCTATCTCGCTCGCGCCGTACTCGACGAACACCGGCGGGTAGCAGTCGTTCTCACCACTCGCGGTGACGCTGGTCAGAATCTCGTCGGCAACGAGCAGGCGCGCTCGCTCGGCGAGATCCGTGAGATCGAGACACGACAGGCGCTGGCGTCGATCGGGATCACCAACGTTTTTTTCCTCCGCGCGCCGGACACGCCGAGTCAGGATCTCGCCGACGTGCTTCGGTCGCTGGAGACGTCGAATCACGGTAGCTCGCTCGGCGAGGCGGTGCGGTTCATTCGACTGACGAGGCCCGATGTCGTCATCACGATGCTGCCCGCGACTGTAGTCGGCGAGAATCACGAGGATCATCAGGCGTCGTCCGTGATCGCCACCGAGGCATTCGATATTGCGGGCGACCCGACGTGGTTCCCCGAGCAGGTGGCCGCGCCCGAGGACAGACTGTGGTACGGCAACCTGATGGAAGGCCTTCACGCGTGGCAGCCGAAAAAACTTTACTACTATACCGACGCGACGCATTTCGATTTCATGCAGGGGAAGGGGCCGCAGTACTCGATGACTGCGATTTCGCCATCTCAGCACGTGTCCTATGCGCATCTCGCCGCCAAAGAGCTCTCGTACCATCTGACGCAGTACGGCGATGCGCCGGCGAAGGCGCTGGCCAACAACGATCTTCACGATTTCGAGATGCCACTGCCTTTCGTCCTTGCCAAATCGCACGTTGGGGGAGCCGTTACGGCTGACATCATGGCCGGTATTACCGCCGGCGCCATTCCTTTCTCTCCGGTGCGCGGATATCGCCCGACAGAGGGTCCAGGCAGTGTGTCGATGGAGCTCGGGCAGGCGTGGGCGTTCTACCGGCGATTCTATCCCGCGCACAATCTCGACGTGATGCAAACGCTTCTCGCACCGGAGCTTGGCGTCGGCAGCGGCTCCCATTTCCCGGTTATTCTGCTGCTGCACAACGACACCGAAGCCCCGGTGACATTCCGATTGCGCAGTGACTTCCCCGCGGGGTGGGGCGTAGACAGCGCCAGCGAGCAGCATTCGCATCGGTGGCCGATGACGACGTTCACCGTTGCGCCGCACAGCGATCTTTCGGCGCGTATCAGATTGGTGGCACCGAGGGTGGACAAATCGCAGTGGCAGACGCTACGGTGGACGGCGGATGCCGGAGGGCGTCAGGTGGGACCCGTTGAGCTGAGAGTCTATGTCGGAGGACAATGACATGCCGGGAGGCAAATGACCGAACCGACCACTGGGGCAATTCTCGCGAGCACGGAAGGGCAGCCAAAGCTGCAGCGCCGTTTCGGGCTCCTGCCCGCTACCGCGCTCAACATGACCAACATGCTCGGCGCGGGCCCATTCATCACGATCCCGCTGTTGATGTCCGCGCTCGGCGGACCGCAGGCGATGCTGGGCTGGGTCGTCGCGCTCTTGATCGTCATCTGCGACGGAATGGTGTGGAGCGAGCTCGGTGCGGCAATGCCCGGCTCGGGCGGCTCGTTCAACTATCTGCGTGAAGCGTTCGGACCTGCGCGCATCGGCCGGCTGATGGGCTTTCTGTTCGTCTGGCAATTCATTCTGAGCGGACCGCTGGAAATCGCATCGGGGTACATTGGCTTCGCGCAGTACGCGAGCTTCATCTGGACCGGCCTGTCGCGCGGCGGCGTGATCGTGCTGGTGACGGTGGTTGGAATCATCAACATCGCTCTGCTGTATCGTCGCATCCATTCGATCGCCAAGATCACCGTCTCTCTCTGGATCGGCACGCTGGTGACGGTACTGGCGGTGATTCTCGCCGGCGCCTTCAACTTCAACCCCCGCGTCGCATTCGACTTCCCTCCGGGCGCCTTCAATTTCTCGCTCGGCTTTTTCCTCGGGCTCGGCGCCGCTTCCCGCATTGGCATTTACGACTACCTCGGGTACTACGACGTCTGCTACATCGGTGACGAGGTGAAGGAGCCGGGTCGGGTGATTCCGCGATCGATCCTGATCAGCACCATCGCCGTCGCGATCATTTACATCGGCATCAACTTCTCGATCATCGGCGTCGTGCCGTGGCGCGACTTTGTCCCGGCCGCTGATCATCCGGAATCGAACTTCATCGTATCGGTGTTCATGCAGCAGCTTTACGGCCACGGTGTGGCGACGGTATTCACTCTGCTTGTGTTGTGGACCGCCTTTGGATCTGTCTTCGCGCTGTTGCTGGGCTACTCGCGCATTCCGTTCGCGGCGGCGGAGAGCGGCTACTTCTTCAGGGTGTTCGGGAAGCTGCATCCGACGAAAGACTTTCCGTACATCTCGCTGCTGGTGCTCGGGGTGTTCTCGATCGTGGCCGGATTCTTCTCGCTCGGAACGGTGATCGACGCGCTGATCGTGACGCGCATCCTGGTGCAGTTCATGGGGCAGATTGTCGGGCTGATACTGCTGCGCCGCCGTGCACCCGAGATGCCGCGCCCTTACAAGATGTGGCTGTATCCAATCCCGGCGCTGATCGCCCTGCTCGGCTGGGTCTTTGTTTTCGCGACTACTCAGCTCAGCGTCATCATCTTCGGAATCGCGGTGCTGCTGCTGGGATGCGGCGCATTTCTGATTTGGTCGTGGAACACCAAGCGCTGGCCGTTTGGGCTGGAGGCAGCATCGACGGTTTGACCTCGCGGAGATTCGACCGGGCGCTGGTCACGGCGTCGGCGGCAGTGGGCGTTCTCGCCATCGCCGGTTGCAGTGGAGGATCCAAATCCGACGGAGAAAGGCTGGCGAGGACCGAGTGCGCCGCCTGCCACGCGTTTCCAGAGCCGAACTTGCTCGACAAAAACACGTGGCAGGCCGGAGTGCTGCCGAGGATGGCGCCGAGGCTCGGTGTGAGCGCTCAGTCGTTGTCGGAAGCGATGAGCAGGGACACCAACATGGTCGTTCTCAACGGCGCCGTCACGCAGCAGGACTGGCAGAAAATCGTCGCATACTACGTCCAGAACGCCCCCGATTCACTGCCGTATCAATCGCTGCCTGTCGAGCCGCAGCTCGACCCGTCGTTCTTCGCGGTGCGGCCGCTCGTTCCCGGGATGAAGAGCAGCGGAATCATCACCCTCCTTCGCATCGACTCTCTGCACCGGCGAATTTTCATCGGCGAGGCAGGTTCCAATCTTTTGCGGGTGGTGGACTGGAATGGGCGCGAGGTGTCGTCGGTCAGGCTCGGGAGTCCGCCGACGGACATCATCATCGGCCGCGACAGCGTGCTGGTGCTCGAGTCGGGCATTCTCGATCCCAACGATCTTCCCCGCGGATCGCTGGTGAAGTACGCGCTGGCCGGCGATTCGCTGCGAGCGCCGGCGGTTGTACTCGATTCGCTATTCCGGCCGGTGTTCGTCAGAACTTTCGACTTTGCGCGCACGGGACGGCCGAATCTGATCGTCTGCGAGTACGGAAATAATCGCGGACGTCTCGCTCTGTACCGCCCGACCGGAGCGGGCTACGCACGTCAGATCCTGGCTGCGACCCCTGGCGCGATCAGGTTCGAGATTCGCGATCTGACCGGGGATGGCGCGCCCGACCTCGTAGTTTTGTTCGCGCAGGCGGATGAGCGGATCGTGCTCTACGAGAACGACGGCAAGGGAAATTTCTCAGGCACGCCAAAGGTTCTGGCGCGGTTTCCGCCCGTTTATGGCTCGATGTACTTTGCGATGCACGACTTCAACGGCGACGGCGCGCCCGACATCGTCTACGTTAATGGCGATAACTTCGACTACTCGCGCGTGCTCAAGCCTTATCACGGGCTGCGAATACTCGAGAATGACGGCCGCGGCAGTTTCCGGGAGCGGTACTTTTTTCCCATCTACGGTGCGGCGCGTGCCGAGGTGGTGGACCTGGATGGGGATGGCGATCCCGATATCGTCGCGACGAGCAATTTTGCAGATTTCCAGAAGCACCCAGAGCGGGGAATAGTGTATCTCCGCAATGAGGGACACTATCGGTTTACTGCATTTACGTTCAGCGTCGCAGCGGGCAACGAGTGGAACCTGACCGACGCCGCGGATCTGAACGGCGACGGCCGCCCGGATGTGATCATCGGGGCGATGGACCTGCAGAACGTCGGCGCGTTGCAGCGGCGGGAGGGCGGCGGTCGACTGGAGATTCCCAAGGGACCGGTGCTGCTGTTCGAGAACCGGATGAACGTCAGGTAACTTTGATCTCAACGAGAGTACTGGAGGCGAGTTCAGTGATGCGGATTCGGAGTGCGGTGAGGAGTACTGCGATGCTGGCTATGGCGCTGTCGGCGACTGCGGTCTCGGCGGCGGGGCAGGAGCAGCTAATGCTCCACAACGGCTGGCAGATTCAATCGTCGGCCAAAGCGGGCGTCGATGGCGCGTCGATCTCTTCCACCGCCTACACTCCAACGGACTGGTACCGCGCGACGGTGCCATCCACGGTTGTCGGAGCGCTCGTCGAAGACAGCCTTTACGGCGATCCGTTCTTTGGGATGAATCTGCGCGAGATTCCCGGCACGACCTTCAAGATCGGCGCGAACTTCGTCCACACCGACATGGACCCGCAGAGCCCCTACGCGGTGCCGTGGTGGTATCGGACGACTTTCAGGGTGCCGGCGACGATGCGCGGCCGGCGCATCACTTTGAACTTCGAGGGCATCAACTATCGCGCGAACGTCTGGCTCAACGGACATCTGCTCGCCGACTCGTCGGCGGTCGCCGGCACGTATCGCCACTACGCATTCGACGTCACCGATCAGGTGAATGCGACGGGTGCCAATGCGCTGGCGGTCGAGGTCTTTGCCCCGAAGCCCGCGGATCTGCAAACGACGTGGGTCGATTGGAATCCGTCGCCGCCGGACAAGGACATGGGACTCTGGCAGCCCGCGTATCTCAGCGCGAGCGGCCCGGTGATCGTCCAGTATCCGGCGGTGGTGAGCCACGTCGATACACCTTCTCTCAAGCGCGCCGATCTCACGGTGATCGCTGGCCTGCGAAATCTCACCGCCAATCCCGTTGCTGGAACTCTGCGCGGTAAGATCGGCAGCGTTGCCTTCAGCAAGGCCGTCAGCCTGGGCGCGAACGACAGCGCGCTGGTGAGCTTCAGTCCCGACAGCTTTCCGCAGCTGCGGTTCAACAACCCGCGCCTGTGGTGGCCGGTCGAGCTCGGGAAGCCGGAGCTCTACGACCTCACGCTCGAGTTCGTCAGCAATGGACAAGTCTCCGATCGCGATCAGCTGAGTTTTGGGATTCGCGAGATCACGTCGCAATCGACACCCAAGGGCGGCCGCCTCTTTTCGATTAACGGCCAGCGGCTGCTGATCCGCGGCGGCGGCTGGGCGCCCGACATGTTCTTCCGGCCGCAGCCACAGCGACAGGACGATCAGCTCCGGTACGCCCTCGACATGCATCTCAACACCCTGCGTCTCGAGGGCAACTACGAGAACGATCGCTTCTGGCACCAGACCGACAGCCTCGGCATTCTTGTCATGACTGGATGGGTGTGCTGCAGCGCGTGGGAAGAATGGGCGAAGTGGGGGCCGGAGCAGAACGCAGTCGCTGCCGCATCGCTGCGCGATCAGATCAGACGCTTGCGCGGACATCCGAGCGCGCTCACCTGGCTCAACGGCAGCGACAATCCGCCGCCGGCGAACGTCGAGCAGATGTATCTCGACATCGAGAAGCAGGAGATGTGGCCCAATCCGACGATCTCGTCCGCGAGCGCAAAGCCGGCGCAGTTCTCCGGCGCCAGCGGCGTGAAGATGACGGGGCCCTACGACTGGGTTCCGCCCGGCTACTGGATGCAGGACAGCACGCACGGCGGTGCCTGGGCATACAACACCGAGACCAGTCCGGGCGCGGCGGTGCCACCGATCGAGAGCATGCGCCGCATGATTCCGGCAGTGGACATCAAGTGGCCGCTCGACACCGTTTGGTTCTACCACGCCGCCGGTGGCCAGTTCACGCACCTGCTCGACCGCTTCAACACGGCGCTGTCGTCGCGATTCGGTTCGCCGACGACCGCCGAGGACTACACGATCACGTCACAGCTGATGACGTACGAGGGTGAGCGCGCGATGTTCGAGGCCTATCGCCGCAACAAGTACGTCTCGACCGGCGTTATCCAGTGGATGTTCAACAACGCCTGGCCGTCGATCTACTGGCATCTGTTCGACTGGTACCTGCGCCCCGGCGGCGGCTACTTCGGAACCAAGAAGGCGAACGAGCCGGTGCACGTGCTGTACTCGTACGATGATCGGTCGATCGCAGTGGTGACCACGCCCGGTCTGCGCGCGCCGCTCCACGACGTGCATCTGCAAACCAAGGTCTTCAACGTAGACGGCACTCAGCGCCTGGGGCGGGACACGGTGATCGACATCACTCCGGACATGACGATGCGGGTCGCGACGCTCCAGGAGCAGTCGACCAGCGCGCCCTATCTCGTGGATCTCCGGCTCATCGACGCGAATGGGCGCGCGCTCAGCACCAACTTCTACTGGCTGACCAACCGGATGGACGCGCTGTCAGATTCATCGACCTGGTACATGACGCCGGTCAAGAACTACGCGGACTTCACCGCGCTGCGCAGCATGCCGCAGACCTCGGTCAACGCGTCGGCGCGCTTTGCGAGCAGCGGTGGAACGGGCACAGCGCGCGTCACGCTCCGCAATCCCGGCAAGGCGATCGCGTTCTTCCTGAGGTTACAGGTGGTCGGCAAAGAGGGAGAAGAGGCGCTTCCCGTACTCTGGGAGGACAACTACATCTCGCTTCTGCCGGGGGAAACGAGAACGGTGACTGCCACCTACCGGGTGCGCGATCTCGGCGGGGCGCCGCCGAAGCTCGTAGTCACCGGCTGGAACATCCACCGGGTCATTACGCCTTAGCGCGTCATTTTCCGATGCGGACAGCCTGTAGCTGCAGGTCAGCGGACTCGATCCGCCACTGCCGCTGCTCGGCGGTCGCGCCGTCGACCATCGATCGGCGGAGAGTATAGGTACCGGAAAAATGCTGGGTGCGGTCGTCGTTCTGCACCGCGTCGACGACGACCGGAACCGTTGCGTACTGGGAGCCGGCTGCCCCCTCGAGCCGGACGCTGTCGGTAACGGTCACGTGCACGCGCGCGGTTTGCGCGAAGCCGCGCGCGAAGTCTCGTGACGACTGGCCACTCGCCTTGCCGCGGTTGGACCACAGCGCATACGCGTCGTCGTAGTTCTTGGCGGCGATTGCCTGGTAGTAGCGTCGCACTACATCGGCTGGGCTCTCCTCCGCAGGAGTCGCGGCGGCGGACCGTTCCGCTCCCTGCTCGTACGCCGAGACGCGCCATCCGTCCTGGTCTCGCAAGGTAAGCGTGACTGGCCGGCGATCGACCGCAGACAGTGTGTCGGATGTCAGAACGTACACGACTTCCGCCGCCACCCGGCACTCGGCCCCGCGAGATTCGACCGATTTTATCTCGATGCGAGCCGGCCACGGATTCGACACCTGCCGGCCGGGCGCGTGCGATGGATCCTTTTGCCAGCTCGAGAGAAGTGCCGGAGCGACCAGAGATCCGTACGCGTCGGTCAGATTGCGCGCCACGATGGTGTCCGGCGCGAGCAGTGACACCCGCCGCATTTGCGTGCCGAGTCGTTGTACTCTGTCGCGAACCTCAGCCGGGCATTGCCGCGACGCCGCGGCCGCCGCGGCGCCGGTGTCCACCGCGGCGCCGGTGTCCACCGCCGCGCTGGCATCAGCGGAGCCGTCGCCTTTTGCGCAGCCCGCCAGGACTGCGGTCGCCAGAAGAAAACTCATAAAACCATTGGGAGTGATCTCGTGCACTAACCAACCCCTCGCTGTGAGAGCAGATTTTCAGAATCGCTCACCGGCCCGAGAGTATCAACCCCAAGTCCCAACTGCCATGAAAGCGTATCTCATTACTACCGGAACCATGTTCGCCCTGCTCGCGTTTCTTCACCTGTGGCGCGCGGTTCAGGAATCAGGTCAGCTCGCCCAGGACCCGTGGTTTCTGGTGATCACGATTGTCGCCGCCGCATTGTCGGTGTGGGCGTTCCGGCTGCTGCGCGCCACACCACGCTGAGATCCGCCGCGACCTACACTGTCGCGGCGATCGCCATCTCCTCGTCGTTCATCTCGGTGAGAACATCACCGAACAACGGAGTGCTGAGGTAACGCTCGCCGGTATCGGGCAGCATTGCGAGGATCGTCGTGCCCTTCGGCGCTTTCTGGGCGATCTCGAGCGCCGCGGAAAAAGTCGCACCGGCGGAAATCCCGACGAAGATCCCTTCCTTTTGCGCGAGGCGGCGGCTGGCCTGCATCGCCTGGGGCCCTGGAATCGTCACGACCTGATCGATCAGATCCATCTCGAGCGCGTCACCCGTCAGCTTCGGGATGAAGTCCGGGCTCCAGCCCTGGATCGGGTGTGGCTGCCACGCTGGATGCCGTGACTTGGGCGAGCCGTCGGGCATCCGGTCCTGGGGCTGCTTGCTGGTGAGCAACGGTGCGTCGGCCGGCTCCGCCACCACGACTTTCACCTCCGGACGCTCCTTCGCCAGAACTCGTGCTACTCCCTTGAGTGTTCCGCCGGTTCCGAATCCCGTCACCCAGTAATCGAGCCGCTCGCCGGCGAAGTCATTGATGATCTCGCGCGCCGTGGTACGCGAATGGAAATCCGCGTTGGCCTCGTTCTCGAATTGCCGGGTGTAGAACCAGCCGTTCTTTCGAGCCAGCTCGATGGTCTTCTTCACCATCCCCACCGCGCCTTCGGCCGGGGGCGTGAGAATCACCTTCGCGCCGAGATAGCGCATCAATCGCCGGCGCTCGATGCTGAAGGACTCCGCCATCACGACGACCAGCGGGTAGCCCTTCGCCGCGCAGACCATCGCCAGTCCGATGCCGGTGTTTCCGCTGGTGGCTTCGACCACGGTTTGGCCGGGCTTTAGCTCGCCCTTCTTCTCAGCGTCTTCGATCACGCCCAGCGCGAGCCGGTCCTTGACCGAACCCAACGGATTGAATGCCTCGACCTTCACATAAAGGTTGACCTCGGGCGGCGCGAGGCGATTGATCTTGACTATCGGAGTGTTGCCGACGGTGCCGAGGATGCTGGCGAATTTGGTCATGGAAGTTGTGACTGGGGTCGTCGCGAATTGGCTCGCTACAACCTAGCGGTGGCTCGGGGAAAGAGTTGTAAAGGTTTCGTCAGGCGATGGCGTGCTGATCGGTCGTGCCCGTACGCTCGGCGTCCTCGTACAGCGAATCGATCAGCGTCTTGTAGTTCTTGTCGATGGTTCGGCGCTTCACCTTCTGGGTTGGCGTCAGCTCACCGCTCTCGATCGAGAAATCGTGCTCGAGCAAGCCGATCCGCTTCGGTACCTCGAAGTGCGCTGCGCCCTCGAGCTCCTTTGCCACTTCCTTTTCGATCTTGGCATGAATGGTCGGCATGCGGAGCAGTTGCGCGCGGTCGGTCCAGATGATGTTGCGCTTCATCGCCCACTTCTCGAGCTGGTCGAAGTTGGGCACGATCAGCATCGACGGGAACTTGCGCTTGTCGCCGATCATCACTGCCTGCGCCACGTACTTGTTGGTTTTGACTTTGTTCTCGAGCGGTTGGGGCGCGATGTTCTTGCCGCCGGCGGTGACGATGATGTCCTTCTTGCGATCGGTGATGGCGAGGAATCCGTCGCGTAGCTCGCCGATGTCACCGGTATGGAACCACCCGTCGGGATCGATTGCCTCGCGCGTCGCGTCGGGTTTGTTATAGTAGCCTTTCATGACGTGCGGACCGCGGGTCAGGATCTCGCCGTCGAATGCGATCTTGACTTCTACGCCGTCGATGGGCTTGCCGACCGTGCCGAGCCGGAAATTCTCGGGCGTGTTGACGGCGATCACGGGCGACGTCTCGGTGAGGCCGTAGCCCTCGAGGATCATCAGCCCGGCGGCGTAGAAGAACTTGTTGATCTCGGGCGAGAGCGGTGCGCCCCCCGAGACGAAGTAGCGTAGCCGGCCTCCGGTGCGCGCCTTGAGCTTGCTGAAGACCAGCTTTTGCGCGATGGAGTACTGAATGCCCAGCACTCCGCCCGGCTGTTTTCCTTCGAGCTTCTGATCGGCCCACCGGTCGGCGACGCCCCGCGCCCAGAAGAAAATCTTCTTCTTCAGGAACCCGCCGGTCAGCGCGGTCTCGAGAACCCGCGCGTACATCTTCTCGTACAACCGCGGAACGGACAGCACCAGGGTCGGCTTCACCTCCTGCAGGTTCACCGGAACCGTGTCGATCGACTCGGCGTACGCGATGGAGGTCCCCGTCGCAAACATCATGTAGTGCCCCGCCATCCTCTCGAAGATGTGCGAGAGCGGAAGAAAGCTCAGCGCGGTATCCTTGCCCTCGAACGGAACGGCCCGCCGCGCCGCCTCGACATTGGAAAAGATGTTGTCGTGGCTGAGCATCACGCCCTTGGGCTCGCCGGTGGTGC
>CAMLDY010000090.1 GCA_946478895.1 uncultured Gemmatimonadota bacterium
CAGGGAAAGGCGGTTAGCCCGAGCGCCGATTCGGCGATGCTCGACATTCTCGAGCACAACGGCACCGATTTCATGCTCCAGCGCTACGTCGGTGGTGTGCGCGCCGCGCACAAGGACGGCGAGACCGATCAGGTAAGAACCGAGTGCACGCTATGGTATCTGCGCAACCGCGTCATCGCCTGCGTGATGACAAAGGAAAATCAGGATCAGCGCTGGATCCTGGACAACGAGCCGCAGCTGACGATGGCCAACATGGGGCTCGCGATCGTCAACGCTTTTGGCGGAGTCCCGCCGGCGCCGGCTACGGAGTAGCGCTAGATCACCCGATGCCGGCCGCTCGAGCGAGACGCGAGAGCGCGCACATCCGATGGCGTCAGCAAAGTGTCGAAGTGCGCTGAGCGCTCATCATAGTGACTCAGCAATTCGCCGGCGCCGGGCGCGATGACAGCACGCTCGTAGTCGATCCCCGCGAAAGCCCGCACCGCCGCGAAATCGATGAACTGCGTGATCGTGACGAACTCGATTTCCTTGTTCGCCGCCTCGCGCCGCAGCAGATATGCGCCGAGGTAGCCGCTGATCCGATGAATGCCGGGCAACACGTCAGTGCGGAGCATTGACTCGAACCTGCTGGCGTCTTCGACGTCGGTCCAGCCGTGCCAGATTCTACTAATCATGATGTCCTCCAGGTACGCCACACCTCAGTGGCCGGTGCGTTCTACGGTCTTGCCGGTAAAGTTCTCAGTGCTCAGGTCCTTCGACGCCAGCGAGCGCACGTACGCAGTCAGCATCCAGATCTGGTCGTTGGAGATGCGCCCGCCCCACGCCGGCATTCCGTCGGGCCTACCCTGGTAGATGGACTCGAAGACCTCGCCTGGAGCGCCGCCGAAGTGCCAGCGACCGTCCTGGAAGCTTGGCCCCATTGCGCCCGATCCTTCTGCACCGTGACAATCGAGGCAGTTGTAGGCGATGAAGAGCTGACCACCGGTTTTGATGGCGTCCTGATTTCCATCGTACGGGTTCCTCACTGCGACGGGAGTAACCGCGAGCGGAAACCCCGCCGGCAGATTCTCGTCATGCTGCATCAGCCGCAGACTATCGCCGGCGACCATCAGATGGCTCGTCGAGGTATCAGTTGATGCGGGTGTGCTCGATGCATTCGTCTCCGCCGGCGTTGCGACTCTCTTGCACGCGGGAAGGCATGGCACAGCAACAGTCACTGCGGCGTACAGGTATCGGCGCAATCTGGCACCCCTAGTCAAAAAGGCGGCAGGTGGGAGACATGGTCAGAGGCACAGGTGTCAGTTTATCCGGCGCATTCCATAGTGGCGTGACACAGCGAGAATGCGAGTAGAAAAACTGTTACCAGAGCATCTCTGCGCATTCTCGCCCACCTGCCACCTTCTTGACTGTGGATGCCAGCCGCCGGCGGCCACCCAGAATCCACGCCACCCATTCCGCATTTCGTAGTCAGTCTCTTGTCCTCAATCAATCCGCAATCAACAATGCAGTTGGTCCGAGCCCTCGATCCGCCCTAGAGTGAGAACACGAACAACTCTCCTCCCCAGCTCGTCCACCGGCTGATGTCCGGCAGCGTGGTCCCACGCTCGCGGACGTCGTACGGCAGATTCGCCGCGACGTCGCCCGCGATGAGCAGGCCCATGTCTCCGCCAATCCCTGCATAAATCGCGACATACTGTTTTCCGTCGGGACCAGTGTAGGTGACCGGATTGCCGACCACCCCTGAGCCGACCTTGAACCGCCAGAGGACCTTACCGCTCCGCGCATCTACGGCCTTGAACCAGCCGTCGAGGGTGCCGTAGAAAACGACCCCGCCCGCTGTCGCGAGCGCGCCGCCCCACACCGGATACGGCTCCTTGATGCCCCACACTTTTTTGCCCGTGGTCGCATCCCAGGCAATGAACTCGCCGCGATAGCCACCCGGTCCACCTTTTTCCGGCGCGTTGCCGCCGATGAACGGTGTGCCGGCGATGTAAGTCACCGCGCGCGCCTGAAAATCCATGCAAAGGTTGTTGGTTGGCACGTAGAACAGCCCGGTCTGCGGTGAGAAGGCGGCCGGCTGCTGATTCTTGCCGCCCTCGAGACTCGGGCAGATGTCCTGGACGTTCTTGTCCTGCGCCGTCTTCTTGGTCTCGACGACTTTCGGGCGACCGGTCGCCAGATCGATCCCCGTCGACCAGTTCATAGGCACGAACGGCTCGGCGAGAATCACCTCGCCCGTTGCGCGATCGATGGTGTAGGCGAAGCCGTTGCGGTCGAAGTGAACAAGGACTTTGCGCTCGCTGCCTTTGATCGCCAGGTCGACGAGGATGTTCTCGTTGACGGCGTCATAGTCCCACATGTCGTGCGGCGTCACCTGGAATGCCCACACCAGCTCGCCGGTATCGGCGTCGCGCGCCAGAATCGACGCCGTCCACTTGTTGTCACCGATGCGCTGATTCTCGTTCCACGGCCCGGGGTTGCTGGTCCCGTGATAGATGAGATTGAGCGCCGGATCGTAGGAGATCCATCCCCACACCGCGCCCCCACCGGTCTTCCAGGTGTCGCCCGGCCATGACGTAACGCCTAGATCCTTGCCGCGATCGTGGGCGTAGAACGTCTTCATCTTCGGTCCGACCTTGACGTCCTTATCAGGGCCGATGTTGTAGGCGCGCCAGACCTCTCTGCCCGTCGGGGCATCGAGCGCCGCGATCCAGCCGCGCACACCCATCTCGCCACCGCTCGAGCCGACGATGACTTTGCCCTTCACGACTATCGGCGCCATGGTGATGGTTTCGCCGCGCGACAAGTCGCCCATCTTCGTGCGCCACACCTGCTTTCCGGTCGCGGCGTCGACCGCGATGGTGTGTCCGTCGAGCAGATTGTAGAAGATCTTGCCGTCGGCGTACGCCGCGCCGCGATTGACCACATCGCAACACGCGCGACCGATCGCCTGCTGTGCGTTCTCCGGCCGAAACTTCCATTTGAGCGGCTGCCCCGTCTGGGCAAGATCGATCGCGTACGAGACGTTCGGATACGGAGTCACCACGTACATCGTGTTGCCGACGACGAGCGGCTGGCCTTCGTGGCCGCGCAGCACTCCCGTCGAGAACGCCCAGGCGACCTTGAGATTCGCAACGTTCTGCGGCGTGATCGAAGCGAGCGAACTGAATCGCGAGCTCGCGTAATCTCCCGCCGGCATTTGCCACTCTCCGGCAGGTCCGGCGTGTGCCACCGCGATGCGGGCTCCCGAAACGGCGCCCGCGCCCGTCGCCGCCGACGATGTTGCTTGCGGCTCGGCGGTCGACGAGGAATCAGAGTCCCGCGCCGCGCCGCTGCCATTGCAGGCGATTGCCGTCAACGCGATTGCAGCGGTTGTTGAGATGCGCATCATCGACATCGGCTCGAGCTACCGGCGCGCGGGAATCAGATAGTCCTGCGCGGCGATCATCTGCCACTGCCCGTTCCGACGCTGCCAGGTGTCGGTGAATCGGTACCTTCGATCGAAGTTGCTTCCGCTGCCACGACCGCGGAGATGGAGGATGCCGGTGATGACCTGCACATCGCCGAAGTCGTGCGCTTGCATTCCCTCGTTACGCGCCCACGTGACCCGATCGGGGCCGGTCACGCTCCTGATCACATCGTCGCGGCTCATGAGCTGCGCGTTTTCCGTGTAAACGAAGTTGGGCGCGAGCAATCGCTCGAAGGTCTGTGCATCGCGTTTTACCACGGCCGTCGTCCACTGATCCTCGAGCTTGATCGGAAGTGGCGGATTCGGTCGCGGAACGGGACGCGCACTGGTCGGCGCCGGAGCCTGCGGCGCTGGAACACCACGCGTCTGCGCGCCAAGGGGTGCAGACGCCGCCATCAGCAGTATCAGCGCAACCGAAGTGTTCGTCATGATTTCTCGTCTCAAATGCGCTGTCAGATTACGTAAGGAATGAAGCGCTTCCGCGCTTTCATGAAATCCCGGTACGGCTCGCCGATCGTCTCGGCGAGAGCGCGCTCCTCGATGGTGACGCGATACCAGTAAGTCAGCATCGATCCCGCGATTAACAGGATCAGGCTCACCCAGTTGCCGAGCGCGAAACCGATTCCACTGAACATCATCATGCCGGCGGTATACGACGGATGCCTGACGAGACGGTATGGGCCGGTTTGAATGACCGGTTGATCACTGTGCGCCCGGACGTCGCCGGTGAAGTATTCGCCGAGCGTTCTGAAGCAATACCTTCTGAGCATACTGCCGAGCAGTATCAGCGAGATGCCTACGGCGAACAGCGGCAGCTGAATGCGCGCCGGGACCATCCATGATCGGACAAACGAAAGTGGAAAGGCGAGAAACAATGCGATCCACATTCCACCGAGCAGTACCTGGAGGGAGCCCCCGTCCCTCGACGCTTCACCGGTCCTTACGTTCCTGACACCACCGGTGACGATCCGCCATTCGGGTACGAACGCCCAGACGTAAACCGCCCAGAACACCAGCGCATACGGCCAGGTAAAAGGCAGCGGTCTCATGCTGGTTAAATAGCACCAATATTGCCCATCCGCCAACATCGATGACCGCCCCGCCACAGCAGCGCGCGTCCGCTCGCAAGCCGCTGCATCTCACCCGAGCTCTTCAGCACCGAAACTACCGTCTGTTCTTCAGCGGGCAGACCGTTTCGCTGGTCGGAACCTGGATCACCCGCATTGCCACCAGCTGGCTCGTCTACCGGCTCACTGGCTCGGTTTTCCTGCTCGGCATCGTCGGCTTTTTCGGTCAGATCCCGACGCTCGTTCTCGCGCCATTCGCGGGCGTTCTGGTCGATCGCTGGAATCGGCATCGCATTCTCGTCATAACCCAGGTGCTGTCGATGCTGCAATCGGTCGGGCTGGCGGTGCTCACCTTTGCTGGAATCATCACCGTCACCGACATCCTGTTGCTCCAGCTGGCGCAGGGGATGATCAATGCCTTCGACACTCCAGCGCGTCAGGCGTTCGTCGTCGAGATGGTGGAGGATCGGGCCGATCTGCCGAACGCGATCGCGCTCAACTCATCGATGGTCAACGCGAGCCGCATTGTGGGGCCTTCCATCGGCGGAGTGCTCATCGCCGCGTTTGGCGAGGGGTGGTGCTTTGCTCTAGACGCCATTTCGTACATCGCTGTGCTGGCGTCTCTGCTCGCGATGCGCGTCGAGGAGCGTCCGGCGCGCGCCACCAAGACCGCTGTTCTCCACGACCTGGCCGCTGGGTTTCGGTACGTCGGCAGCTTCGCGCCAACGCGCGACTCACTGCTTCTCGTTGCGCTCGTCGCGACGATGGGGATGCCGTACACCGTGCTGATGCCGGCGATTGCCGCTGCCGTTCTCCACGGCGGTGCCCACACTCTCGGCTATCTGATGACCGCATCGGGTGTCGGCGCTCTCGTCGGCGCGCTTTACCTGGCGTCGCGCCGGTCGGTGCTCGGACTCGGGCGCGCCATCGTCGTTGCCACGATCACCTTCGGGCTTGGATTGATCGCATTCTCGTTATCGCACCACACATGGCTGTCGCTGCTCATTCTGCCTTTCGTCGGCGGAGGCATGATGGTGGAGATGGCCTCTACCAATACCATTCTTCAGACTATCGTATCGGACGACATGCGCGGGCGGGTGATGTCGTTCTACGCCATGGCCTTCCTCGGCACGGCACCGCTGGGCAGCCTGCTGGCTGGATCTCTGGCGGCGCACATCGGTCCGATGGAGACCGTGATGTTCGGCGGTTTCGCGTGCGTGATCGGAGGCACAGTCTTCGCGCTGCGACTGCCGCGGCTGCGCGACCACGTCAGGCCGATCTACGTCGAGCGGGGAATCCTGGCCGCCGCTGAGATCGAGGGAGGCTCGAAATCGCTGTGAATGATTGCGCGCCCGATTCTTTCGCGTTCAAATTGAAGCAGCTTTGATCATTGAGTCGTACGGCGTTCCATGGTGTTGAAGCGAAACTCGTCATCGAGAAGCCCGTGATTCAAGTGGAAGTCCAGGCGCCTGCTGCTCCGGCCGCACCCGTTGCACCCGCCATCGCCCGCGGTGCGCGCACAGCGCCCGCCGCCAGCGAGATCTACGAGGGCTTTCGCGCGCAGCGCCGGGTGCTCGAGGACCAGCTCAATGATCTGCAGAACTCGCGCGCCCGGGTTGCCAGCCAGCTGGAGGATCTGGACGCCAGCGATGTGCAGCGCCCCGCGCTCGAGGCGAGACTCAAGGAGATCGACGGCCGGATCTCGAACGTCGACGGACAGCTAGCGGCGAACTCGACCCAGCTCGCCCAGGCGGCTGCCGTCCCCGGGGCGGTGGTAGAGAGACCGCCGCCGGTGTTTGTCCGCAACGGCCCGCCCGACGAAGCCTGGGTGCTCGGCGGGATGCTCATCGTCTTCGTGATGCTGCCGATCGCGATCGCCATCGCGCGCCGAATCTGGCGACGCAGTGCAGCAGTGGTGACCTCCCTGCCGCGCGAGGTTTCGGAGAGACTCGGCAGACTGGAACAGGCGGTCGAGGCAACCGCACTGGAAGTCGAGCGCATCGGAGAGGGCCAGCGCTTCCTGACGCGGCTCTTTACCGAAGGCGAAGGAGCCCGGGTGCTTGGCACCGGTGGCCAGCAGCCGGAGCGTGCGCCCGTGAACGCGAAGCGGCTACCCTGAAAACAAACAAAGCCATTCTGACACCAGAATGGCTTTGCTGATTTTGGGTGGTGCCCGGGTTACCCGAGTGGAATTCGCGACTTGTTCTGGCTCAGCCAGCGATCGAAGGTTTGCAGCTCCGGGTTGAGCGTCTTCGTCTCGCTGATGCTGCGCGCATCGCAGCAATCCTGCTCGAACTCGCTGTAGAACTGGAACATGTTGCCGAGATCGTCGGCACCGGGGAATCCGAGGGCACGGAAGGCTTCGGGAGTGATCGGGTTGTACTTCACCTCCTGGCCCAGCGCTTTCGTCATCGATTTGGCGATTTGGGCCCCGCTCAGATGTCCGCCGGCGATGCCGACGGTCTGACCGATCATCTCGTCGCCTTTCTCGAAGATCGCGTAGGCCGCCTTGCCGATGTCGTGCGCGGCGATGCTGGCCATTTTTCGCGTTCCCATTGGGAGGTTGATGGCGAGCTTGCCGTCGGGACCTTTCTTCGGTCCCATCCCGAAGTAAATGAAGTTGTCCCAGTAGAACGACGTCAGCAGGAAAGTCGTCGGAACGCCGAGCTCGGTGAAGATGGCGTTGGCTTCGCCCTTGGCGTCGAAGTGCGGGACCTTGTACTTGCCCATCAGGGTGGGCATGCGGTTGTCGCTGAGCGGGACGAAGCTCCGGGTGTCCTCGAGGGTGGACCAGATGACGTGGTGGACTCCGGCATCCTTTGCGGCCTGCGCCATGTTGCGCGCCTGCGCGAGCTCCTTCTCAGGCTTGAGGTGCGCCCAATAAAAGGTGACGCAGTAAGCGCCGTGCGCGCCCTGAAATGCTTTCTTGAGTGACTTGACGTCGTCGACATCGCCGGCGACGACTTCCGCGCCCGCTTCGGCAAGTGCTTTCGCCTTGTCGGACTTGGGATCCCGGGTGATTGCGCGGGCGGTGAACGGCCCACGCTTGTCTTCGAGGATGGCGCGCACCAATCCGCCACCTTGCGCGCCCGTCGCTCCGACTACGGCAATGACTTTCTTCTCCATCTTGTCGGCCACAGCGAACCTCCTTTCCGGTTAGGCAATCGCGTTGGTCCAGATTTTCACGCCACCATATCGCGCCGTTGTGACGGTTTTGCAAGACTGAGTTCGACTACCAGTTGCCCTGCTCGCCCATGACTTCGATCGCGCGCATCAGCCGATCGGATGCGTGCCGCCAGTTCGTCTGTACGGCGCGCTGCGCCATGGCAGAGTTGCCGGTGCGAATGCCCTCGACAATCGCGTCGTGCTCGGTGCCTGCCGTTGGGACGGTGTCGAGGAGCAGCGCGATATACATCCGGATGTAGCGCTCGGCCTGTGGCTTCACGGCTTCGTGGAGTGAGCGGAGCCGCGGACCGGCGCCGGCTTCGACGTAGCGGCGGTGGAATTTCTCGTCGAGCTCGTAGAGCTTCCCCGGCTGCGCGCCTTTCGCAGACGCTGCCCGACGAAAATCCGCGTTCAGCGTGGCGAGGTCCCTGGCGAGCCTGTCGCGAGTGGATTCATTGAGCTGCGCGGCGCTCCTTGCCGCGAGTCCCTCGAGCTCACCGACGATCTCCAGCAGCTCGCCGACATCTTCCCTGGTAAGAGGCGCGACGGTCATGCGCGCCTGGTGGGTCGCCGACGCCATGACGTAACCTTCGCGCTCGAGCCGCTGAAACGCGGCGCGTACCGGTGTTCGACTGACCCCGAACCGCTCGGCCACCTCCGTTTCGACGATGCGCGCGCCGGGCGCGAGCTGACCACGGACGATGAGGTTCCTCAGCGACTCGTAGAGCCGGTTCGCTCTCTCGGTGGCACCACCGCTGCCGGCGCGTCGGCCGGCCGATCTGGTCCGGGAAGTCCTGGAGCTTCGCTTGGGCACAGTGCCGCCAATATAACGCCGCCGACCGGAGCGACACTGTCTGCCTGTCGTCAGCTATGGGCTTCTTGCGCCATTCCGCAGTCCTCCGTATTCTTGGCCGACAGTTTGTATACAATTTCGCATGCAAATGGAGGAATGATGTCGCTCTTCGTGCGCAAGCCGCTCGCCGTCCTGCTCGCCGAGGCAGGCGCTGGAACACTGCGTCGCGAGCTCGGACCCCTGGCGCTGGTCACCCTCGGCATCGGCGCCGTGATTGGAGCCGGCATCTTCGTCCTCAGCGGCGAAGTTGCCTCCCTCCACACCGGCCCTGCGCTGACCCTGTCCATGGTCCTCGCCGGAGTCGCCTGCGTCTTCGCCGGCCTCTGCTACGCCGAGCTCGCGAGCATGATCCCCGTCGCCGGGAGCGCGTACACCTACGCCTACGCGACCCTTGGCGAGCTCGTCGCCTGGATCATCGGCTGGGACCTGGTGCTCGAGTACTCGCTCAGCTCCTCCACCGTCGCCGTCGGCTGGGCCGGCTACGCCGTGACTCTGCTCGGTGAAATGGGAATCACCTTTCCTCCGCAGCTCACCGGTGCGCCGGGCACCCACATCGCCCTCGCCGATGGAAGCCAGGTCACCGCGCTTTTCAATCTTCCCGCGATTCTGATCTGCCTGGCGATAACCGGACTGCTCGTGCTCGGCATCCGCGAGTCCGCCCGCGTCAACACCACCATCGTCATCATCAAGCTCGCCGTGCTGATGCTCTTCATCGCCGTCGGCATCCACTACATCGACCCCGAAAATCTTCACCCCTTCATTCCGCCCAACACGGGCGCCTTCGGATCGTTTGGCTGGAGCGGAATTCTGCGCGGCGCCGGCATCATCTTCTTCGCCTACATCGGATTCGACGCAGTGTCCACCGCCTCTCAGGAGGCGAGGAATCCGGGCCGCGACATCCCGATCGGCATCCTGGTGTCACTCGCGATCTGCACCCTCATTTACATCGCCGTCGGCATCGTCATGACGGGACTCGTTCCGTACCCCAAGCTGAACGTCGCATCACCGCTGGCGCTGGCCGTGCAATCGACTGGAGTCCGCTGGCTTCCCCCAATCGTCAACCTGGGCGCCATCTGCGGAATAGCGAGCGTGATTCTCGTCAACATGTTGGCGCAGTCGCGCATCTTCTACTCGATGAGCCGCGACGGCCTGTTGCCTCCGATCTTTGCGCGGCTGCATCCGCGCTTCCGGACCCCGCACATCACCACCGCGGCAACCGGAATCATCATCGCCGTCGCGTCGGGCCTTTTTCCGATCAGCGTGCTCGGACAGCTGGTGAGCATGGGAACCTTGCTGGCGTTCGCGATAGTGTGTGCCGGCGTTCTGATCCTGCGGCGCACCGAGCCTGACATTCCGCGTCCGTTCAAGACTCCGTGGACTCCTGCCGTGCCGGTGATCGGCACGCTCATCTGCCTGTATCTGATGTCCGGACTGCCGCTTCCAACCTGGATCAGATTGTTCGTGTGGCTGGCAATCGGGCTATCGATCTATTTCGGCTACGGGAGAATGAGGGCGGCGACGCTGCGCTCGCGGCCAGTCGCCGAGCTCGCCTAACGCTGGAGTCGGCGCGCGAAGATCCTGTCCCAGGTTCGGAGCGCGGGTTTGGGCTTGAGATCCGCATCCACGAGTCCGAGTGTCGAGAAGAGCGGCAGAATCGCGGGCAATGGCTTGGGGAAGCCGCCGAGGTCGAGGTCGGTGAACGACAACTGGAAGACGCCGAGTGCGTGGGCACTGTCGAGCACTTTGGATTGGCGCGCTATGTACTGCGCCTCGATCTCCGGAGATGACGAGAACGCGCCAC
>CAMLDY010000091.1 GCA_946478895.1 uncultured Gemmatimonadota bacterium
GTGCTGGATGCGATTGGCGAAGGTATCATCACCTCCGCGCATGACTGCAGCGACGGCGGCCTCGCCGTCGCCGTCGCGGAGTGCTGCATCGCAAACCGGGATGCTCCGGCAGGCGCGGAGCTCGACCTCTCCGACAATGCCGGCAGAAGCAACCGTGAGCTGCTGTTCGGCGAGACCCAGTCGCGAATCATCGTCTCGACCCCGAACCCTGAACGCGTAATGCAGATTGCGGCGCGCCACCACGCACCGGCCGAGCGGATCGGAGTTGTGCGAGCTGGCTCCGACAAGCTCGAGATCAAGCTGCCGAGTGGAGCGCTGCGCGCGTCGCTCTCGCGACTGAGCGACGCTTATCACAACGCGATCCCGACGATCATGGCGCGAACACCCGAACACGCGACTTTCGACGAGCTCGCGCCTGTGGCGGCACACTAGCATGTGCGGAATCTTCGGCGTTTACGGTAATGATCACGCTGCGGCTCTGGCGCATCTCGGCCTGTACTCGCTCCAGCACCGCGGCCAGGAATCTTCAGGCATCGTCGCGGTCGACCGCGAAACCGGGGCGCGCGCGATCAAGAGTATGGGGCTCGTCTCCGAGGCTTTCACCGCGCCCGACGTGCAGACCCTCCGCGGCGACATTGCCATCGGCCACACCCGCTACAGCACCGCAGGTTCTTCGACGATCGAGAATGCCCAGCCGGTGCTCGCGCGCTTTCGCGATGGACACATCGCGCTTGCGCATAACGGCAACCTCACCAACGCCAGCGAGCTTCGGCGGGAGCTAGAGGACGCCGGATCGATCTTCAGCTCGACGATGGATTCCGAGGTTCTGGTCCATCGCATGGCTCGGTCCAACTCCGAGAAGCCGGAGGACAGGCTTGCCGACGCGCTTAAGGGTGTTGAGGGCGCCTTTTGTCTCGTAGTCGTGGTCGGCAACACGCTTCTCGCCGCGCGTGATCCGCGCGGCTGGCGACCGCTCGTCATGGGCAAGCTCGGTGACACCACCATCTTCGCTTCCGAGAGCTGTGCGCTGGATCTTCTTGGCGCCACTCTGGAACGCGAGGTTGAGCGCGGGGAGATCATCGCCATCGACGAGACCGGGATGCGCTCGATCTTCCCGCTCGGGAAGCAGGACGCGCGGAAATGCGTCTTCGAGTACGTCTATTTTTCACGCCCCGACAGCTACGTGTTCGGCGGCTCGGTCGATCGCGCCCGTCGCGAGCTCGGCCGGCGGCTGGCGAAAGATTTTCCGGCGCCCACCGCCGATCTCGTGTTCAGCGTTCCCGACTCTTCGAACTCTGCTGCGCTCGGCTTCGCTGAGGAATCGGGATTGCCACTCGAGCTCGCGCTCATTCGCAATCACTACGTCGGTCGGACGTTTCTTCAGCCTACCCAGGCTGGCCGCGACGCCAAGGTGAAGGTGAAGTACAACGCGGTGCGCGAAGTCCTGCACGGCAAGAGCGTAGTGATGGTCGACGATTCGATCGTGCGCGGCACCACTACTCGGGGGTTGGTCAACATGGTGCGTGCTGCTGGTGCGCGCGAGGTTCATCTCCGCGTCAGCTCGTCACCGGTCACGGGTCCGTGCTACTATGGGATCGACACTCCCACGCGCGAAGAGCTGATCGCAGCCAACATGTCCATCGAAGAGATAACCCAGGAAGTCGGTGCCGATACGCTTGGCTATCTCACTCTCGATGGCATGCTCGAATCAGTGCCCGGCGGACCGGCTGGATTCTGTCACGCCTGCTTCTCCGGGGACTATCCGACGCCACCTCCCGCCGACCCGGAGAAGCTCCGCTTCGGCTGCGGCTGCTGAAGCAAGTGGCACAATCGGTCTTCTTCTTCGGCAACGGAGCCGCCGAAGGCACCCGGGACATGACGGCCGTCCTCGGCGGCAAGGGCGCCAATCTCGCCGAGATGACCAACCTCGGCGTGCCCGTTCCGCCCGGCTTCACCATCGCGTGCGCCGAGTGCATTGAATACCTCAACACCGGGAAGTACTCGGACAAGCTGCGCGCTGAAGTCGAGGGCAACGTCGCGCGGCTCGAGGAAGCGACCGGGAAAAAGCTCGGAGATCCGACCAATCCGCTGCTTGTCTCGGTGCGATCGGGTGCGCCGGTTTCGATGCCGGGAATGATGGAGACCATCCTCAATCTCGGACTCAACGACCGCACCGTCGCGGGTCTCGCGACCCAGAGTCAGAACGCGCGCTTCGCCTACGACTCCTATCGCCGGTTCATTCAGATGTACTCCGACGTGGTGCTCGGCGTCACGATCCACGACTTCGAGCATTTGCTCAAAGCGAAGCGCATGACCGCCGGTGCGGCAACCGATGCCGAGCTCGGCGAAACCGATCTGCGCAATCTCGTCGAGGAGTACAAGGCGCTGGTCAGGAATCGAACCGGCGCTGATTTCCCGCGCGATCCCATCGTGCAGCTGTGGGGCGCGATCGAAGCGGTCTGGAAGTCCTGGACGCTGCGAAAGGCGAAGGACTACCGCCGCGTGAATGGGATTCCCGAGAACCTCGGCACGGGCGTCAGCGTCGTGGCGATGGTGTTTGGAAATCTTGGCGACGACTCGGGCACCGGCGTCGCGTTCACCCGAAATCCGTCGACCGGCGAGAAGCGGTTCTACGGCGAGTTCCTCGTCAACGCTCAGGGCGAAGACGTGGTCGCCGGAATTCGCACGCCGCTCGAGATCGACGAGATGGCGGAGCGGCTGCCAGAGCCGTACAAGGAGCTGATGGATACCCAGCAGCGGCTGGAGCAGCACTATCACGACATGCAGGACCTCGAGTTCACCGTCGAGCGGGGGAAACTCTACCTGCTGCAGACGCGCTCCGGCAAACGCACCGCGGCGGCGGCGGTACGGATTGCGACCGACATGGTGTCGGAGGGATTGATCGACAGGGTCGAGGCGGTGCGACGCGTACCCGCCGGACAGCTCGACCAGCTTCTGCACCCGATCATCGATCCGTCGGTGCGCGCGGAACCACTTTGCCTTGGGTTGCCCGCCAGCCCGGGAGCGGCGAGCGGTCGCGCCGTGTTCGATCCAGACACCGCCGAGAAGCGCGCGAGCGTCGGTGAAAGCGTCATCCTCGTTCGCGATGAGACTACGCCGGAGGATTTCCACGGCATCGTCGCCGCGCGGGCGGTGCTCACTGCGCGCGGAGGAATGACTAGCCACGCCGCCGTCGTCGCGCGAGGGATGGGCAAATGCGCGGTCGTCGGCTGCAAGGACATTCAGGTCGATCTCGAGCACAAGGCGTTCAACGTCAACGGCACCCACATCGCTGAGGGCGACTGGCTGACTCTCGATGGCGCGACCGGCCGTGTCTTCGCCGGTGATCTCTCGACGGTGCCGAGCGAAGTCGTTCGCGTCACCAGCGGGTCGATGCCCGCCTCGCAGGCGCCGCTCTATCAGGCATACGCCCAGCTGCTGGACTGGGCGGACGATGTTCGGACGCTCGGTGTCCGCGCCAATGCCGAGACCCCGCGCGATGCGCGAATCGCGAGAGCGTTCGGAGCCGAAGGCATCGGTCTCTGTCGGACCGAGCACATGTTCTTCGAGGGCGATCGCATCACCGCGATGCGCGAGATGATCGTCGCCCGGGAGCCGGGCGGCAGACGACGCGCGCTCGACAAGCTGCTGCCGATGCAGCGCGCCGATTTCGAGGGAATCTTCACCGCGATGGATGGCTTGCCGGTGACGATCAGGTTGCTCGATCCACCGCTGCACGAATTCCTTCCGCACGGCGGTGAAGAGACGAAGCTGCTGGCGCGCACCCTCGACCTCCCTCGTGCTGATCTGAACCGCATCATCGAGTCGCTGCGCGAGACCAATCCGATGCTCGGCCATCGCGGGTGCCGGCTCGGGATTTCTTACCCAGAGATTACAGAGATGCAGGCGCGCGCCATTCTCGAGGCGGCAGTGCGTGCCATGAGGCGCGGTATAGTCGTCAAACCGGAGATAATGATCCCTCTCGTCTCAACGGTGAAGGAATTCGAGAACCAGCGCGCGATAATCGAAGACGTTGCCGAGCGCGTGCTCGGCGGAATGGGTGAGCGTCTCCCGTACCTCATCGGAACGATGATCGAATTGCCGCGCGCGGCGCTGACGGCGGCACAGATCGCGCAGTCAGCCGAGTTCTTCTCTTTCGGAACAAATGACCTGACCCAGACTACAATGGGTCTCAGCCGCGACGATGCGGGCCGGTTCCTTCCTTCTTACATTGATCGCGGTATTTTTTCGGACGATCCGTTTCAGGTTCTTGACACCGAAGGGGTAGGAAGACTCGTAAGGATTGCGGTTGAAGACGGGCGCAGGGTGCGTCCGAACATCAAGCTGGGGATCTGCGGGGAGCACGGCGGCGAGCCGCGCTCCATTGCTTTCTGTCACTCACTCGGTCTCGATTACGTGTCCTGCTCACCATTCAGAGTTCCAATAGCGCGCCTCGCCGCCGCACATGCCGCCCTTAACGCGTAAGCTGTCGCACGCGCGGAGGCTGGAGCTGATGCCGACCGGCTCGCTCCCGATGGCGCGCATTCAGCATGCGCGGCCACTGCGCATTGCGCTCGTCACCGAGTACTACTATCCCCACCTGGGCGGGATCTGCGAGCACGTCCACTTCTTCGCCCGCGAGGCGAGACGCTACGGACACCAGGTCGACATCATCACGTCCAACATCCCGGGCGCCCGTGACGAGCCGCATGTAATTCGCATCGGCAAGAGCCAGCCGGTCTACGCCAATGGATCCCAGGCGCGTTTCACCTGGGGTATCGAGCTGCGTAAGTCGCTGCGACGCGTCTTCAGCCTCGGCCAGTACGACATCATCCACGTTCACTCTCCGCTCTCACCGGTGCTTCCGGTACTGGCAATCGAGGAAGCGAACTGTCCGGTAGTCGGCACGTTCCACACCTACTTCGACCGATCCTTCTTCTATACGATCGGCAATCGGTATTTCCAGAAGCGCCTCGACCAGCTGCATGCCGCGATCGCAGTGTCGCACTCGACAACCATCGCGCTCAACCGCTACTTCGAGGCCAACTGGACCATCGTTCCCAACGGCATCGATACCGATGTGTTCCACCCACACGTCCCGCGTCCTGCCGCTCTTCGCACCGACGTGCCGGTGATTCTCTTCCTCGGCAGGTTCGATCCAAGGAACGGACTCACCACGCTGATCGAGTCATTCAAGAAAGTGCGCGGCCGTAACCGCGAGGCGCAGCTGGTGGTAGTCGGCGATGGGCCGCTTCGGAAACACTACTATCGCGCCGCAGGCGGCGACCCCGACATCACCTTCGTCGGCTCGGTGCTCGGCGAAAGGCCGGGTTACTACGCCCACAGCGCGATGTACGCCTGCCCGACCACCAAAGCTTCATTCGGTATCACCCTGCTGGAGTCCATGGCCTGCGAGACGCCAGTTGTCTGCTCCGACATCTACGGCTTCCGCGACGTCGTGAAGCACGAGCGCGAGGCACTAATGGTGCATTGTGGAGATACGGAGGCGCTCGCCGATTCGCTGGTCAGACTCCTGGACGACGAGACGCTCAGAGCGCGACTCGGCAAACGAGGCCGACAGGAGGCGGAAAAGTACTCCTGGAGCAGAGTGACCGAGGCGGTGCTCGACATTTACACTGCGGTATTGGGGCGAGCGACGCACGAATGATCTGGTCGGCAGCACTGGGAGTATCGGTGATCGGCGGGGTTGTCCACGGAGCCTTTCACCGTAACAGTCCGCTCTTCGGACGCGCGTTGGGGAGAATCGACAGCGATCGCAAAGTAGTTGCGCTCACCTTCGATGACGGACCCAACCCCGATGCGACTCCGCGCATCCTCGACACGCTGGGCGAGAAAGGCGTGCGCGCGACGTTCTTCGTCCTCGGCAGTCACGCCGAGCGCTGGCCGGAGCTGGTGCGAAGGATGTCGTCCGAGGGACATCAACTCGGCAATCACGGCTACTTCCACCGCAAGCTGCAGTTCAAGAGCCCGTTCTACGTGAGCCGTGACATCAGGCTTGGCATCCGCGCCATCAAACGCGCCGGTGCTCCCGCACCGCGGTACTTCCGGGCTCCCCACGGTTTTCGCAGTCCGTGGACGACACCGATCGCCAGCTCCTACGGTGAGCGCACCGTCGGGTGGTCGCTCGGAGTCTGGGACAGCGACAGGCCTGGTGTCAACGAGATCGTCCGACGCACCATCGAAGGAGTCACGCCGGGCTCGATCGTGCTGCTTCACGATGGCGACGGTTACAACCCCGATGGCGATCGGATGCAAACCGCCGCCGCCCTACCCCATATCATCGACCGCTTGACCGATCAGGGCTACGAGTTCGCCACTCTGCCCACTGAATGAGTCCCAAACTGAAGAAAGGGATTCGCTGGGCGATTTCCGCCGCGATCCTCGTCTTCCTCATTCTCTTCGCCCGCACCATCAACTGGCACATCGCATGGGACTCGATGCGCCACGCATCGCTGCCCCTGCTCGCCGCCGCGATCGGCGTGAACTTTTTGTCGGTGCTGATAAAGGGCGTTCGGTGGTGGCTCTTTCTGCGCCCCATTGGCGTGACATCGCTGCCGCTGGCGATGCGCGCGACCATTGCCGGCGCCGGACTCAACAACGTCCTGGTCGCCAGCGGCGGCGACGCGGCGCGAGTCGTCTTCGTCTCGCGCGTGAGCGGCGTGCAGAGCTCGACGGTCCTGGCATCAATGGCGCTCGAGAAACTGTTCGATCCAATCGGATTCGTCTTTCTTCTTGTCTACGGCGTCATCACCTTCGAGCTGCCGCACCAGTTCGAGAGATGGAAATTCCCGGCAGAAATCCTCCTCGCCGCGATCGTGCTGGCGCTCGTTCTTTTCGTGTACGCTGCGCGCCACATGAAGCCCGAGCACGTTCCCGAACGACGAGCGCGGCCGCGCACCGTCGGCGGGCGGGTTCGCGCCTACTTCGTCAGCTTCGGTCAGACCGCCGGCCGACTGGCGACGGGCCCACGCTTCATCGCCGCCATTCTGCTCTCACTCGGCGCGTGGGCGTGTCAGCTGTGGACGTTCCAGCTCGCCGCGGCCGCAGCACACGTGTCGATTCCGCTCGCCGGCAGTCTCGCGTGTCTGCTGGGCATCAATGTCGGGCTGATCATCAGGGCGACGCCGGGCAACGTCGGGTTCTTTCAATTCGTGTACGCGCTGATGGCCGAGCAGTTCGGCGTGCGGCCGGCGGACGCGATCGCGGTGTCGCTGTTGATTCAGACTTTGCAGATCCTGCCGCTGACGCTGCTCGGCGTCGCACTCGCCCCCGAGTTCATCTTCCGCCGGGGCAAGAAGGACCAGGAAACCGAGCAGGTTGTACAAAAGATCGAGGCGGCGAAAGCGGAACACGGTGGTCCGTTGTCAACGGCGGAAGAAGTGCTCCACCGCGCCGACGAGGCAGGAGTCGCCCCAAAAAGCCCCTGATTACTGCGTCGTCGCCACTCTCGCTGCGCGCGCGTTCCGCAAAAACGCGATGAATTCCGCCGGCTCACGAGTGAGGCCGCTGAAGGTGGCGCGAACCGAACCGGCCCCGTCCACGACTGCATAGAGCGGAAGTGCTACCGTTCCGAACGTCCGCTCCTGAAAAGACTGCTGTCGCTGGTAGATCTCTCCATCACCGTCGGTGTAGAGTCGCGCAAGCACGAACTGCCCCAGCTCCGCACCGACGTCGGGACGGCTGAAAATGTTCGCCTCCATCCATCGGCAATTGGTGCAGGTGTAGCCGGTAAAGTCGATGAACACCAGCTTGCCCGACGCCCGCGCCGTCTCGAGTGCAGCAGTGTAGTCGTTGAGGATCCAGGTGGGAGTCGTGCCGGCCGTCGACGCGAGGAGCGTCGGTGACGCTGGTGGGAGGAATGCCTCGACCTGACGCAACGGCTTGCCGCCAATTCCAGACGCCAGCCAGATAGCTACGAGGAGCACGCCGAGCGCAGCCGCAGTTCCCCGCACTCGCGATCCGGCATCATCTTTTTTCTCACCTAGCGCGAGGCGCGCCAGGTAGAGCGCACCGAACATGGCGAGAATCGCCCAGAGCGTCAGCACTGTCGCGCGCGTAAAGACGCCCCAACCCAACACGAGATCGGCGTTGGACACGAACTTCACCGCGGCTCCGACCTCGAGCACTCCGATCAGGACGCGGAGAGTCTGCATCCACCGACCTGCGCGGGGGAGGCGTGCCAGGAACCTCGGCGCCAGCGCGAGCATAACGAACGGTGCGGCAAACGCCGTCGAGTAGATAAGCATGCCAACAACCGGAGTCGTCCATGAGCCTTGCGCGGCGAGGACGAGCAGCGTTCCGACGAACGGCGCGGTGCAGGTCAGCGACGTCATGGTGAAGGCGGCGCCCATAAAAAGCGCGCCGATTGATCCCCGCTCTTGTTGTGCGGCGCGGTTTGCGGTCGTGAGCACGCGCCACGGAACCTGGACTTTCAGCCATCCGAACAAGCCCGCCGCGAAGACCAGGAACAGAGCGGCGAGCAGAAGATTGACGTACGGATCGGCGGCAAATCGGTTGAGCCCGGCCGCACCGAAGATCGCCGCCAACACCAGGCCGAAAACCGTAAAGGTGGCGATGATTCCCGCGCCGAATAGCAGCGCCCGCCGCACCGCCGAATCGTGTCGCTCCGGATCCGAAAAGTATGCGACTGTCACCGGGACCATCGGGAAGACGCACGGGGTCAGCAGCGATAGAAGACCCGTGGTCGCCGCGAGCCAGAGAAACGCGCTGCTCACTGCGGTCGGCTGAGTCGAAGGGTGACGCCGACGCTGTCGGTGCGCGGCGGGAGACACAGCTTGTCGCTGCACACCTGATATCGCGCGGTGACCTGGACCTTTCTGGTGCCGGTTCCCGCTTTGCCGGGAACGCCTACTGGAATGGTGAAGCGCGGACTTCCGGAGTAGAGCTCGGTCTCGATCCCGAAATTGTTGTCGAAGAGTCTCTCGGGTTTGGGCGCGTCGATCAGGCCGCGAATGATCACGTCGGCTGCGCCGAGCAGCTGGATGCGCAAAGGAATCGGGCCACCCGGCTTCTGATTGAGCGAATAGATGTGCCAGCCCTTCGCGATGTCAGCCTGAACCGTTATTGGAACGGCGCGTCCGACCGTCAGCAGCCGGTCGCGTGCTCCGACCAGGCTCCAGTGCACGGGTCGCAGCGATGCCGATGTGCTCGCGGCTCTGGTATTGTCGGGCCAATTGACTGCGGTCGAAGAAGAACGCGCGTGGCTCGCCGACGCCAGGGGAAGCAGTAGGAGATAGACGAGTTTGTTCATCTCTCCCAAATATACACCTCAGTGCGGCGCGATCCGTGCAAGTCCGGGACGGATTCCGGAATCACCCCTTCCCTGGCGGAATGTCCGAGCACGCGCCCTTCTTCTTCGACAGCTGGTACTACATCGGCCGCGCGGCAGCGCTGAGCGCGCTTGGCTTCGTCGCGATGGTGGTGATGCTTCGCGGCTCGGGAAAACGAACGCTGTCAAAGCTCAACGTTTTCGACTTCGTTTTTGTTGTAGCGTGCGGATCGGTTCTGGCCGCGACCATCATCAGCAAGGATACGACACTCGCGGAGGGCATTGTCTCGCTCGGCGTGCTCGTCTCGATCCAGGTAGTACTTGCCAAGATCGCGGCCTACTCACCAGCAGCCGAACGTATCATCAATGGCGAGCCGACGCTTCTGTTCTCGAACGGGAGATTCATCGACTACGCGCTCAAGCGTGAGCGCGTGACGCGAGAAGAGGTCCGTGCCGCGATTCGCGAGGAGGGCATCACCAACGTCGAAGACGTCACGGCCGTGGTCCTTGAGAACGATGGCACGCTGACGGTCGCATGGGATTCCCATAGAGCGGGCAGATCTGCGCTGGTCGACGCAAAGTTGCCCAAGAAGGAAAAGGGTCACCGGAAGTCCTGATTCGCCGACCGTGCGCTGGGGGTCGGCCGCCGCTCTCGCGTTGGCCAAGCTCAGCCACGTGGTTTATGTTTTGCGTTTGTTACGGGCAATCAAGCCGAGAATTCCGGTGCAAACTCAGACCGCGAAAAACACGGGATACCGAACCTTTCTCGACCCCCGCGGACGTCGCTGGGAGGTGTGGATGGTCCACCCGTCCGCGATCGAACGCCGGAAAATGGAACGGCGCACGCCTGTCGAGAACGCGGTCAACCTGATCGAACAACGAGTACTCGGCGACCGGCGCACGAGCGCCGGCGCGCGCGGCGCCGTTGCGACTGAATACAGTGCCGGCTGGCTTTGCTTCGCCAGCAACGGCGAAAAACGGCGACTGGCTCCGGTGCC
>CAMLDY010000092.1 GCA_946478895.1 uncultured Gemmatimonadota bacterium
GCGTAATCGGTGTCGAGCGCGTGCTCGGCGTCGATGTAGGCGGCAACACCGCCGGCGCGCTGCGCGTTGGCGACAACGTGGAGGCAGAGCGTCGTCTTGCCCGACGACTCGGGGCCGTAGATCTCGGTGACGCGGCCGCGCGGAATGCCGCCCACGCCGATCGCGGCGTCGAGATTGATCGCGCCGGTGGGAATCGAATCGACGCGCACCCGGGCGTCGGCCGACCCCATCTTCATGATGGCGCCCTTGCCGCAGTTCTTCTCGATCTGCGCAATCGCCAGGTTCAACGCCTTTTTCTTGTCGTCGTTAACGGTCGATACAGCCATCTGAATTCACCTTGTCGTTAGACGTTTAGACCTGGCGGAGCCAAGGAAAAGTGGCGGTTTTGCCACCCGAACAAAATACGAAAATGGGGGAAAGGTGGCAAGATTGGGGACGACTTTTTTTCTGATTTTTTTTCGCTGTTGAAGGATGCTTCGCTGATCGGGGCGCCGGAAGGTCGGGCTCCGAACCGAGGGCAAATTAGGGGGCTTTCTACCGTGGGAAGCATCGCTTCAGGACGACTACAATCCTTTTGCGACGGCTTTCAGCCAAGAGCTTGGAGGTTTTATCGGCGTATAGACGCGGCCGTTGCCTCGGTATCTAACAGTATGTCGCTCGCGTTACCAGATTGGTAATTTCCCCCCTTGCACTATGCCGTTACGCTACCATATTGGTAGCAGTCAACCATGCATATCATCGCTCGTCGCCGGCTTCGCGAGTTCGCCAGGACGCACGCGGCCGCAAAAGAACCGCTCGACATCTGGTATCACGTCGTGAAGCGGGCGAAGTACAAGGATTCGCATGATGTGAAGGCCGTTTGGGGGAGCGCCGATTTCCTCTCCGGCCATAGGGTCGTCTTCGACCTTGGCGGCAACAAGTATCGGCTGGTAGTAAAGATCGAGTACAAGTGGCAAAAGGTTTTCATCAGGCACGTCGTTACACACAAGGAATACGACCGACTGAGCAAGGCCGGGCTCCTCTAGGAGCCCAAACCCCGACCTTCATCAGGAGAGTTTAATGTCTGCCTCGGCAGTAGTAAGCCGACCCATAGCACCGATCGAGCATCCGATCCGCTCGGAACGGGAGTACAACGCAATCGTACGTGAAATGGATGCTCTCCTCGACGCAGATCCCAGGAAAGGAACCGCGGAATACGATCGACTCGAGCTCCTCTCGGTTCTCGTCGAAGCATGGGAGGACGAGAACGAACCGGAGCCCGATCTGCCCTCGCCGCAAGAGGTGGTGAAGTTCATGGCGGAGCAGAAAGGCGTGAGCGCGGGCAAGCTCGCCGACCTTCTTGGCGGGCGTAGCCGCCTTTCAGATTTCATGAACGGGAAGCGCGAGCTCTCGCGCGAGCAGGTCAAGAAGCTGCGGACGTTCCTAGGCGTCCCAGCGGACCTGCTTATACCAGCTTAGCAGCCGTCGTCAGGGTCGTGGGTCAAAGTGACCCGCTACCACCTGCTTCGCTAACAGCATCCTGGGAGGCGCTACCGCGACAGGGGCCGGGGCTGAGCCGGAAGATCGGTTCGGGTCAACGTCCACTGGGTCGTGTCGGCGCGGGAGGAGTCGGCGCGGGAATCTGCCGTCCATGCAGGAAGATCGAACGAGAATACGCTTCCCTTCCCGACCTCGCTCTCGACGGAGATAGTGCCGCCGTGGGCCTCTACGATTCCGCGCGCGATCGCCAGACCGAGCCCGACGCCGCCGCTGTCGCCGCGCTTGGCCTGCCAGAATTTTCCGAACAGCCGAGGGATCTGGCCGGCGGGGATCCCGGGGCCGTTGTCGGCGACCGAGCACTGCACCTTTCCATCGACGCGAGTCGCGGACAGTGTGATCGCGCCCCCGCTCGGGGTGAACTTGATGGCGTTGCCGACGAGATTCGAGAAGACCTGGAGCACCCGCGCGGGATCGGCGCGCACGAACGGCAGGTCGGCCTCGGAGGCAACCGACAGGGTGATCGACTTCTCGCGCGCGATCGGCTGGAGCTGCTCCGCTGAATCGTGAATCAGATCGCTGACCGACACCTTCCGCGGCGCGACTGAGAGTCGGCCGGCTTCGATCGTCGTCACGCTCAGCAGATCCTGAATCAAGCGAGTAGCGCGCTCGCCGGCGCGGCGGATGATCCGCAGCTGGCTCGTCTGGGTGGGATCCTTGCTCTCGTCCATCAACAGCGACGTCGCCATTGAGATCGTATTGAGCGGATTCCGCAGGTCGTGCGCGACGATGCGCAGAATCTCTTCGCGCGCGTCGATCACGCGCTGGGCTTCGTCGTACATCTGGTCGAGGGTGACGCGGCCGACTTCATTCATCACCACGCGGCGGATCATGTCGGTCACCGACAGCGCGAGCGCGCCCGAGAGCAGCACCGCGACCAGTGCCCCGCCGGCTGCGAGCGCCGGCACCCAACCGAGGGCCGCCGTCAACAACAGCGCGAGAATCGAAAGCCCCGTCGTCAGCTCCACAGCGGAGCGCGTCAGTCGAAATGCGCCGGTAAACGCGAGCACCACGCAAAGGACGGCAAACGTCGCCGCCAGGCCCGGTGGCTTGTCGAAGGGATCGACGCCGAACTGGCTCAGTCCCAATCCGATCACGAGTAGCGATGCGTCGGCGATCGGGAATGCGCGCCGCAGCCACGGCCGATACCACTCCTTGCGCAGCAGCAGCAGTGCCGCCGCGGCGAACGTCATCCATCCAAGGGCGGCGCCGAGGCTGCCGGTGGTTGGCGCGGGAACGCGGGAGATCTTGCTGAGAAAAAGTCTGCCGAGGATGAAGATCGAGAAGACGCCGGCGGCGGACACGCGCAGGTAAGCGAGCTTGAGCTCGGACCTGCGCGCCTCTTCGCCGAGGCTCTTCTCTACCGTCGCGCTCAACTGGTCAGTCGATCGCTTGGCGTTGAGCGCGAGCTTCACCGATTCGGCGATCTCGGCGGCGAGTGCCGCGCGAGAGTCGAGCATGTTGTCCGCCATCGTCGCGCTCCTTCCTTACGTCGGCCGCTGGAAGAACTCGGTCAACGTGTAATCCTCACGCCCGTCTTCGGGAGTGAAATCCGTGAATACGGTGACCTTGATTCGAGTGGCGCTCAGGTACTCAACCAGCATTGTCCGCGTCGCGAAACCCTGATCCCAGAAAACGCCGAGCGATTGCTTGGTATTCCAGTCGGTTGTATTGGCAGTCGCGACTCCCCAATCGCAATCCGTCGGCAAGCATCTGCCGAATGCCTGCACTCCGACGAAGCTACCGTCGACGAAGACGTTGAGGCTCGTGAGGTTCGGATCCACGGTGTTCTCATTCTGCCACGAACCCTGAAGCACGCTGAACGGCGGCGGCGCAGTTACGGTGACAGTGAACGAGACCGGGCCACCGAACGCAGCACCGTTGGCAGTAAGCGTGTAATCGCCCGGTGTGCTTGGAACGGTCCAGTCCACCGCGGAGTAACCGCCGCCGCTGGTTGGCGACTCGGGATCGATCGGGAAGACGTTGGTGTTGGTGGTCAGCTGAGTGACTCCCGGGCCCTCATCATCCACGCCGAGGATCGTCCCGCCGCTCCCGGTGACTGTCCAGGTGACCGGCAGACCCGCTATACCAGTGGAGTTCTGGTGTTGGCCGTCGTGGTGATTGCTGCCGACGATCCGAACGAGCGGATGAACGGTGCCGCCGCCGACCAGGTCGAAGTGACTGTTGTTGATCGGCGCGATCGTCGCGTTGAGCGCCGGTCCGACGTTGCTGAATCCCTTTGTCAACCCACCGAGTCCCAGATCGATCGCGTACGCTGTCTTTACGCCGAATAGCTTTCCGGCGCCCGATTTCACGTTGCGCCAGGTCGCGTGCGCGAACCGCGTCAGACTGTTAGACCTCGCATCTCCGATTACTTCGGTCGAGGTCGAGCAATTCCGCGCGTTGGCAGCCAGCAATCCGACGTCACTCGCATCCTCGAGCGCGTGCGGCGGCTCGTTCGGACCGGACGAATACATCTCGGCGAACTTCTCGCGCGGGTCGCCGGTTCCGTAAAGCACGTAGCACACGGCCACCGTCACCGGCAACGCGAACTGGTCCCCACCTTCGTTGATTGGTTGGAGCTGCGGCGTAGTCGTGAAACGGAAGCAGCCGCCGAACTGCTGGAGCGGAAGCCCGACGTGGCACGGTGTAGTCTCGGCGCCGGTGACCGGATCTGTCGTCCCGAGATCCACCTGTGCAATGGTGACAACTACGTTCTGCGGCCCATTCGCAGGGAGCCAGCCATTCGGGAATTTCACGCCGGCGATCGCGCCCGCACCGCCATCAACGGTTACTACCTGGAATCCGGCGGTGCTGTTGTTGGTCACGACCGTCGAAGTGCACAGAGCAGCAGTGCCACACAGCGCCGGACCACCGGCGTGCTCGATTCTGAACTTGATCGGCAGGCTCGAGTTCTCGTTCAGCGGAATGACTTCGCCGGTGCGAGCGTTACGTAGCTCCTTCATGTTGGAGACCGCATCGATGTCGGCGACGCCAAACGGTGTTGACGATCCCTCAGCCAGAACCTTGATGCGGTAGAACTTTGTTACGTCGAGATTGGACTCGCCCGCGTGCCACACCACCTGGTAGAAGCCGTCGGGTGGATTTTGTAGCGTGACGCTTCCGGCGGGAAATTTCTTCAACGGCGGGCCGGCGACACAATCAGTGACGACTGGTTGCCCGGCCGCATTTACCGGCGAGCTCTGGAGCTGGCAAATCTCGACAGTGAGACTCGGTGCGAGAGTGCTGTTGAACTTTCCCACCTCGTAGTTCGGATCCTTCGACGGATCCGAGACCATCGGCGGCAGGAAGAAGAAATCAGGATTTCCGCCATGCGCGCCGTCGCTGATCATCTTCGACGAGCCGTCCGGCGCGGTCGGACCGGACGTACTACGATTGTCGCCGCAGGCCATCACCAGAGCGATGGTCGCGAGCAGGAGCAGACGGGCTTTCATGGTGATTTCCTCCGGACTAGCCGGTAGCGATTAGAGACTTGAAACGGGCATCGTCCTGAAGCGGTCTCCACCACCATGGATTGGCTTTGGAGAAGCCGGCGCGATGCTCGGGGTGATCGGTGAGATATCTCTGAATGAGTTCGACCGCTTCCTTTTTGTCGCCAATCTGGGCACGCACGAAGGCTTCGTAGCCGACCAGCTCTCCGCGTGGATCGATGGTCCGGTTGGCGCGTGCGCGCACCAGTACGCGGCGGGCGCTGTCGAGAAGCGCCGCGCGGCCGACCGAATCGCCGGCGCTGCCAACCTTCTCGGCCTCGCGCCCGATGACGTCGGCAACGACTATCTGCGCTTCACGTCTCGTATACTCCCGGTCCTGCGGCGGCGCGGAGTTGGTGTAATCTTCGGCCCTTCTATACGCCTCGGCCGGATCGGAGGTGATGCCTTTCGCGGTCATGATCCAGAGCTGGCAGCGCGCTGCCCAGGGGTGCTTCGGGAAGCGCTCCTTCAATTGATCGCACGATTTCTGGGCGTTCGGGAAAGACTCCAGATCGTACGACGTCACGTACAGGCGCCAAAGGATATCGGGCGCGGCGGCGAGATAGGCATCCGCGTCGTACGCGCGCTGCGCGAGATTGTGCGACTCGACCGCGTCGTGATTCAGGTACTCGATCTGACTCAGGACGTAGAGCGCGTTCGCCTGGGTCGGATTGATCGCGACGGCGGAGCGTAAATCCTTCTCTGCGACGCGTACAATGTCCGCCACCTGTCGCTGGTCCTCGACCATCCCGCGCGCGATCGGCCGGATGCGAAGCGTCCCGCGCAGCTCGAAGGCGTCAGCGTTTCGCGGATCGAGCGCGATAGCGCGGTCGGCGAAAGCGATCCCGGCGTCGATCCACTTTTTCGCGTCCGCGGATTGCTCGGTGAGCTTCTCCTGTCGCGCCGCGATCTGGCCCTGCGCGACGATGGGCTCTGGCCACTTCGGATCCAGCGCTTCCGCCTGAACGAGCAAGGTGTCGGCGGCGAAGAGCATCTTGGACGCGCTGTCAGTCTTGCCCGCCTGATTGAGCGCGTCGGCGTCCTTTCGCATCTTGCCCGCGCGCTGCACCAGCGACCACGCCATCGGGTTGCTCGTCGAGGCTCGCGACTGGCGCAGCCGGATCTCTTCGCCGAGCCACTTCCGCAGCATCAGGGTCAGGGTGTCAGCGAGCTTCGACTTGAGGGCGAGAGGGTCCCCCAGCGATTCCACAACGTTCGCTTCCTTCCAGTCCGCGCCGCTGTTCCCGTCGACGAGTCTCAAGGTTACCCGGGCGCGGTTACCCGCCGACTCGACCGCGCCCTCTACGAGAGTGCCGGCATCGAGTGCGTGCGCAATGCTGTCGCGTGGGACATCGGTGCCCGCGAATTGCTTGACACCGCTCGTCGAAACGACATCCAGAGCTGGCACCTGACTGAGATCGCTGATCAGCGACTCGGTGAGTCCGTCGGCGAGGTACGCGAGCGATTTGTCGCTGCTCCGATCGCGGAAGTACAGCACCGCGATCCTTTGCGGGCTGAAGGTCGCCGCGCCGGGCGTACCGGCGAACGCACTATTGCGTGGTCCGAAGATTACCGACCGGCCTGCCCACGCCGCGCCGACTACCACAACCAACGCCAGCGCGGCAAGCCCGCCGATCACGCGCCAGTTTTTCTGAGCCGGGCGCTGTTTCTGGCGGGTGCGATGGCCGGTGCGCCGCACCGAGTGCATTCCGCTCTGCTGGCATGCCTGGAGCGCGGTCGCGAACTCGGCGCCGGTGGCGAATCGGTCGGCTGGCACTTTTTCGAGCGCACGCAGAACTGCGTCTTCGACTTCTTCGGGGATGCTGCTGCGCACGATGCTGAGGGAAGGAACTTCATCGAGCGAATGGCGCGCGATCACCGCCTGGGTCGTGCGGCCGGTGAACGGCGGCGTGCCGGCGAGCATCTCGTAGAGAACGCAACCGAGGCTGTAGATGTCGCTGCGACCGTCAACGCCCGGGTCGGCCATCCCCTGCTCCGGGCTCATGTAGGTCGGAGTGCCGAGTGAGACGCCGGTGCTGGTGAGCTTCTCCTTCCCCATCGCGCTCGCGGCGCGGGCTATCCCGAAGTCGGCGACCAGTGCCTGGCCGTCCTCGAGCAGGATGTTCTCGGGCTTGATGTCGCGGTGGACGATTCCGTGTCGGTGTGAATGATCGAGTGCGCTCGCGACCTCACAGGTGATGCGCAACGCTTCGTCAACCGAGAGCTGCCGCTCCCGATTGAGCTTGGCGCGAAGCGATTCGCCCTCAATGTACGGCATCACGTAGAACAGCTCGCCGTTGACTTCGCCGGAGTCGTAGATGGGCAGGATATGGGGGTGCGACAGGTGCGTCACCAGCTCGATCTCGCGCTTGAAGCGCTCGGCGCCCATCGCGAAGCCGACGTCGTCGCGCATGACCTTCACCGCGACCTGCCGGCCGTGCTTGAGATCGCGCGCGAGAAACACCGTCGCCATGGCGCCGTGACCAAGCTCGCGCTCGATCTCGTACCGGTCAGCGATAGCCGTGCGCAGACGGTCGAGAGATGTGGACATGTCTCGTCGAAGGGGAAAGCCCGCGGCCAACTATATGAATGTTTGCGGAAACCCGCCAGAAGCACTAGAGGCGTTCTGGCGGGGGGCGAGCGGCTCAGGCGCCCGGGTCGAGCGGGACTTGTGGGACTGACTCCACAACTATGGAGATATCAGTTGCCCTGGTGCAGCAGAAACGCGTTCTCGATGTGTTGGACGCGCACCTTCTCGGCCTCGAGGATCACGCCGATCACGTCGAACCGATACGTGTCGCCGGGCTGCTGAAAGCGGGACATCCAGACCTTTGCGGACCGACTGAGCTCGCGCTGCTTGCGCCAGTTGACGGCGCTGACCGGGCCGCCAAAGTCATTCGATGCGCGGGTCTTCACTTCGACGAATGCGACCGCGCGCCCCTCACGCTCGGGTCGCACTGCAACCAGGTCGATGTCGCGGCGGCCGTTGCGAAACCGCCGATCGGCGATCTCCCAGCCATGGATGGCGAGCCATTTCGCCGCCACCTGCTCTCCCTTTTTCCCCATCGCCTGGCGCGCCGCTGACATGCGCCAGAAGTTAAATTGAAGGAAGTTCTGGGCGCCATCGTTCCTTCGCGCCCGCAATCGGTTCCACCCAGTGTCGTTTTCTAGGGGTTTACCCTCCCGGAGAGCTCCCACTTCAGGGACTGACCTGTGTTCAATAACGTACGCTAACACGCGAGCTTCCAATCCGAGACTCACTCGCCCGTGATCGGGCATACCGACGCTACGGACCTGACGAATTGCAGGCCTCTCCAACCCGTCACGTGCGCGTTCTCCTAGTCGATCAGAGCGCCGCAGACGCCGAACTCGTCCTGAACCAGCTCCGTCAGGCGGGGATGCAGGTGTCGGCGCAGCGTGTGGAATCCGAGGACGCGCTCGTGTCTTCGTTGCACGAATTCGGTCCCGACGTCGTTCTCACCGAGCATTCCCTTCCCGAGCTGGACTTCCGCGCGACCCTGGGTGTCGTGCACAGCATTCGCCCGGCGACACCTTTGATCGTGGTCGTCGGCGGCTGGCTCAAGGCAGATCACACCGGTGCTTGCGTGCGGGCGGGCGCCGAGACGGTGATCTCGAAAAAGAATCTCGCCCCTCTCGCCCCGGCGATCTCGGCGGCGCTCGATGCGCGAACGGCGCTCGAGAAGCTCACCCCGCGGCAGATCGAAGTCATGCGCCTCGTCGCGCGCGGACTCCGCACCCGAGACATTGCAGAGCGTCTGAAGCTGAGCGCGAAGACAGTCGAGAGCCATCGCCAGGAAGTGATGCGACGGCTCGACCTCGGCAATATGGCGGATCTGGTCCGGTACGCCGTCAGAGTCGGACTGGTGGGCGAGGCTTAGTCTCGGCGGAGAGACTCGGCCGGCTCGACTGGCCACCACATGACAGAAAGCGGGCACCTGCAAGCCTCACATCTGCTACGCCGACAGCTCTCGGGAAGCTTCCCGTCTCGTCGTCCGCGATCCGGCCAACGACCGGAGACCATCGCGCCCGGTGTGGCGGCGACTAGAGTGGATCCAGGCTCACCATTGTCATCGTGCATTGGAGAGGCGTAACCCTCAGAGGCAGCGCCGCAACGATTTCGTTGCACGCGTGCTCTATTGACAGCATCCCGTAAACACCTAGTGTGGGCGGACTCTCGACCCACTTTTTCGGTCGTCATCGCGATCGACCTGGAGGCACGATGCAGCGCGGGAAGTTATGGATGCTGGCAGGATGTGTCGTAATTCTCGGAGCGTGTTCGGATAGTCCCAGCGCGCTCAAACCTGCGCCGACCGCCGCGTCATTCCTGGTCACACCGCCTGGCAATCTGGATCAGAGCGTCCTTGCGATCCTGTCGCTTTACCCGAAGGGGCTGGAGACCGCCGCGACGACGCGCTGGAGCAACATCAAATCCAAGTACGCCGCGGGGCTCAAGGATCCGGCGCAAATGGCCGTCGCGAAGTCGATGCTCGCCGAGCTCACCGATTGGCTGGGAAAGAAGACTCCCGACATGGCGACGCCACCCGACGGCGAGACGAGAACGTCGGCGACCGCGCGTGCGGTGCTTTACATGTCGATGTACGTGTTCAACGGACCGGCGGCTACACCTCCGGCGTACAGTCCCACTGCTGACGCGGTGACAGGCCTGGTGACCCCGGGAGCGCCGGCGACGATCGTCACGCCGACGAAGCACGCCGGCGTTCAGCTCGAGGCTGGCAGCGTCGACGAGACGACGATCATCGTCATCACTCAAAACCTCACACCGTATCCTGACAACTGTAGTGGGCCGCTGCAGACAAAACTCTGCCAGTATCCGCAGTTCTACACGTTCGAACAGTTCCCCCACAAGACGCTGCTCAAGCCGGCAAAATTCAACGCGTGTCACATCAACGCTGGGGAGAGCCGCCGGCCGCTGGCGGATCACGATCGGTTCCGTCTCGCGCACTCGAAGCCCGCCAATCCGGCCGACTACACGCCGGGCAGCGTCATCCGCGACCAGAACGGAGAGAGCATCGAGATTCTGCCGCTGGTGCCGCAGACCTTCTCGACGTGCGAAGGCAATGCGTACGGCACGGAAACTATCGGCTCGGCATCGACATCGATGGTGTCGCGTCTCGCCCGCGCAGTGAAGAAGATCGTCACGCCCCGCACCGCATACGCGATCGATCTGGGGCTCGGGGGGCTCTCGCGGAGTTTCAGT
>CAMLDY010000093.1 GCA_946478895.1 uncultured Gemmatimonadota bacterium
CGCATCGCCGGCTGGAAGATGGCGCTCATCGTCACGAGCGTGGTGTTCGGCCTGATGCATATTGCCAACCCACACGTCGATGCTGAATCAATTCTGGCGGTTACCGTCGCCGGATTTTTCCTTGGCGCGATTCTGCTGGCGACCAGAAGTCTGTACGCAGCCGGCGCGGCGCACTTCGCCTGGAACTGGGTGATGGCGGGCGCGCTCCACATCTCGGTGAGCGGATTGCCGGCCCAGGACCCCGATTATCGAACCATCGAGACCGGTCCGGATTGGCTGACCGGTGGCCCGTGGGGGCCCGAAGGTGGCATTGCGGCAGTGGTGATGATGTTCATTGCAATCTTCTACCTGTACGGGCGCTACC
The DNA here is from genome assembly GCA_946478895.1 of uncultured Gemmatimonadota bacterium. Next base: position 365 of record CAMLDY010000093.1, read on the forward strand.
TGCGCCACATGGAGTCAAGAGCATGACCGACCGCGTCGCGGTAATCGGCGCAGGGCAGATGGGGAACGGCATCGCGCACGTCTTCGCGCAAGCCGGCATTCCCGTCACGATGATCGATGTCTCGCGCGAGGCCTTGGAGAGAGGCAAGTCCACCATCGCCAAGAATCTCGAGCGGCAGGTAAAGAAGGGCGCCATCGCCGCGGCGGATCAGGAAAGGATTCTCGCGCGTGTCGAGCCAGGCACCGAGCTGGACGCTGTCGGCGATGCTGGGCTGGTCATCGAAGCTGCGACGGAAAACAGTGATCTCAAGTTTCGGATCTTCAGCGATCTCGACCGCATCGCCAAGCCCGAGGCGATTCTAGCCAGTAACACCAGCTCGATCTCGATCACCGAGATCGCGCGCCGCACCAAACGTCCCCAGCAAGTCATCGGCATGCATTTCATGAATCCGGTGCCGGTGATGAAGCTGGTGGAGATCATCCGCGGGCTCGCAACTTCCGATGCGACGACGAACTACGTCACCGATGTCGCGCGGCGACTCGAAAAAACTCCCGTCGAAGTCAATGACTATCCCGGTTTCGTCTCGAATCGCGTGTTGATGCCGATGATCAACGAAGCGGTGTATTGCCTGATGGAAGGAGTCGCCGAGCCGGCCGCGATCGACCAGGTAATGACGCTGGGAATGAATCACCCAATGGGCCCGCTCGCGCTTGCCGATCTGATCGGACTCGACACCTGCGTGGCGATTCTCGAGGTCCTTCGCGACGGACTCGGCGATCCGAAGTACCGGCCGTGCCCGCTGCTCAGGAAGTATGTCGCCGCCGGCTGGCTCGGTCGAAAGAGCGGCCGCGGTTTCTATACCTATAGTAAGTAGCAAGTGTCCTGGGCCCTCCACCCGCTCACCGAAGAGCAGACCGAAGTCCAGAAGCTGGCGCGCGAGTTTGCGCGCGCGGAGATCACGCCGCATTCCGCGGAGTGGGACGAGAAGGCCTACTTCGAGCCGTCACTGGTTCCCAAGCTCGGCGAGCTCGGATTCCTCGGCATGATGCTCCCCGAGGAGTACGACGGCCTTGGCACCGACACTGGCACCTACCTGATCGCGCTCGAGGAGATTGCGGCCGCCGATGCATCGGTGGCGGTGCTCATGAGCGTGCACAACTCGCTGCCAACCCAGATGATTCTTCGCTACGGCAGCGACGCGCAGAAGGATCGGTTCCTGAAAAAAATGGCGCGCGGGGACATTCTTGGCGCTTTCGCGCTGTCCGAGCCCGACGCCGGGTCGGATGCGTCCGCGCTGACCACTCAGGCCGTCAGGGATGGAAACTGCTGGGTGCTGAATGGCACCAAGAGCTGGGTCACCAACGGCAGTACCGCCGGGGCCATCATCGCGATGGCGCGCACCGACACAGCTGGTGCGCGTCGCGGAGCGCGCGGTATCGGCGCGTTCATCGTAACGCCCGACCTGCCGGGGTTCAAAGTCGGCAAGAAGGAAGACAAGCTGGGTCTCCGCGCATCGCCGACAGTGCAGCTAAACTTCGACAACCTGCGGGTGCCAGCCGAAAATCTGCTTGGCGACGAGACCCAGGGTTTCGTTTACGCGATGCAGTCTCTCGACAACGGCCGGCTTGGAATTGCGGCACAGGCAATCGGCATCGCGCGTGCGGCGCTCGAGCACTCGGTGACGTACGCCGCCGAGCGCAAGCAGTTCGGCAAGGCGATCAAGGAATTCGAGGCGATTCAGTTCAAGCTCGCCGACATGGCGATGAAGGTTTCCGGCTCGCGCGCGCTGCTCCACGCGGCGGCGGCGGCCAAGGACCGTGGTCAGAGCATCAGGCAGTTCAGCTCGATGGCAAAACTGATGGCGAGCGAGACCGCGATGTGGGTGACGACGCAGGCAGTGCAGATCTTCGGCGGATACGGTTACGTCAAGGACTATCCGGTGGAGCGGCTTATGCGCGATGCGAAGGTCACCGAGATCTACGAAGGCACGTCGGAGATCCAGAGGATCGTGATAGCGCGTGCCTTGTACGGGCAGTCATAACTCTTTTTACGGAATACGACGCAATGAAGCTGTTCGATACGCTGGCGGAGATGGGACACGAAGAGGTCGTGTTGTGCAGCGATCCCTCGGTTGGATATCGCGGAATTCTCGCCGTTCACAGCACCAGGCTGGGGCCCGCCCTCGGCGGCACGCGATTCTGGAATTACGCGACCGACGAGGAGGCGATCACCGACGCCCTTCGACTTTCGCGCGGGATGACCTACAAGAACGCCGTCGCTGGCCTTCACCTCGGCGGCGGAAAGTCGATCATCATCGGCGACAACAAGACCAAAGACCGTGAGAAGATCTTCCGTGCTCACGGTCGTTTTGTTGAGAGCCTCGGTGGTCGCTACATCACCGCCGAGGATGTCGGAACGAGCACCAAAGACATGGATTACGTGCACATGGAGACGGGACACGTGGCGGGCCTCGCCGGAAAATCGGGTGATCCTTCGCCGGTGACTGCTCACGGCGTGTTCAGAGCGGTGCAGGCATCCGCGAACCGCAGGTGGGGATCCGACAGCCTCACGGGAAAGACGGTATCCGTGCAGGGCTGCGGAAGCGTCGGCAGCTACCTCGCCAGGGAGCTCCACGAGGCTGGAGCAAAGCTCATCGTATCGGACATCGACTCAGCGAAGGCGGCCCGGGTTGCCAAGGCGACGGGCGCGACAATCGTCGAAGGTGATGCGATCTTTTCCGCTGACGCCGACATTTTTTCGCCGTGCGCCCTCGGCGGCATCATCAACGACACGACGATTCCAAAGCTCAAGGTCGAGATCGTGGCCGGCGGCGCCAACAATCAGCTCCTCGAAGACAGGCATGGCGACGAGCTCGAGCGGCGCAACATTCTCTATGCGCCTGATTACGTTGCGAATGCGGGCGGTGTGATCAATGTGTACGGAGAGGTGGCCGGCTGGGACGAGCAGCGGGCGCACGACAAGGCGGACGAGATCTACGACACGATTCTCAAGGTCTTCGACATCGCCGAGGCCAAGCACATTCCGACCTACGAGGCGGCAGACCGTCTCGCGGAGCAGCGGCTCGCGGAGGCGAAATGAGTGAGACCATTCCAATCGCGTCGGATCACGCCGGCGTGGAAATGAAGGACCGGCTCGTAGCCGAGCTCAGGAAGCTCGGCTACAACCCGGACGATGTGGGCTCGAAGGATCCGAGCAAACCCGACGACTATCCGGATTTCGGCCGCAAGGTCGCGAAAGAGGTTTCCGATGGCGAGGTAAAGCGTGGAATTCTGCTCTGCGGCAGCGGGGTAGGGATGGACATCGTCGCCAACAGATTCCCCGGCGTGCGCGCGGCGCTGGCCTGGGCGCCCGAGATTGGTGAACTTTCGCGGAAGCACAACGACTCGAACGTGCTGGTGCTGCCGGCGAGATTCATAAGCGAGGCCGACGCGCTGAAGACCATGAAGCTGTGGCTGGACACTAAATTCGAAGGCGGGCGCCACGAACGGCGCGTCAAGAAGATCGACTCCGAGGTACCCTGATGCCCCAGACTCAGGCACCACCAAAACCAGCGTCCCGCGTCGCCATGCCGGAGGGACGGCTGGCGCAAGCGGATCCGGAGGTCGCGCGGCTGATCGACCGCGAAGTGGACCGCCAGCGCCACGGCCTCGAGCTGATCGCCAGCGAGAATTTCGTTTCGCCCGCGGTGCTCGAGGCGATGGGGACTCCGCTCACCAACAAGTACGCGGAAGGATTGCCCGGCAAACGCTATTACGGCGGCTGCGAGTTCGTCGACATGATCGAGCAGCTCGCGATCGATCGCGTCAAGAAACTCTTCTCGGCGGACCACGCCAACGTGCAGGCACATTCCGGCGCGCAGGCGAATGCCGCCGTGTATCTCGCGTTCCTCAAGCCCGGCGACGTCGTGCTCGGGCTCGATCTTTCGCAGGGTGGGCACCTGACCCACGGCTCACCAGTGAATTTTTCCGGCCTTCTCTATCGCGCCATCCACTACGGTGTCGGCGAGGACGGGCGGATCGACTACGCCCAGATGCAGCGCATTGCGCGTGAGCAGAAGCCGAAGATGATCATCGCGGGGGCGAGCGCCTACGCGCGCATCATCGAGTTCGAGCCGTTCGCTGAAGTCGCGCGCGAGATCGGCGCGAAGTTCGTGGTGGACATGGCGCATTTCGCGGGTCTCGTCGCGACCGGCTATCACCCATCGCCGGTGCCGCACGCCGATGCTGTCACGAGCACTACTCACAAGACCCTGCGCGGTCCGCGCGGCGGCCTGGTGCTGTGCAAGGAAGAGCACGCCAAGGCGGTCGACAAGGCAATGTTCCCGGGGACCCAGGGCGGGCCGCTCGAGCACGTCATCGCTGCCAAGGCGGTGGCCTTCAAGGAAGCCCTCGAGCCTTCGTTCAAGGACTATTGCGGCCAGATCGTTCTCAACGCGCAGACGCTCGCAAACGCGCTGATGGAGCGCGGGTTCGACATCGTCTCCGGCGGCACCGACAACCACCTGATGCTCGTCGACCTCCGCAACAAGAACGTCACCGGCAAAGTCGCGGAGAAAGCGCTCGACGCCGCGGGTATAACGGTCAACAAGAACACAGTACCCAAGGAGACTCAGTCGCCGTTCGTCACCAGCGGCATCCGCATTGGCACACCTGCGGTAACTACCCGAGGGATGAAGGAGCCCGAGATGGACCAGATTGCCGGGCTCATCGACAGGGTAATCACGAGCGGTGGTGACGAGACGGTCGCGTCGTCAGTCAAAGAGGAAGTGCTCGACTTGACGAACCGGTTTCCTCTGTACAAATCCTTTCCACCAATGGCGGATAGAAAGTAGCAATGGCTGAGCTGGCATTTCGCGAAGGCATCATGGATCGCATCAGGATCCGCGAGCCGCGGTTCGACGAGCAGGCGTACCTGTTCGTCCTTTCCGCGCTCGAGATGTGTCAGACCCAGCTCACGGTGCGGCGACACATCACGGGCGTGGAGCTCGCGCACGCTTGTCGCGAGCTCGCCCTCGAGCGGTACGGCCTGATGGCGCGCGTGGTACTCGAGCACTGGGGCATCTCGTCAACGGCGGACATCGGCGACATCGTCTTTACCCTCGTGGATCTCGGGTTCCTTCTCAGCCAGCCGCAGGACACGCGTGACGAGTTCGTCGACGTCTTCGACTTCGACCTCGCCTTCGAGCGCGACTACCCCTGGAACTGCGCGCAACAAGCGTAGATCCTACTTCGGGAATGCCCGTCTGGGTGGTCGGCGCCAGAGAGTCAGCGGAGCGCGATCGGGCAGCAATTGACAGAGGAACTCCTTCCCGCGTGTTGATGCAGCGTGCCGGCACTGCCGCTGCCGCGGAAATCGCCCGCCGGTTTTCTGACCGAGTGCGCTCCGGTGTCGCGGTTTTCACAGGTCCAGGCAACAACGGCGGTGACGGCTGGGTGGTCGCGGGCGCGCTTGCCCGCGATGGCGTCGACGTCCGCGTTGTCGAGGCGGGCACGCCTGACGCTGCGAAGACTCCCGATGCTTTCGCAGCTCGAGCCGCGGCACGCGATTCGGTCGATATCGGGAAACATTCTGGCGACCATCGCGCCCTCATCGTCGATGCGCTGCTCGGGACGGGGTTCGCGGGCGAGCCACGTGGGGAAATCGCCAACGCAATCCGCAGCATCAATAGCCGGCGCGGGGCAGGGGCGGCGATCGCGGCGCTCGATGTTCCGAGCGGACTCGATGCAACTTCGGGTGCGCACACCAGCTGCGTTGTCGCCGATCTCACCATCAGCTTCGGTGGAATCAAGCGCGGCACACTGCTGGCGCGCGATTGCTGCGGTGTCATCGTCGCAGTCGACATCGGTCTGGACTCGTCACAGAGCGACAACTCCGCAAAAAACTCAGCTTCGCTGCCGATGCTCGTCGATGACGGCTGGGTGAGATCGCGGGTGCCGGGAATCCACTACGACGCGCACAAAGGGACGCGCAAGCATCTGGCGATCATCGGCGCCGGGCCGGGAATGCCGGGCGCGGTCGTCCTCGCAACTCGCGGAGCGCTCCGCAGCGGCATTGGTCTGGTGCGCGCTCTCGTCCACCCCGACAATACCGGACCGGTTCTCTCCGCCGTCCCGTCGGCTCTGTTGGGGGAATGGCCTTCGACCTCTGAACAAGTGCGAGACGAGATCGCTACCTGGGCTGACGCCATTGTCATCGGCCCCGGACTCGGCAAATCAGACACGGCGAAGCAGCTCGTCGAGCGGGTTCTGCGCGAGTCGGCGCGAGTGCCGATCCTTCTCGACGCCGACGCGTTGAACATCTTCGACGGCGATCCCAAATCACTCGGCGCCATGCTCGCCGGTCGCCCCGCTCTTATTACGCCGCACGCCGCCGAGTTCGCGCGCCTGACCGGCACCGATGTCAAGACGGTTCTCGCAAATCGGTTCGATATCGGACTCGATCTCGCGCGAGTCACGGGAGCCACAGTGTTGCTCAAAGGCTCACCGACTGTGATCTCGACGCCGAATGGCGAGCGCCTCGTCGTGGCCCGCGGCACCGCCGCGCTCGGCACCGGCGGGAGCGGCGACCTGCTCGACGGGATCGCCGGAACGATCCTCGCCCAAACCGGTGATCCGACAACTGCCGCAGCGAGCGCAGCCTGGATTCACGGCCGTGCAGCGGAGCTCTGCGAGTACGTGCGCGGGACGACTCTCGAGGATGTCCTCTACGCCCTCCCGCGCGCGTGGAATGAACCCGAGCCCGGCGTCGAGCCGCCCGTGCTTGCCGAGCTGCCGGCGGTCGCCAGATGACCGACAACATGAGTGGTGAGCAGAACATTCCCCTCGGGCCGGGAAAAGAGTTCGACCTCGTGCGCACCCTGCTCACAACATGGGGGAAAGCCGCGCAGCGCATCGGCGACGATGCGGCGATCCTCGACGTTCCCGGCAAAGAGAAGCTCGTCGTGTCGACCGACACATCGGTCGAGGGAGTCCACTTCCGCCGCGACTGGCTCAACAGCTTCGAGATCGGATATCGAGCCACCGCCGCGGCGTTGAGCGATCTCGCTGCGATGGCGGCGCGTCCGCTCGGAATCCTCATCGCGCTCACACTTCCCGAGACTGAAAAAGAGGATGCCCGTGAGATCGCGACCGGAATCCGCGAGGGGGCGTCGGCGGTGATGTGCCCGATTGTTGGCGGAGATCTCTCGTCTGGCAAGGAGCTCTCGCTTACCATCACTGCGCTGGGGACCACCGGGCGTCCGCTGACACGGAGTGGCGCGAAGGCGGGTCAGCGCGTCTACGTCACGGGACGACTGGGCGGCCCCGCAGCTGCGGTCAGAGCGTGGCGCGCGGGAGGCCGGCCAGGCGAAGCCGAGCGCGCGCGGTTTGCGTGTCCGATTCCGCGAATCGACGCCGCCCTTGGCCTCGTTGCGCGCGGCGCCTCAGCCGGCATCGACATCTCGGACGGACTTGCAGCTGATCTGGCGCACATTGCGGCGGCCAGCAGAATCGGAATCGAAATCGATGCCGAGCGCATTCCCCGATTCGACGGCGTCTCGGCGATCGAAGCGGCGGGCTCGGGCGAGGAGTACGAGATCGTCGTGACGGCGCCTGAAATCGACACTACACGCTTCACCGAAGAATTCGGGCTCGATCTGACCGACATCGGCCGGGTTGTTGCCGGACCTCCACGTGTGAGCCTTCTCGAGGGCGGCAAGCAAATTGGGGCCCCGCCCGGCTTCGACCACTTCAGCAAAAAATGATTGCCTTTCTCAGAACGATCCTTCTTTTCGTGACCGCGTTCGTCGCGACCTTTGTCATCGGGTCGAGTGTGATCATCGCCGCCATGCTTGGCGTCAAGGACAAACCGGGCGGGATCTTCGAGAAGGCCCCGCGGTGGTGGTCGGCGGCGGTGCTTTGGGCGGCCGGCATCAAGATCCGCGTCCACGGAAGGGAAAACCTCGCCGGTGATGCGGCGCGCATTTTTGCGTCGAACCACGTCAGCTGGTTCGACGTTCCGGCGCTCGCGCGAATTCTGCCGCGCTACAAATTCGTCGCCAAGGCCGAGCTCTTTAAGGTCCCTATCTTCGGCAAGGGGATGCGCGCGGCCGGGATGATCGAGCTTCAGCGTGAGAATCGGAAGGCCGCATTTGGCGCGTACGAGGTCGCGGCCGACCGCATTCGTGCGGGCAATTCAGTGGTTGTATTTCCGGAGGGAACTCGCGGCCACGAGTATCCTTTGCGTCCGTTCAAGAAAGGTCCGTTCGTCCTCGCCATTGCTGCGGGCGTACCGATCGTTCCGATTGTCGTGCACGGGACCATCGAGATCATGCCCAAGGGCTCCCTCTGGGTTCGTCCGGGCACGATTGATGTACATTTGCTGGAGCCCGTCAGCACTACCGGAGTCGATTACGACCACCGGGAAGCGCTGATGCAGGCGGTCAGGACGAGGATGGCGGATGCAATGCGGAGACTTTATGGCATCGAGCCGCTGCCGACCCTGACGTCGCGGCTGCCGTCGTCGGCCGAGATTCTCTCGACCGAAACCCAACCCACCGAAACGCGATAGCAAGAGTCCCAACAAAAAATGTCAGGCATTATCGAGATCAAGGCGCGGGAAATTCTGGATAGTCGTGGAAATCCCACCGTCGAAGCCGACGTCACCCTCGACAGCGGCGCGTTTGGTCGCGCCGCAGTCCCCAGCGGCGCATCAACAGGCGAGCACGAAGCTCTCGAGCTCCGCGATGGCGACGCCGAGCGCTACCTCGGCAAAGGAGTCGAGCAGGCGGTGCAGAGCGTGGAAGAGCAGATCGCACCGGCGCTCAATGGACTGCCGGCGAGCGATCAGATGCTGATCGATCGGACCATGATCGAGCTCGACGGCACCGACAACAAAGGCAAGCTCGGCGCGAACGCGATTCTCGCGGTGTCGATGGCGACGGCGCGCGCGGCGGCGATGGACGTCGGAATGCCGCTCTATCGGTATCTGGGTGGTCCGATGGCGCGAACGCTTCCAGTGCCGATGATGAACATCCTGAACGGCGGCGCGCATGCCACCAACACCGTCGATTTCCAGGAATACATGATTGTGCCGATCGGCGCGAGCACTTTCCGCGACGCGGTACGAATGGGCGCCGAGGTTTTTCACGCGCTCAAGAAAGTGCTGGTCAAGCGAAAGCTCTCGACGGGCGTCGGCGACGAGGGCGGATTCGCTCCCGATCTAAAGACGGACGAAGAGGCGCTGCGGGTCGTGGTCGAGGCGATCGAGGCTGCGGGTTACGCTCCCGGTCGCGAGATCGCGCTCGCGCTCGACGTCGCGGCGTCCGAGCTGTACAAGAGCGGGACTTACACCTTCAAGAAATCTGGCGCCGGCTCGCGCGACGCTGAGGGAATGATCGAGCTGTACGCGAAGTGGCTCGACGAATTCCCGATCGTCTCGATAGAGGACGGGCTGGCCGAAGACGATTGGGATGGCTGGGCGAAGCTGACATCCGCGCTCGGCGACCGCGTGCAGCTGGTCGGGGACGATCTTTTCGTGACGAACACCGAGCGTTTGGCGCGCGGGATCGAAGGCGATGTCGCGAATGCGATTCTGATCAAGCTGAATCAGATCGGGACGCTCACCGAAACTCTGGAGTCGATCGAGATGGCGAAGGCAAATGGATATCAGTCGATCATCTCGCACCGCTCGGGCGAGAC
>CAMLDY010000094.1 GCA_946478895.1 uncultured Gemmatimonadota bacterium
CGCGCGAGGAACTCGGTGGCGAGCAGCTTGATGTCGCCAATGCGCTCGCGCAGCGGCGGGAGGAACAGCTCGACGACCGCGAGGCGATAGTACAGGTCTTCGCGCAGGTCGTTCTCGGAGAGAGCCTTCTGCAAGTCGCGATTGGTCGCGGCAAGTATGCGGATGTCGACCTCGATCTCCTTCTTTCCGCCGAGCCGGCGGATGGATCTGGATTCGATCGCGCGCAGCAGCTTGACCTGAATGTCGGGCGGCATCTCCGCGACCTCGTCGAGGAAGATCGTCCCGCCGTCGGCCATCTCGAATGCGCCCGGCTTCTCATTGACCGAGCCGGTGAAGGCGCCCTTCTCGTGTCCGAACAGCTCGTTCTCGAGGATGTCCTTGGGAAGCGCGGCGCAATTGAGCGCGAAGAATGGGCCTTTTGCGCGCTCGCTCTTGGCGTGGACCGCGCGCGCGACGAGCTCCTTGCCCGTACCGGATTCGCCGAAGATCAACACGCTCGCATTGGACGGGGCGACGGCTTCAATGATCTGATAGACCGCGCGCATTTCCTCGGACTGCCCGGTGAGCTCTCCGAAATGAGTGAGCCCCTCGAGCTTGGACGAGAGCTCGCGATTTTTTTGCTGGACGTTGAATTTCTCGAGGGCCTTCGGGATCAGCGCCTTCAGTCGATTCAGCTTGTCTGCAGTGAGCGGCTTTTCGACGTAATCGTACGCACCTTCGCGCATCGCCTGAACGGCCGAGTCGACCGTCGCCTGACCGGTGACGATGATGCACTCGGTGGGGATGGCGCGGGTCTGCAGCTCCTTGAGTAGCGCCAGGCCGTCGACCTTGGGCATTTTCAGATCGGCGAGTACGACCCCAAACGCTTCCGCGCCTAGCTGGTCGAGCGCCTTCTGACCGTCAACGGCCACGGCGACATCGTAACCCTCGTCGCGCAGAATCGCGCTCAACCCTTCCGTGATGGAACGGTCGTCGTCCGCGATGAGTACCTTCGCGTGCTTCATTTCAGTCTTTGGAATGGCTCTTTCCTTCGGGCAAGATGGTTAATATAACGCTCGGACCGCGTTGCTCGACTCCCACGCCGATACGACTGGCCAGCCGTTCGATGTCGGACACAACGACTGTCGCTGCGTCGCCGTAAATCATTAGCTCGATTCGAGTTCCGGCGCCATGACCAGCCGCGGCTGAAAGAGTTCCCTGCGCCTGCGCGGCCAGCACGGAGCTGACCAGCGCGAGCAGACCATCCGCGAGGGAGCTCGCTTCACTGATCTGCGACGAGGCGCGCTCCGCATAGGTAGATATGTCCTCCGTAGTCCCCTGACGCGCCGCCCTGCTCCGAACGACCTCGACGTTCACCGACGCGCCGCTCAGCGCGTTTCGAATCTCATGGCCCGCGCGCCGAACGACCTCGCGGATTACCGGCGAAGCATCGGCGCCTCGGTGCCTTGTCTCAGTCACTCAGATCCGCATCGTCGGGGGCTGCCTCGACAACCGCGAGATCTGGATGCGGCTGCGGTCGGTGGTACTCGACGGGCTTCACGTAACGGTCCACAATGTCTCGCGTCTCGACGACCGCGAGCTGGGTGAACAGAAAGCTGAACTTCTCGTCGTAGGCGCGGGCAAGGCGGGCCTTCACATCCGCTGGAAGATCCCAAAAGCGTTTCTTGAAGGGACCGAGTGCCTTCTTTCTGGTCTTGTAAAAAAACTGCTCGTCGGTGTCCGTCGGCTTGCGCTCATCCTTCGCGTTCTGCCGCAGCCAATCGTAGATCTCATTCCGGAACGAATCAGAGATGTTGTCGAACAACATCGTCTGGAAATTGGTGGCGAGGTGAATCTCCGCCGTCTCGGTGCGGGGGAAGTTGTGGAAAGCGCTGTCGGGAAGCGTCGAGGCGCCGTGCTGCACTGCGCCGGCGAGCCCGTACTTCTCGCGCGCCACCCTGGAAAGCTTGGCCAGCGTGTCGAAATCGATTTTTACGTCGGCGATGCTGCCGTCGGCGAGCACCACCCCGCCGTGCGTCGTACCCGACTGCACACTGATCTTCGACAGGCCCTCGGTGCCGCGCGAGCGGTTGGCGAGGGTCTTGTTGAACCCGTCCATGTAGGTGACGAGCTCTTCGACGGTGGAGTTTTCGGTGCCGACTTCACCGATCTCGCCGCCAATCGAAATGTTGACACCCTTCGGCTGGAGCTCACGCACCGTCAGCGCGATGTCCGCGCCTTGCTCGTAATTGGTACGCTGCTGCTCATTCAGATTCGGCTTGGAGAGATCGACGAGAGTGGATGTGTCCACGTCGATGTTGTAGAAGCCGGCTGCGATCGCCTCACGCGCCAGCTGCTTGACGCCGTTCACTTCGGTTACCGGGTCCACGGCGAACTTCTTCGCATTCACCTGGAAGTGGTCGCCCTGAATGAAGATCGGCCCACGGAAGCCTTCGCGAAGCGCGGCGGCCAGCATCACCGCCACATACTCGGCGGGACGCTGATCGGTGTACGCTATCTCCGAGCGGGCGATCTCCTGAATGAGTGCGCCGACCTTGAGTCTCACCGCGGTTCTGAACAGCGACCGGGCGGTGTCGTAAACCATCCCGCGAATGTTCATCGCCGGGACGGTGAACCCGCTGACCTTGCCCTGACCGCGCGCGATGTAGAGATCGTGAATGGACGACGGTTGCACGCCCACGGCCTGGCCGATCTCCCAGATCAGCCAGCGAGCATCTTCACGATCGTCGGGCTCGCCGAAGACCGCGGTGTAGACAAGCTTGTCCATCGCCGGAGATGCGATGGCGGATTCGTCGTGGACGGTGACCTTTCCATCGAGGACGGTCACGGCTTCTTTGAATGGATTCGTGAACATTTAGTGAAGGTCGTTGGGCTCCGCGCGTGTCGCAAGGGGTTGGCGGCGCTAAATGATCCAGCGTGGGTCGCTGCGCGGAAGCGAATCCCATTCCTTCTTTGCCGCGTCGGCTCCGGGGCGGCCCAGCAGTGCGTAGGCGAACTGTTTGCCCAGCTCCACGCCGGGTTGGTTGAAGGCGTCGATCCCGTAAAGCTGGCCGGCGTACGCAGTCGCGATCTCCAGAAACATCATGAGCTGGCCGACATGCTCCGGGTCGACGCGGTCGAGCTGGATCGTCATGTTCGGGCGACCGCGCCGCGCCAGCGCGCCGGCTGTCGCGCGCTGCTCGATGTCGATCAGCTCCCCAAGACTGTGACCGGTGAGATAGCCGAGCTCCTTCACGTCGGCAAAACCGGCGGGAATCTTCACATCGGTTGCGCGCTGGCCGATGGCGACGAACGTCACTGTCTTGTCGGCAGGTCCTTCCATGAACAGCTGCACCTGAGCGTGCTGATCAGTCGCGCCAAGCGCGGCAATCGGTGTCGAGCCGACGGACGTCCCATCAGGGCGCTTCTTGCCGAGGCTCTCCGCCCAGAGCTGGACAAACCAGGCCGCGAAGTCACGCAACGGATCCGAATACGGCATGAAGACGGCGATTGATTTCTCCAGCGAGGTGTCCGCCAGCCACTGGAGCATCGCGTAAACGCCGGCTGGATTTTTCCCCAGCTCCGCAGACGCACAGCGCTTCGCCATCTCACCCGCGCCGGCCAGCAGTGCCCGGACATCGATTCCAATCAATGCCGCCGGCAAAGTCCCGACGGGCGTCAGTACGCTGAATCTTCCGCCGACGCTCGGGGGAATCTCGAGTGCGGGAACACCGAGGCGCTCCGCCAGCGGACGCAAAGCGCCCTGTTTTGGATCGGTAACGAACACCATCTGCTTTCTGACGTCGAGCTTCTCGGACACGATACGGTCGTGCGCGATGAGAAACTGCGCCATCGTTTCAGCGGTCCCGCCCGACTTCGAGGTGACGATAAAGAGCGAACGATCGAGCCTGAGCCGCGCGAGGAGCGCGGCAATGGTTTCCGGATCGACGTTGTCGAGCACGTGCAGACGCGGAAATCCACCGCGCTCCTTTTCATTCAGCATGTTCCACCCACTGGGCCGTAACGCGGTGCGGAGCGCGATCGGACCCAGCGCTGACCCGCCGATGCCGAGGATCACGACATCGTCGTACTTGCCGCGAGCTGCGTCCGCGAACTGGATGGATTGTTCCAGGAGCCGAGTGTCCGACGGCAGATCGGCAAAGGTGACGGTGCCCTTCTTTCGCAGCTCGTCGAATCCACGGTACGCTGCCGAGAAGCGGTCCGCTGCTGAGGACCAGCTTTTTTGATCGATCCCGCCCGGCGAGATCATCATGTTGGAGTAGTCGAGTCGAAGCGACATCAGTTGACCTGGACGGTAAGTCCGTCGAATGCAGGAGCGATTCCGCGCGGCAGCTCCTTCTCGAGATCCGCGTGCGCGGTGCGGTGGGTGAGGTGCGTGAGCCAGGTTTCCCGGGCGCCGACCTTCTGCGCTGCGGTCACCGCTTCCGAAATGCTCAAGTGGGTTGGATGAGGCGTGCGAAAGAGAGCGTTGAGTACCAGCACATCGATGCCTCTGAAGGTTCGGATTGCATCGTCCGGCAGTTCCTTCGCGTCGGTGACATAGCCGAGGTTACCGATCCGATAGCCATAGACGGAGATCGGCCCGTGCGGAACGGCGACAGGAGTCACATCCACATCGGCAACGCGAAAGGTCTTGCCCGGCTCGACGCCGTGAGCGCGGCCTTCAGGCTTGCTCGTCCCCGGCAGCGCCTTGACCGAGTCGTCGAATATGTATGTGAATCGTTTGGCCAGTCGGGCCATGGTGTCCGTCGGACCGTACATGTCGATGGGGCCCGCACCAAGATCGGACAGTGCGCGAATGTCGTCGATGCCGTGCACGTGATCGGCGTGATCGTGGGTGAAGAGAATTGCGTCGACGTGACTGACACCGGCGTTAATGAGCTGAAGCCTCAGCTCCGGCGGCGTGTCGATGAGGATGTTGGCCTTGCCGTCGGTCTGTACGATTGCTCCGACGCGTGTCCTCCTATCCCTGGGGTCCGATGATCTGCACACCTCGCACGAGCAGCCGATCTGCGGGATCCCGAAACTGGTCCCGGTGCCGAGGAAGGTGAGTTTCAGACAGTCTCCACCTTCAGCAGGTTGGTGGTTCCTGGCATATCGAACGGGACGCCCGCTGTGACGATGATTCGATCCCCGCGTGAGGCAAGCTCACGCTGGTTGACCACGCCTTTGGTCTGTTCCATCATCTCATCGTAGTCGGAGCAGTGCGGCACCAGCTCCGGCACCACTCCCCACACGAGCGCCAACTGACGGTACGTGCGATTCTCGTCCGTCAGCGCCAGAATCGGCACTGGCGGTCGCTTTGAAGCGACGACGCGCGCCGAAAATCCACTCTTGGTGAAGACGGCGATGAGAGGAGCGTGCAGCATCCCGACGGCAGCCACCGTGGCCGCGGCGATCGCCCCTTCGGTGGTGACAACGCCATCTCCCTGCTCCGCGCCCGCGAATGGCGTCACCGGAGGATGCGTCTCGATTTCCTTGATGATCCGCGTCATCGCCTCCACGGCGAGCCGCGGATAGGCGCCAGCAGCCGTCTCGGCGGACAGCATCACCGCGTCGGTTCCATCCATGATCGCGTTGGCGACATCGCTCGCCTCGGCGCGAGTCGGGCGTGGATGCTCGATCATCGACTCGAGCATCTGGGTCGCGGTGATCACCGGCCGGCCGTAGCTGTTGGCGAGGCGGATGATGCGCTTCTGGGCACCCGGCACTGCCTCGAACGGAAGCTCGACGCCGAGATCGCCGCGAGCCACCATGACGGCGTCGGTGGCGCGGACGATCGCTTCGATGTTCTGGAGGGCAACGTCCTTCTCGATCTTCGCGACTACGAGCAGCCACTTCGGAATCATCTTGCGCAGGGACTCGATGTCCTCGGCGCGGCGCACGAAGCTCAGGGCGAGATAATCCACTTGCTGATCGACCGCGAAGCGAATGTCGGCGGCGTCCTTTTCGGTGATCGATGGAGCCGAGACCTGAATGCCGGGGAGGTTGAGACCCTTGTGACTCTTGAGCTCACCGCCATTCAGCACGCGTGCCTTGACGCGCGAGTCGCCAACCTCGAGCGCCACCAGCTCGATCAGTCCGTCGTTGATCAGGATGCGGTCGCCGACGCGGACGTCGTGCGCAAGCTGATCGTAGGTGACCGGGATCTCACCGCCGCGCTCTTCGCCTTCGTGGACTAACGTCACGTCCTCGCCGACTTCCAGCATCAGAGGCGCGGGCAGGTCTCCGATCCTGATGCGCGGACCTTGTAAATCCCCGAGAATCGCGATCGGTCTCCCGGAGTCCTTCGCCAGGCGCCGAACGAGGGCGATCGTAGCGGCGTGCTGCTCGTGGGTCCCATGAGAGAAGTTCACCCGGGCCACGTTCATGCCGGCCTCGATCAGACCGCCGATAGTTTCACCAGTCGCGGTCGAGGGGCCAAGTGTGCAGACGATCTTGGTGCGGGGCGTGTAGATGCCGGTCACTTCCCGCCAGGTGCGAGTGATCCGACCTTGGCCTCGAGGCCGGCGATCAGCTCGTCGAAAGATTTCTGAAAGCTCGCGATCCCGTCGACCAGAAGCTTGTCGGTGACATCCTTCACCGATATTCCGGCAGCCTCGACTTCTTTCAGCAGGCCCTCCGCAGCAGAGACTTTCTTGTCGACCGTTTTTTCGACGGCGCCGTGATCGCGGAATGCGTCAATGGTTGCGGGCGGCATCGTGTTGACCGTGTCCGGCCCGATCAGCTCTTCGACGTACATCACATCGCGATACTCCGGGTTTTTGGTGCTGGTGCTGGCCCAGAGTGGACGCTGGAGCCGCGCGCCTTTCTTCGCGAGCGCATCCCAGCGGGGCCCGCTGAATTTCTGCCGGAACAGACGGTAGGCGAGTTTCGCGTTTGCGATCGCGGCGCGACCCTTGAGCATCTTCAAACGATCCTTCTCCGCCGGCTGCGCCTTCGCAATGAGCGCGTCGAGGCGCTTGTCGATTTCGGTATCGACTCTGCTCACGAAGAAGCTGGCGACCGAGGCAATGCCATCGATCGGCTGGTTGGCGGCGATACGATCTTCCAGTCCGGCCATGTACGCGTCGATGACGCGCTCGTGGGCCTCGAGAGCGAAGAGCAGCGTAATGTTCACGTTGACTCCGCGCGCGGTGAGCTTCCGGACCGCGATCGCTCCCTCGGCGGTGCCTGGCACCTTGACCATGACGTTGGGACGGTCGACCGTCTTCCAGAGCCGCAGCGCTTCCTCAACAGTGGCGTCGGCACTGTGCGAAACACCCGGCGAGACCTCGATCGACACATAACCGTCGTTGCCGCGCGTCGAGCTGAAGACGCCGGCGAAATGATCGCACGCGTCGCGGACGTCGGTGGTCTCGAGCATCTCGAAAAGCTGCCAGGTGGTCAATCCCTGGTCTTCCCCTTCCGCGATCTGTTCGTCGTAAGCGTTGCTGGATGCAAGCGCCTTCTGAAAGATCGTTGGATTGGAAGTCATTCCGGTGAGCGCGTCCTCACGAATCCTGCGATCGAGCTCACCGTCATGCAGGATCCGGCGATCAATGCTGTCGAGCCAGATCGACTGGCCGACATCATGAAGTTGCTGAAGTCGATTGTTTGGCATCGTCATCCCCCTCTTCAATTCTAACTCTCTCGCCGCGCTCGCGCTTCTCCCTGCGTGCGCGGCGGAAAATTTGCTGCAGAACGCGCCATGAGACCACGCCGGATTTTCCTGCTCTCGCCTGCCAGCTGCGGCGGAAAACGTGCTGCCCTGTTATTCAATGAACGGGCCGAATTCGACGTCGCCACGCGAGTGCGTGGTCGGGATGGAGCGCCGCTGGGTGATGTCTTCAGCTTCCTGAGCGGCCTTTATTTCAGGGGAAAGCTCACCTACGCCCGGGCCTTCGAGAATCCTCCGCCTCGTCGCGCACCGGGAATTCACGTAATCACCCCCACCGACGGGCTCTTGTCACCGCAGACGCGGGTAACCCTCAAGGACATCGAACGGTTCGGAGCGGTGCCGATCGACGCCGAGGAAGCGCGGTACCGGATCCCTCTCGAGAGGGATGCCAACCAGCTTGCAGAAACGATCGGCGCAAAATGCGAAGTAGTACTGCTCGGCTCGGTGGCCACGGGGAAATACGTAGACGTGCTGGAGCCGATTTTCGGAACCCGTCTGGTATTCCCAAAGGAGTTCGTCGGCCATGGCGACATGGCGAGGGGCGGTCTGCTACTGCAGCGCGCTGAATCCGGGGAAGAGCTCGATTACATCCCGGTGGCGCATCCAACACGGCTCGGAATCCGGCCGACAAAAAAGGCGCGCGCCGAGTTCGACGCGCGCCTTGGAGCAAATCCCTAGCGGCCGACCCGCCAGTCGGTCGAGAGCTCCGTATTTCCCCACGCGAGCTTGAGAACACCGTGCGGGAAGGTCTTCGAGGGAGGAGCTTCCACCGCCGGGATGAGCCAGAAGGTTAGGCTTTCCATTGGCTCCGACAGCGTACGCTGTTTCAGGTCGATTCGGGCGAAATCCTTCGACGGGTCGTAGTCGGTGCCCCACTGCAGGACCTCTTTGCTAACGACGAGTTTCCATCCAGTCCTGGTCGGCAGTGAAAAAAGACTGTAGATCCCGCGCGGAATGAAGACATTGCCGATTGTCATGTCGACTTCGGCGGTGAGCTGGGTCGCCATGTTGGCGCCGGTGCGCCAGACACTGTCCCACGGCACGACACCAGGCATTCCAATGACGTTGCGGCCGCGCAGATGGGGCTGACCGTAATCGATCGCAATGCGTGCGGGACCAGCGAGATTGAGCGCTCCGAACCAGCCACCCTCACCCCAGCGGCTATCGATGAGCACCTGAACGGTCGCGCGGGTGCTCGCCGTCGCCCTGGGAATGCGCGGAGCTGGTTGGGCAGGCGCAGCCGCGGGAGCTGCGGCGGGCGGCTGCTGGGCGCCCAGCGGCAAGGCGACCAACGATAACGCAGCCGCCCAGTTGGCGATTCGCATTGCTAGAAATCCCTCTTCTTCATCTCGGAGAAAAACTTCTTCGACTCTTCGCGAGCCTTGATTGTCTCTTCGTCAGTGGGATCGTCGGGAAGATTCTGATCGTACTTCTTTCCGAAGCCCTTGGGGACCTTGGAATTGGTCCCGCTCTTGGCGGCGTTCCTTTTGGCCAGTGCCAGGAGTTTGCGGTCGTCCATGCTGCGGGTATCCTTGGAGGGGGTGCTAAAAGGAAGGAATGAAGCCGAGGAAAGGCAAGAGCGACTATCCCGGATTTCACCGATGCCACCATTATACACCCATGGACGCCCTTAACAGCTCGACCCTTTGATGGCCGCATTCCCCGACGCAGTCTCCGTCCTGTCGGCGATGATCACGCCGGCGGTGCTGATATCAGCGTGCGGGTCGCTGATCATCGCGACGTCGGACAGGCTTAACAAGGCGGTGACACGGACGAGAGAGATCTCCGCGGCCTTGATGCCGCGGTCGTCGGACCAGCGCTCTGACCCCCGGGAGGAAGAGCGCCGGATGCTGTTCGTGCAGCTCGATTTCGCGACGACCCGCTCGCGGCTGCTGCAGCGCGCGCTGTCGCGGCTGTACGGGGCGCTCGGATTCTTCGTCGGCACCAGCGTGGCGGTCGGGCTCGTCGCAATCACAAGCTCCCACTTTACCTTCCTGCCCGTCGCGTTGGGCCTCGCCGGTGCAGCCCTGCTCCTTTACGCCGCGTTTCTACTCGTGAAGGAATCGCGTTTCGCGTTGGCGGCGGTCAACGAAGAGATGGACTTCGCCTGGAAGCTCGGGAAGGAGCACGGGCCGCCGGATCTCGTCGAGCGGGGGATCAGGAGGGCGAGGTGGTTCGGCCGGGTGAAGTAGCCCGTCTGTCGCTACAACTGCAACAGAACGGGCGGGAGGCGTCTGGGATCAGGCGCCT
>CAMLDY010000095.1 GCA_946478895.1 uncultured Gemmatimonadota bacterium
GTCGCGGCGACGACTCTGACATCGATCGGGATCGCCGTCGTTCCGCCGACGCGAGTGAGCTTTCTCTCCTCGAGCACGCGCAGCAACTTGACCTGAGTGGACGGCGGAATCTCGCCGATCTCGTCGAGGAACAGCGTGCCCTCGTCGGCGAGCTCGAAGCGTCCAATGCGGCGCTCGGCGGCGCCGGTGAACGCGCCCTTCTCGTGGCCGAACAGCTCGCTCTCGATCAGCGTCTCGGGCAGCGCGCCGGCGTTGACGGCGATGAACGGCTTGCCGCGGCGCGGACTCAGCTTGTGGATCGCCTGGGCGACGAGCTCCTTGCCGGTGCCGCTCTCGCCCTCGATGATGACGGTGCTCGACACCGGCGCGATCTGCTCGACCTTGAGCAGAACCTGGCTGATTTCCTCGGACTGTCCGATCAGTCCCGTGAGCTCGGTGAGCCGCTTGCGATCGAGCACGCGGCGCACGGCGAGGTAGAGCTCGTCTGCCGAGATCGGTTTGACGAAGACGTCGTTGAAGCCGATGGTGCGGAGACTCTCGCGCAGCTCCGGATCTTCGACGTCGGCGAGCCCAATTACCGAGGTGCCACTCCACAGCTGGTCGCGGACGATCTGGAGATTTCCGGCGTCGCGAAGATTCCCGGTCAGGACGATGAGATCGGGCTTGAATTTTTTTATCTCGCCGCGGAAATCGTCGAGCGGCGAAACGACGGCGGTTTGCGTCCCCGCTGCTTCGAGCAGCGCATTGAGGCGGACGGCGGGCTCGACGTCGGTGAGGGTGATTAAAACCCTCATCGCGCGAGCTCCGGACCGGTGTGACCGCCTGGTCCCCCAGGGAGAGTATGCTCGGTCACCTTGCCACTCAGGACATCACAAGCATGCTGGACTATCGGATCCAATGCATCGAGCCCGTCGCGCACCCCGCTCGGCGAGCCCGGCAGGTTGACGATCAGAGATTTTCCGCGCACCCCCGCGACGCCGCGCCCCAGCGCCGCGCGCGGAAAGTTTGGCAGCGACAACACTCTGATTCGCTCGGCGATTCCCTCCGCTTCGCGCTCGATCACTGAGCGCGTCGCTTCCGGCGTAACATCGCGCGGCGCGAGTCCCGTCCCGCCGGTGGTGAGAACCAGATCCGCCTCGTTGGTATCACACGCGTTGACGAGCGCCCGCACGATCTCGACCGTTTCGTCCGCGCATTTGACCGCCGAGACCAGCTCGTACTTCTTGGCCTTCGCCCAGCCGACGACGACGGCGCCGGAGGTGTCCTGCCGCTGTCCGCTGACGACGGAATCCGAGACCGTGATTACTGCCACTCGCATCAGAATCGACGCGCTGAGCCGGGGAGCGTGGAGCTCGTTTCAACCACTGCCGCGAGCTTCCAGTCGGCCCGCTCACAGCCTCCGGCTCGTAAACCTCTTTTGCAGTTCACTTGCGACTTCCCTGCTTATAGAACGGCATCTTCTGCACTGTCGCCGGAATCTTTTTACCTCTGATCTCGATCTCGAGATCAGAACCTTCTGCTGAAAACTCGGGCGCAACGTAGGCCGTCCCAATCGGAATCCCGAGCGTCGGACTCATCGTCCCGCTCCGCACTTCCCCACTCGGCTTCCCGCCCGCGAACACCGGATACCCGTGCCGCGGGAAAGATCTCTCGGCAGTCGTGAATCCAACGAGCTTCCGCGCGACGCCCTGCTCCTTCTGCTTAGCCAGCGCATCCCGGCCGACGAAATCGCCTTTCTTCATTTTGACCAGCCAGCCGAGTCCGGCCTCGAGCGGCGTGGTGGTGTCGTCGAGATCGTTGCCGTAGAGCGCCATCCCCATCTCGAGTCGCAAAGAATCCCGCGCGCCGAGTCCAGCCGGCGTGACATCTCCCGACGCCGTCAGCGCGTTCCAGATCTTCGTGGCGTGCTCCGCGGGAAAGTAAAGCTCGAATCCATCTTCCCCGGTGTAGCCGGTGCGTGAGATGTAAACTTTCTCGACGCCGGCGACCTTGCCGGTGGTGAACTCGTAGTACTTGATCCGCGACAGATCGGTCTCGGTGTGCCGCTGCAGAATTTTTTCCGCGTCGGGTCCCTGCAGCGCGAGCAGCGCGATGGAATCGCTGATGTCGTCGAGGGTCGCGTCGAAATCTCCGACGTAACGGGAGACGTGCGCGAAATCCTTGTCGATGTTGGAGCCGTTCACCACCATCAGCACGCGATCGTCGGAGCGATAGACGAGACAATCGTCGACGATGGTTCCGTCTTCGCGAAGAATCGTCGAGTAGTGAGCCTGGCCCGGCTTGAGAGCGCCGACGTCGTTGGTGGTGACGTGATTGACGAAGTCCACCGCTTGCGGCCCGCGTACAATGAACTCGCCCATGTGGCTGACGTCGAACAAACCGGCCTTTTCCCGAACCGCCTTGTGCTCGGCCGTTATACCGGTCGGGTACTGGACGGGCATCTCGAACCCGGCAAAGGGGACGATCTTGGCTCCAAGAGCCTTGTGGACGTCGTAGAGGGGCGTCCTTTTGAGGGAGGCGGGAGGCGGGACGCGGGAGGCGTCAGCCGTGGGTGTAGATGTCGCGTCAACCATTTTCGTGCGAGCGAGGGTGGATTCTTCGCCCCAATATGCGCGAAGCGCCCCTCGAATTGGAGGGGCGCCGTGACAATTTGGCAGAGAGCCCGCGAAGGCCTGCCTAATCCATCAATTCGCCGGCGGTGACCTCTCTGATGTCGCCGATGTCGACGCGGCTGCCGGTGACCATCGCCTTGAGAACCTCGAAGAGCACGATCGGGCGTGGCTTGTTGACCTTCATATAGGTAGCGATCTCGGCCTCTACCATGATCAGCGCGAGTCGCGGATCGTTGGGCCCACCATCGCGGTCGCCGCCCTCGTCGCCGAACCAGGCTTTCCAGTCTTCCTTGTACAGCTGGCGGATGCGGTTCCGATTCTTCGAGACGTGCGCCACGCCAGAGACCGATACCCACTCGCGGCTCTTGTTGTTGTAGTAGGCGCAGTTGACGTGCGGGTCGAGCGCAAGCTCGTCGAGCTTGTGGGTCTCGGCGTCGGTGACGAACCAGAGGTCACAACCCTCGATGCGATCCTGGGTCTGCATCGGGCGCGACACCAGCTGGCCGTTGGGCCGGCGGGTGGTGAACATCGCGGTCTCGATACCCTCGATCAGATCGTAGAGCTCGTCGATTTTCTTGGAGGTCGCCATGCCTTTTAAATGTGCAGAAGACATGCCGCCCCAAGAAAAGGGACGCACTTTCGTGCGTCCCTTTTCACTGCTGAATCTATGACTGCTGCTCGGCTATCCGAGCGGTTTAGTTGTGACCGTTCGACCCTAACTCCTCCGCGTGTCCGTCGACCAGCGCGCAGTCGAGCACCGACATGATCCGGGTCGACTCCGCGTTCATGTAGGCTTCCGAAGCATCCGGAATCTCGCGGCCCTTGGTGCCCACGAGCTTCATGAAGTCGCGCATCTTCACGCACGCGACGTGACTGTCGCCTCTCAGCGCAGCCTGGAGCTGGTTGACGAGCGGGTTGGTGGTGCCGCTCGACAGCGCCAGTCCGACAACGTACTGGATCAGGTTGCGGATCTGGGTCTGCGCATCCAGCACGACGACGTCGAAGTGCGCCGTGGCAGTATGGCCCGCCGCGTCAGCGGCGGTGCAGTCCACCGGGGTCGAGCCGATCGGGAACACGCTTCCCGACTCCTTGCTGCAGACCACCGATACGACGCCGACGTTGTCGGCGGCAGTCGGCGCAAACTTCGCCACCGCGCCGGCAGGACTCGTCGCCGGTACCGAGACGTTCCCCTGTTGGATCGTAGGATCTTCGACGTCGATGACCGTTACGGTCTGAGTCGCAGTGGTGACGTTCTCTGATCCGTCCGTAGCGGTCCACGTGATGGTGGTCACGCCAACGGGGTACGGCGCATTGAGGTCCTTGCCGTCGCTGCGGACGTAGGTGACGATGGCGTTGCTGCAATTGTCGCTCGCCGTAGGCGGAGCAACGGCAACGACTGCCGTGGCAAGGGTCGGGTCGTTGTTCGCCTGGAGAGCTGCCGGAGGCGCGTCGAAGGTCGGCGCGATCTCGTCCTTCACCTGGATCGGCGAGAAGCGAAGCCCGTCATTCGTCAGCGAATAGAAATTACGATTGCGCGTGCTCAACACGCCGGCGGCATTCACGACACTGTCGTACATCGTCTCCGTGCCGGCAGCGTTCTCGATCGCCTGGGTGATGAAATGGCGGCTCGACGTCGTGAACATCTTGTTGGTGTAGATCGTGATGTCGTTGGTGCCCTCGGAAAGGATCACCTGCGCCATCAGGTTACCAGCCGAAAGGCTGATGTTACCGACCCTGTTCGCGCTGTTGAACTCCGGCACGTTGTTGTACTGGATGATGAAGCGGCGATGCGGAGCGCTACCGCGCGTCTCGTAGCGGATCGAGCCGGGCGCGACGCCAGGATCCCAGTCCGACCACGCGAGCGCGATGATGTTCTTCGGGTTCAGCGTCGAGGGCAGCGACATCGCGTCCGAGTACCCCTTCTTGGGATCTGGCACCGGGCCGAACAGAAGGAATCCGTTGAAGTACACGTTGACGCGGTCGTAGGTGTTGCCGTAGTAGCTGAAGTTGAATCCAAGCAGCACGGCCGAGTCGGGAATGAAGCCTTCGTCGCCGAGCGGATAGGGAATGAGGTTCGGAATCGGCTCGGGATCGAAAGCGATGCGCGCCTTGGTGTAGCCCGAGGAAGAACCACCGCCGTTGCACGCGTCAACCGACGCGCTCGCGACGGATGGGGCGGTGACAATGTTCGCCGCAGCGCCCATCGGGACGATGCTTGCCGAGGCCGCTGCTGCTTCTGCCGCGAGACGGTCCTTGACCGAATCCGGCACGTCAATGATCACCGACGGGACGTGGACGTAAACCTCTCGGCTGGGCCCCGAATCACTCGAGCAGGCGAGGGCTCCGGCCAGGGCAAGAGCCGCGGCTGAGGCCGTTCTAAGGAGCTGCTTAAGGGGGGCGTAGGAGGTCGGGCGAAGCATCGTAACTCTCGGTTGGAGGGTTACCGTATAGACGACCATCTGCCCCAAGCTCAACAGGAGTTAAACCACTATACGTGGCCTTAACCCATTCTCACAGACTGATTCTGAAAGACAGTTTTGTGATTCGGCTTGGGGGCCGATCAGACCCGCTCGCCGCCCATCAGGACGGCCATGATCGCCTTCTGGATGTGGAGCCGATTTTCGGCCTCGTCCCACACCCTGCTCTGGGGTCCGTCGATCACTTCGGGGGCGACTTCCTCGCCGCGGTGGGCGGGCAGGCAGTGCAGGAAAATCGCGTCCTTTTTCGCGCGATCCATGATCCCCTGATCGACCTTGTATCCCTTGAAGGCCTTCTCGCGGACGGCCTGTTCCTGCTCCTGCCCCATCGACGCCCAGACGTCGGTGTTGATGACGTCGGCCTTGTCGGCGGCTTCGGCGGGCGTCCGCACCACCCGCACCTTTGCCTTCGACTGCGCGCGCTGGAGGATCATTGGATTCGGATCGTAACCCTCGGGGCACGCGAGGGTGAGCTCGAAGCCGAGGACGTAGGCGGCGTTGAGCCAGGAGTTCGCCATGTTGTTGCCGTCGCCGATCCAGGCGAAGCGCTTGCCCTTGTAGTCGCCGAGGTGCTGCTTGACGGTGAGGATGTCGGCGAGGACCTGACACGGGTGCACGAGATCGGTGAGTCCGTTGATGATCGGCACATCGGCGTAGCGCGCCAGCTCCTCGATCTCCGAGTGCGCAAAGGTGCGGATCATGATGCCGTCGACGTAGCGGGAGAGCACCCGGGCGGTGTCGGCAATGGGCTCGCCGCGGCCGAGCTGGACATCGCGCGGTGAGAGGAAGAGCGCGTGTCCGCCCAGCTGCCATGTTCCCACTTCAAACGAAACGCGGGTGCGGGTGGAGGACTTCATGAAGATCATCGCCAGCGATTTTCCGGCGAGCGGTCTCTTTTTGTATTTGCCTTTGCGCATCGACTCCGCGATTGCGAACAGCCGCTCGATCTCCTTTGCGGAGAAGTCGGGGATCTGGAGTAAATCGCGGTGGGGACGCTCTTTGTGGACTTTCGGGGGCATGTGAGTTGCGCGAGCTGGGGTGGAAACGTTGCGCCGGAAATATATCATGACCGGCAATTCCCTCTTCGAGAGTGTGCGACAATGTCGCGTATGATTCGTCTTCTTCGGTCCGGCGTGGCTGCGGTCGCGCTTGCTGCCTGTCATTCGGATTCAACGGGTCCTGGCGGCGGCCCGCTCCCAGGAGATCTAAGCCTCAAGCTCTCGCCTTTCGTCAGCAGCGGGTTGTCGAGCCCGGTTTTCCTTACTCAGCCACTGGACGATGGGCGCATCTTCGTGGTAGAGCAGCCGGGCCGGATCAGGTTGATCAAGGACGGCGTGCTCCAGACGACTCCTTTCCTCGACCTCACCAGCAGAGTCCTCAGCGGCGGCGAACGCGGATTGTTGAGCGTGGCGTTCCACCCGCAGTATGCGACCAACCACTTCTTCTACGTTTACTTCACGACCCAGACGAACGGCGACATCAGAATCGAGCGGTTCACTGCATCGGCGAATCCCGATGTGGCCGACGCGACATCATCCAAACTGATAATCACCGCGCCGCATAGCAGTCAGCCAAATCACAATGGCGGGCTCCTTACCTTCGGCCCGGATGGGATGCTCTATGCCGCGCTCGGCGACGGCGGGGGCGGCGGGGATCCGCTCGGAAACGGCCAGAACTTCAATTCCCTCCTCGGCGGGATGATCAGGCTCGACATAGATCACGGTGACCCCTATGCGATCCCTGCCAACAACCCGTTCGTCGGCCAGGCCGGCAAGCGCGCCGAGCTGTGGGCGAAGGGTCTCAGAAATCCGTGGCGCTACGCGTTCGATCCGCCCACCGGGCTCCTTTACATCGCCGACGTCGGTCAGGGTGAGCGCGAGGAAGTCGATGTGGTGAACGCCGGCAGCGGCGGACTGAACTACGGGTGGAACATCACCGAAGGGACGACTTGTTACAACGCTTCGACCTGCAACAAAACGGGTCTAACCGATCCGGTTCTGGACTACACCCACGACGCCGGCGCATGTTCGATAACCGGCGGCTACGTCTATCGCGGCAGCGCGATCGAAGGCCTGCAGGGACACTATCTGTACTCCGACTATTGTGCCGGATTTCTCAAGAGCTTCAGATACGCGAACGGCGTCGCGGTCGACCAGAAGGACTGGGGGATAACGACCGGAAATGTCACGTCGTTCGGAAAGGACATCGATGGCGAGCTTTACGTGTTGGCTGACAACACCATCTACAAGATCACGCCCGGCTAGGCGCGCTCTGGTCGGCGCGCTTGTCGCCGGCTGCCTGTTGTCGCCGGCGCTCGGCGCGCAACAGCCGGCGAGCGAATTGAGAGTGCGGCTCGACGCTGTCGATGGCGGGCCGGTTGCCGGCGCACTGGTCGCATTGATCGATGCGAGAGACAGCGTCGTAGCCGAGGGACTGAGCACGGAGTCAGGGATTCGCACGTTGCGCGCGATTCCGGGGACCTACCGCGTTCGAGTCAGGCGTATCGGCTACCTGCCGTTCGTGTCGAGTCCGGTCACGGTTCCTCGCCCGGGCGAGCTTGGATTGCGCGTGGAGAGCCCGCGTGTGGTACTGGAGGGAATCGTCGTCAACTCGAAATCGCAGTGCCGGCGCAAGGATCCGAACGCTGCCGCGCTTGCCAGCGTGTGGGATGAGATCGACAAGGCGCTTCGCTCCAGTCAGCTCACCCTCAGCGACCTCAAGGGAATGGGAAAGGCACGCACCTATCGGAAAGACGTATCCAGTGACGGCACGGTGATCAGCGCCGACACCACCTTGTTCACCATCGGCACTCGCCGGCCGTTCGGCGCGATCGATCCAGCCATCCTCGCCGAGAAGGGATACGTCCAGGGCGACGAACAAAACGGCTGGAGCGCTTATGCGCCCGATGAGACGGTGCTGCTCTCCGACCAGTTCGCGGAGACTCACTGTTTTCGGTTGATCCGCGAGGCAGACCGCCCCGGCCAGATCGGCGTCGCGTTCGAGCCCGCACCGCACCGCAAGGTGCCGGACATCATCGGAGTGCTGTGGGTCGATCAGAAGACGGCGGAGCTGCGCGAGGTCGTCTTCCAGTTCGTGAGCGCGCAAGCGCTGACGCGATTCACCGCCGGTGGATATACGCGCTTTCGGCGAGTGTCGTCCGGCGCCTGGATCGTTGACGAATGGCTGCTCAGCCTGCCCAAAGTGGGGATGACGCAAAGCAGGGCGCTCCAACCGCGGTACTACGAGCTGGGCAGACTGGACATCGGCGGGGGCATCGTCGGCACCGGACCAACGCAATCACCAACAACGGAGCACCAATGATTCGGAAGCTGAAATCAGGCGAGTACCGGCTCTACTCAAAAAAGAAGGATCGAAAGACCGGCAAGCGCAAAAACCTTGGAACGTTCAAGAGTCTCGCTGCGGCCAAGAAACACGAGCGCGCGGTGCAATACTTCAAGCGGGGCGGCTAACTCCGCCTCACGACAGTTTTTCGAGGGACTGCGCCGCGCCCGATGCTATATTCTGCGCATGAGCGACACCGCGGCGGCTCTCACCAGCGCACTCGCTGACCGCTACACCATCGAGCGGCTGATCGGTCACGGCGGGATGGCTACGGTGCATCTGGCCGAAGAGCGCAAGCACCGCCGCAAAGTCGCGATCAAAGTTCTCAAGCACGAGTTCGGCGCGTCGGTCGGCGCCGAGCGCTTCATTCGTGAGATAGGGATCGCCGCGCAGCTGTCGCATCCGCACATCGTGCCGCTCATCGATTCGGGCGAATCCGACGGCTCGCTGTACTACGTGTCGCCGTATGTCGCCGGCGGATCCCTGCGCGATCGGTTGAACAAGGAGCCGAAGCTTCCGATCGATGACGCGCTGCGAATCACCAACGAAGTTGGTGCCGCGCTCGACTACGCGCACCGCAACGGCTTCGTGCACCGCGACGTCAAGCCGGAGAACATCCTCTTCGCCGACGATCACGCGCTGCTCGCAGATTTCGGCATCGCCCACGTCGCAACCACCAACGGCGAGCCCCTTACCCTCGGCGGTCTCGCGCTCGGCACGCCGGAGTACATGAGTCCCGAGCAGGCCGCGGGCGAGCGCGAGATCGGGGTCGCCGGCGACGTGTACGGTCTGGCTTGCGTGCTCTACGAGATGCTCGGCGGCGAGCCGCCGTTCAAGGGCGATTCCCCGCGCGCGACGATGGCGAAGCAGGTGACGGAGCGTGCGCGTCCGCTCAGGGTGCTGCGCCCGGACGCGCCCGCGGGCTTCGAGCGGGTGCTGGAGAAGGCGCTCGCCAAGGATCCGGCGCAGCGCTATCCGAGTGTTGCGGAGTTCTGTCACGCGCTCGACCGCGCCCGCACCGAGCCGGGCCGGGCCATCATGATGGCGACGCGCTCGATTGCCGTGCTGCCATTTGTGAATTCCAGCCCCGATCCGGACAACGAATATCTCAGTGACG
>CAMLDY010000096.1 GCA_946478895.1 uncultured Gemmatimonadota bacterium
TCGCCAGGTCTGATTGTCCCGATTGATGTCCGGAAAAAGATTGTCGGGATCGATTACGACGCTCGTGATCTTCGGCGATGTCGCGACGCGCACCACGTAGCGTCGCGCACCAGTCAACCAGACGTCAACCGGCAGCGTCAGACGCTGAGTCGCGCCGCCCGCGCGCGTGATCGCGAGCTCCACCGGCATCGGCGCGAGCCCGCGGTCTTCTACAGTGATCGCCGTCGAACCACCCTCAGTCTCGACCGACGCGATCGCCTGATCCAGCGGCCAGGGCTCGTAGAACCAGGTCGTCCAGAACCAGTCCAGATTGCGGCCCGCGACATCGCTCATCGTATTGAAGAAGTCATACGGGTATGGATGCTTGCCGACCCACCGGCGGCCGTACTCGCGAAACGCGCGGTGGAACGTCTGCTCGCCAAGCAATCCACGCAACGCGGCGAGCGCCGCCGCGGTCTTGTCGTAGTACATGATGAAATACCATTCCTGCGGATACAGATCGCCGGGCCACATCAACGTCATGTCATGACCGCCGCGCGCGGCGTCGGTGTACAACGTGCGCTGACCCGGCTCGGAGTCGCCGGGCCGACCCCCGCTGCGCGGCTCGCCGTAAAGGTTGCGCATCCCCTGAGCGACGTCGTACTGCGTGAAGCCCTCGTCCATCCACGGATGGCGAGTCTCGTTCGATCCGACCTGCATCGGGAACCACATGTGACCGGTCTCGTGCATGAGATCGCCGGCGAGTGACAACGTATCCGCCCACGGCTGCATCACCGTCAGCATCGGATACTCCATCCCGCCGCTGTCCAGCACTCCTTCGACCGACGTCATCGTCGGCCACGGATAAGGCCATAGATAGAGCGAATGCTGCTCGACGGCGTCACGCGTGAACCGCGCGCCCCCGAGTGCCCACGCGGCCGCGGCAGCAGTGCGGCGATAGAAGCTGTAGATGTTCACGGTGTCGGCCGTGCCCGCGGCGCTGCCGTGCACGAGAGCACGAGTCGCATCCCAGACGTACTGATCGCTCGTCCCCCACGCGAAATCCCGCACCGCCGGGGCGACGAAGTGCCAGGTCACCGTCCCTGCCGTGCCCGCTTCGAACGACGTCCCCGGTTCCACGACGTGCACGACCGCGCCCGTGCGGCGCGCATCGGCGAGCTTGGCGCGCGTCGCTGCAGTGAGAATCTCGTCACCGTTCACCAGCGAACCGGTAGCGCCTATCACCCAATTGCGTGGCACCGTAAGTCGCACGTCGTAATCGGCGTGATCCATATAGAACTCGGCCTCGAGCAGATACGGATCCGCGACCCAGCCATGCACGTCATCGTAGACCGCGACCTGCGGATACCAATACCCCATGAAATACAACCGATGTCCCTCGCGGCCCTGCCGTCCATCACTCGGCGACTCCGGCGGCACGTACGACCAGCCGAGCTCTAGCGATACACTGTCGTGGGGCATGAGCGGTGAAGCGAGCGGGAGCCACATCACAGCTCCGTTCACCGTGTAGCCACCTTCGTCGTTGAGACGCTGATTCGCGACGTCGGTGATCGGCACCGCGTTGGTCCCAACGGGCCGCGGCGGGATCACCCGTCCATTCGCAACGACCCGATCGAGCGCCACGCCGCCGGTTATTGGCGCTGCCTGTCGTCGTGGATTTCCCGCGGCGAACGCGTTCTGGCGGAGGTGGATGGCGAGTCGCCGCAGGGTATCCGGCGAATTATTGAGGTAGACCACGCGCTCGTGCCCGGTGACGCGATCGGTGGCGGAATCGAGCTGCGCTTCGATCGAGTAACGTGCGTGTTGCACCCAGTAGCTGGCGCCCGGACGGCCAGACCGGGTGCGCGTGCCTCGCGCAACGGCGGCGGCAAAATCAGCGGAAGGGTATACCGGTCCGGGCACCGGCCGAGCAACCGATGCAGCGGATGGCGGAAGCGGGGCTGAGCTCGGAGCACGCACGCAGCCGAGCAGGCCGAGTGCAGTAACAACCCGCAGACAGGAGATGAGTCGCATGGAGGAAATATGCGTAAATTGCGAGACGCGCCGCGCCCCAACTATTCGGCCGTCTGCCTTGTCTAACAAGGCTGTCGTCACCTCAGACCATTCATGTTCAAAGCTCGATCTATTTCTGGCGGAACGCCTCGCGCGCTCGAGCGCTGGCGCACCGCAGCAGTTTTCGCATTGATTCTGCTCTTCGGTTTTACCAGTCCGACCTGGGCACAATCAACCACCGACTCCACCACACGCGCGGCAACCAGCGGAGGCGAGATCCGCGGCCGCATTGTCGGCCTTGGCACCGCGCAGCCGATCACGACCGGGTCGATCAGCGTGCTCCGCGCCAGTGATTCCAGTGTCGTCACTGCCGCAAACCCTGAATCCGACGGCTCCTTTCACATTGCCGGCATCAAGCCCGGCCGATACTCCGTTCGCGTTCGGGCGTTGGGCTTCGCGCCGCTCGTCAGATCCGATGTGACAATCTCCGCCGAGCAGCCGGTCGCCGATCTGGGGACACTCACGCTGTCGGAATTCGCAGTCAAGCTCGAGAGCCAGACGGTTACGGGCGAGCGTCCCGATGTCGCGCTGTCACCGGACCGCAACAGCTACAGTACGAAGAACATGACTACCGCGAGCGGAGGAACGGCCGTCGATGTATTGCGCAACGTTCCTTCGGTCGAGGTCGATGGCAACAACAACGTGACGCTCCGCGGCAACTCCAACGTCAAGGTTCAGATCAATGGTCGCGCATCGCCGCTCAGTGGCGAGCAGCTCGCTCAGTTCCTCGCCCAGATTCCGGCCAGCACGGTGACGCGTGTAGAGGTCGCGACCAATCCGTCGGCGAAGAACGATCCGGAAGGATCGGCGGGGATCATCAACATCATCCTGAACCAGCAGGCTGACCTCGGCCTGAGTGGCGGCTTCAACGCCGGCACGGGGACCACCGGCCAGGTGAACACCTCCGGCAACATCGGCCGCCAATCGGGCCCGCTCACGCTTTATCTCTCGGCGAGCCTGTATCGGGATCACCGCACCCGGAGCGGATCGTCGAATCGCACCAATCTCGCGATTCCCGTCCCCGCTTTCGTCGAGTCGAATTCGGAGGGCACGTCGGTGCCGCGCTGGAACAGCTTGATGTTTCGATCCGAGTACAAGCTCACCGAGAACGACGCGCTGTCCCTCGACGCAATGGCTTCAGGTGGTCGATTCGCGAGCCAGAACAGCGCGTTTTACAGCGACCTCGACGCCGACCGCGAGGTAATTGGACTGTTCAATCAGTACAGCGATCAGGTCTGGCGCAGCGTGTCCCGGGATTTCACCCTCGGGTATCATCGCACCGCCGGCCCTTCGGTGACGATACTTTCGACCGAGCTGCGCTATTCGAACAACACGAACTCCAGCGACAACAATCTGTTCGGGGTTCTGGTACAGGCGGACACTTCGACGGGATCGCAGTTGCCGCCTCGCGAGCGCGACGCATCTCGGCAAAGCATGCCGTCGTGGAATCTCCAGACCGACTATACGCATCCGTTCGGAGCGAAGACGAAGCTGGAGACCGGATTCAAGGGAACCTTGCGCTCCAACGCAGAGAATTCGAGCGTCACAGTTCTCGACCCGGCGAGCGGCGACTACACTGCCGACCCGAGCCGCGCCAACATCTTCGACTATCACGAGCGGATCGGCGCGATCTACGGCGTGCTGTCGCAGCAGGTTGGTAAGGTGCAGACCCAGGCCGGCCTGCGACTCGAAGAGGCGGCGACGCGATTCACGCTGCCGGCAATCGGTCAGGCATTCGACAATCACTACTCGAGTGCCTACCCGAGCGCGATCCTGTCGTACAATTTCACCGACATGCGCCAGCTCAAGCTGAGCTACTCGCGCCGGGTCAGTCGTCCGAATCCGTGGCAGCTTAGCCCGATCGTGGATCGGAGCGATGCGCGCCACGAGTTCCACGGCAATCCGTCGCTTCGTCCGGAATACACCGACGCATTCGAGCTCGCGTTCCAGGACGCGCATCCGTGGGGATCGCTGCAGCTCAATCCGTATCTGCGCAGCACCAGGCACGCGGTGCGCTACATCCAGACGATCGATACCGCGGGTATCTCGGTGTCCACCTTTGATAACGTGGCGAGCACGCTCACAACCGGTGCGGATGTCAACATGACCTACCGGCACTCGGCGCTCACTTTCTTTGGCGGAGGGAGCATCTATCACTACCGCAGTGACGCGTCCAACCTTGCCGGCAATCTTTCCGCCAATGCGTTCGTCTGGAGCTTGCGCGCGAACGCGACGCTGAAGTTCACGCCGGTGACGGATCTTCAGGCCTTCGCCAACTACCGCGCGCCTTCGGCAACCGAGGGTGGGTCACAGAGCGCTTTCGTCTTCATGAACTTCGCGCTTCGCCGCAAGCTTTGGGGCGACAAGGGGAGCGTCACGCTTCGGGTCGCGGATCCGTTCAACCTGATGACGTGGGGCTACCGAACGGCGGACGGACGAGTGATCGAGTCGAGCGAGCAGCACTTTGGGCAGCGCGGCGTATTCGTGACGCTTTCGCGAACCTTCGGTCAGCAGCTCAAGCTCCGGCCGCAGCAACAGGAAGGCGAATCCGGCGGGCCTCCGCAACCGGGACCGCCGGGCTGATCGCCAGCATTGATTAGTGCCAATCTGAGGTCGCATATTGGCGTGAAATACTTCTTTGTATGATGTTCTTCAGATCTGCAGCGTTGCTGACCACAATCGCGATCCCCGTCGGCCTGGCCGCACAGGACCTCACGGAGCACCCGTCGCCAAACCTCCCGCCGGGTTTCTCGGCGCCGGAGCTCGCGGGCCGATACCTGCGCGGGTCGAGCCACGACTATGGCTCGCCTTCACTGGGCGTCGCGTACCAGTACGAATCTCCACTGGCCCCCCGCGACTCCAGTTTCGGAACCCTCTACCTCTATCAGCGCGGCGAAGATGATCGCGGACTCACTGCGGATAGTCTGCTCGCGCTTTCCGCGGCCGTATTCAAGGAGGGCCTGGAAACAATGCGGCGCCGTGGCGATTACGATGAGTATCACGTGACGTCCGAGGGTCCGGATACCGTCACCGTGAGTCAGGGGTGGAAGATTCCAGGGTACCGGGTCGCCTACACGTATCACCGCAAATCCGTTTCGGCGCTGTCCTTCTTCTATCTCTACGTGGCGGGAAATACGCTGCTCAAAGTGCGCGCAACGACCACCGCAAGCAGGGCGAGCACGACTGACCTTCCCGACTTCGCGCACGAGGTTGTGGAGCTCTCAGCGAGGAAGGCGCCACACACCTAGCACGATGGGTGTCGTCGAAGTGGGGACCGGACCATGAATACGAGAGCAGTCGTTTCACGCTCGCTGATTACGGCGATCCGTTGCATTGGCGTCGCGTTGTGCGCGCCATCACTTAACGCTCAGCAGGTCGCCGACACTGCTTTTCAGCCTCGACTCGGCGCTCCCGTTTTTGCGGCCGGCCAGGGTCCGCTGGTGCTGATCGACGAAGCGCACCACAACTTCCACACCGCCGAGGGAAGGTACTCGCCGTTCGCGCGCCTGCTGCGCCGCGACGGTTACGTGATTCGTCCGTCCAGATCCCGGTTCGACGCGGAGTCGCTCGAGCCGGCGAAGGTGCTCGTCATCGCCAACGCGCTGGCCGCGGCGAACGAGACCAACTGGACGGTTCCAACTCCATCCGCCTTCGACGCGGCGGAGATCCGCGCTGTGCACGAGTGGGTCGAGGATGGTGGCTCGCTGCTGCTGATCGCCGATCACCTGCCGTTCGGTGGTGCGGCCGCTCAACTCGCGGCCAGCTTTGGAGTCGATTTTTCGAACGGCTTCGTCCTCGACACGTCGATAACGCGCGGGCTGATCACCTTCCGCCGCACCGACGGAACGCTCGCTTCCAATTCGATCACCACCGGGCGGAGCGCTGCGGAGCGCATCGATTCCATCACCACTTTCACCGGTCAGGGCTTTCGTCTCGAGACGGGCGGCGCGCCGGTCTTGACCATTCCCGCGGGTTGGGTGCTCTATACTCCCGACACCGCGTGGCGCTTCTCGAGTGCAACGCCGAGGAAATCTGCTGAGGGATTGTTGCAGGGTGCGGTGCTGCGGGTCGGCAAAGGACGCGTTGCAGTCTTCGGCGAAGCCGCGATGTTCTCGGCACAGGTTGCTGGTCCTGCTCGCCGGCCGATGGGGTTCAACGCGCCCGAAGCCGCGCAGAACGCGCAATTCGTGTTGAACCTGCTGCATTGGCTGACAGGACTGCTGGGAGATCCGGCGATTCCAGCGATTTCAGCAGCACAGCCGGCGCTCGACACTGCGCTTCGCAACGAGCTGCTCCGTCTCGGCGAAGAAGATCAGAACGGCCGCGAAGATCTGATGACCGCTGTCGCGCGCAAAGACACGGCAACGCTGTTCCGGTTCATGCGCGCCGACAGCTCTCATACCCGGCGGCTTCAGCAGATCGTCGTCCGATACGGCTGGCCGACATCCGCGCTGGTCGGTCGCGAGGCGGTAACTGCAGCGTGGCTGATTCTGCAGCACAGTCCCGACAACGCATGGCAGGAGAAGATGCTGCCGGCGCTACAGCGCGCGGCCGCTGCGGGAGACTTCTCGCCGACCGAGCTCGCAGCGTTTACCGACAGGGTGCTGGTCCATCAGGGTAAGCCGCAACACTACGGCAATTCGTTCTCGATGAAGGACGGCCGGCTGGTTCCCGATCCGATCGACGACCTGACCGGGCTCGACGCGCGCCGCGCGGCGATAGGTTTACCACCGATGGCCGAATACGCACGCGAGCTCGGCGATGCGTACCACGTGCCGGTGGTCTGGCCGCCGAGGTAAACGGCCAGACCACTGGCGATCGCTACTTCTTCGCCGGGCCCTTCCGCGACGGATCGTCCGCTGCATTGACGTAGGTGAGCTGGAACGGACCGATCGCATGCACCTGCACGATGCTGTGAGTCTTCGCAATCGCGTAGTGGTGCGCGCGCGCGGGCGCTGTCGCAAATCCACCGGCGGTGAGCGTCATCGTCTTCTTCGCATCGACCTTGTCGCCCATGCCGACCGCGAACGTGCCACTAATTACGGTGATGTGCTCGTCGGTCGGATGGAAATGCGGCGCGATGGTGTAGCCCTTGGGCATGTCGAGGCGCACCGTGAAGAGCTCGGCCTTCGAAGGATCTCCCTGCATCACGGCCATCTTCGCGCCGGCGGGAAATACTGCCGGTGCCGGTCCCCACTTCACGCTTGGGTTCTGCGCCAGTGATACCTGGATCGGTAGTGCGGCGACAACGAGTAAGGCTTGTAGCGAACGCATTGCTTCCTCCACTGTGGACGGACTGGTTGGAGTATACAATACACACTCCGGCGACCGACGCGACATTGCAGTTCGTCCGGATTGGTTGTCCGATTCACCGGGGGATGAGGGACGGGTTATGTGATTTGTAATCCGCGCGTCAGGTAGATATTTGAGCAGTCAATCGTTTTATGAAACGACATTTCGCGAGTTATTTCCCGGACTTCGTGTGATTCGATTTATGTCGGTGCTGCTTAGTCGCGGCGGGTTTTCGATCGTGGGCATTTTCGTGTTGTCGGCGACGGTGCGGGCGCAGGAAGCGCCCGTGTTCAATGGCGCGCCGGCCGCGCACTGGATCGCGCCGCCAAATGTGCCGGGCGATTCCTTCACCGTCTTTCACGCCCGACGAAGCTTCGCGCTGACCGATTTGCCGCGCCGCTTCGTGATCCACGTCTCGGCCGACAATCGTTACAAGCTCTACGTGAACGGCGCGCAGGTCTCGTCGGGACCGCAGCGCTCGGACGTGACACACTGGCGCTACGAGACGGTCGACATCGCTCGCCAGCTGCACGCGGGCCGCAACGTCATTGCCGCACTCGTCTGGAACTGGGGCGCCGCGCGGCCGGTCGCGCAACACACCCACCGCACCGGATTTCTGATCCAGGGCGAAAGCCCCGTCGAGGCAGCGCTCGTCAACACGGGGGCGAGCTGGAAGGTGCGGATCGATTCCGCATATGCGCCGATCGTGATAACGAGCGCCGACATGGGCAACTACTACGCGGCCGCGCCCGGCGATTCCATCGACGGCACGCGGTATCCGTGGGGCTGGGAATCCACGCAGTACGTCGACGATGCCTGGCTGAGTCCTGCAATCGTCGGCAACGTCAGACGTCAGGCGATGCCGCCCGGCGATTACGGCGAAGTATCCGGTTGGCAGCTCGAGCCACGCTCCATTCCTGCGATGGAAGAAAAGGAGCAGCGGCTCGTCAGCGTGCGGCGCAGCAGCGGCGTTCGGACCAGCGACGAGTTCCTGCGCGGCACTGGCGATCTCGTCATTCCCACGCGGACGACTGCCTCGATCCTCGTCGATCAGTACAAGACCACGGACGCCTATCCCGTGCTCGAGACGAGCGGCGGCACGGGCAGCAGCGTCCGCCTCACCTACGCCGAGGCGCTCGTCGACGCAAAAGGTCGGAAAGGAAATCGAAACGACATCGACGGGCGAACGATCCATGGCGTGCACGACGTCTTCCTTCCCGACGGTGGCGCCCACCGCCGTTTCACCTCTTTGTGGTGGCGCTCCTTTCGATACATCCAGCTCGACGTCACCACGCGCGACGAGCCGCTGCGCATCCACGACCTGCATGGAATCTTTACCGCATATCCCTTCGTCGAGCGCGGACGATTCAGCAGCGACCTGCCGTGGCTTGCCGACATGTGGAAGATGAACTGGAACGGCGCCCGCATTGGTGCCTTCGAGACCTACATGGACACGCCGTACTGGGAGCAGCTCCAGTACATCGGCGACACCCGCATCCAGTCGCTCATCTCGCTGTACGTCGCGGGCGACGACAGGCTGATGCGCCAGGCAATCGATCACTTCGATCTATCGCGAATTCCGGAAGGGCTGACGACGAGCCGCTACCCATCATCGCTGACCCAGATCATCCCGCCGTTCTCGCTCATCTACGTCGCGATGGTGCACGACTACTTTATGTACCGCACCGAGAACGCCTTCGTGCGCGCGCGACTGCCGGGGATCCGCGGGGTCCTCGACTGGTACGCTCGTCACATCGATTCCACCGGGATGCTCGGCGCGATGCCGTACTGGAACTACGTCGATTGGACCCCGCGCTGGGACCGCGGCGTGCCGCCCCGCGCCGATGCCGGTCACTCGACTACGATCTCACTACTATATGTATACGCGCTCGATCGGGCAGCGGAGCTCGAGCGGGCGCTGGGGATGCGCGGCGCGGCGCAGGATTATCGCGCGCGAGCCGATGGGGTGCGCGCCGCGGTCCGCGCCCGGGCTTGGGATTCCGCGCGCGGATTATTTCGCGATTCGCCCGATAGCGTGAGCTACAGCCAGCAGACTAACGTGCTGGCGATTCTCGCTGACGCCGTGCCGGTCGGCCGAGAGCGGGCAGTGATGGAGCGGGTCCTCGGCGACGCGACGCTGACTCCCGCTTCGTATTACTTCAGCTTCTACGTTCTCGAGGCGCTGCG
>CAMLDY010000097.1 GCA_946478895.1 uncultured Gemmatimonadota bacterium
CCCGGAACCGGTTTCGGCGGGCGCGGCGGCGGCGATTATCTCATTCTCGGCGATCCGCGAGTAGGCGAAGCGTACCTGCACGAGTTCGTGCACTCAGTGCTGAACCCGACCCTGCAGGGTCGCAACTCGATCTTCAATGAGGGCGTTGCAGCCTGGCTGGGTGGATCGGGCGATGTACCACCGCGCGATCTCTACACTGCCTTGCAGACTTTCCAGCGTTCGCACGCCGACGACTCGATGCTCGATGTCCTGCAAGGCCGTGTCAGTGGCGGTGAGGACGCCGTCCTCGCGTCCTATGGAACGCGCGCGCTGATCGTCGACTCGATTTACCGAAATTCCGGGATCGCCGGACTCAAACGATTTGCGAAGGTCAGCGGCTCGCTCGCCGATCTGATCGCGACACTTCCCAGCTACATCGTCGGAATGGGCGCCGACCCGAATCAATGGTGGCGATCGGCGACCGCCGCAGCCGTCAAACGAACTACAACCGCAAGCGACTGACGCCCAGCCGAGCGCAAACCGATGTGCCTACTGTGGCTGGCCGGACGACAGCACGATCACGAACCGCTTCCCTTCCGGCGACGCATCATACATGGTGTTCGGGCCGATGTAATACGGAGCACTGAACAAGACGGAGGGCGCCCCGACTTTGGGCGGCTCCGCGCCTGACGCCGGGTCGATTCGCACCGCTACCAACCGGCCAT
Organism: uncultured Gemmatimonadota bacterium; assembly: GCA_946478895.1. The sequence continues at coordinate 705 of CAMLDY010000097.1, forward strand.
CGTTCCAGTAGTACAGCTCGCGTCCATCCGCGCGCCAGACGGGATGCGCGCCACCATTCGAAGACAGCGAGATACGCCGCCCGGGCCGCGGATAAGAATCGAGATAGACCTCCGATCGACCAGACTCGTCCGAGGTGTACGCGACCCAGCGCTCGTCGGGCGAGATCCGCGCTGCCGTCTCATCCGCGGACGTCGCCGCGTACGGCCATGGAGGCGCTCCGTCTGCCGGCTGTACGATGATGTCGCGCTTGTTGTCGCCGGCCTCTTCCGTGACGAGCAGCGCGCTGCCATCGCGCAGCCAGTCGCTCGCGAACTGGGTTCCTTCCCGCGTAGCGAGGAGCCTCGGATCGCCCGCGCCAAGCGGCCGCTCGAAAAGATCCTTCCCGGCTGCGGCGCTCTTCGAGTACGCAACAGTTCCGCCATCCGCGCTCCACTGCGGGTCGTTGCTGTCGTCGTCGTCGTCGGTGAGGCGACGCGTCGTGCCTGCATCCAGATCAGTGACCCAGAGATCGCTCGTATTTCTGCCACTGCCGAATGCGCCGTACGCCACCAGACGACCGTCCGGCGAAAAACGCGGCGTCCACGGACGATTCGCGACGATCGTCCGCAGCGGACGACCTGAGCGATCGAGGACGGCGAGGGAGAGCTCTTCTCCATTTGTGGGCCGCCAGTGAGCGTCACGGTCAACCGGCTGCGCTCCAGCATCGGGCAGGATGGCGGGCACGCGCTCCACGAACGGCGACCGCGCCAGCGCCCACCCGCCCGCCAGACCGACGCCGAGCATGATGCCGATCGCGTACAAAGCAGCGCGCGCAGATATCATCCGCCCGCGTGACCTGGTCGGCTGGCGGGGCGGCGGTGCGGTCAGCGCCGTCGCGAACGCTCCAGCGCTCGGGAACCGCTCGTCCGGGTCCTTCGCCAGCGCTCGGCGGACGGCCTCGTCAACAACCGACGAGACGTCGGCGCGACGCGCGGCTAGCGGACCGCCAGAAGCATGCATCACGTTTCGCCCGACCTGCTGGCGCGAGGCGGTGGCGAACGCCGATTCGCCGGCGAGCATCTCGTGCAGCACCGCGCCAAGCGCGTAGACGTCGGTGCGGGCGTCGATCGGACGGTCGCCCGCCGCTTGCTCGGGCGCCATGTACGACGGAGTGCCAAGCGTGATGCCTGTGCGGGTGAGTCGCGCGCCGCCCGCGTTCTCGAGCGCCAGCGCGATTCCGAAGTCGGCGATCAGCGCATGGCCACTCTGCAGCAGCACATTCTCTGGCTTCACATCGCGGTGCACGATGCCGTGACGGTGCGCGTAGTCGAGCGCGTCCGCCATCTCGCGCACCAGTCGGAGGGCGTCGTCGACCGGCAGTCGGCGCTCGCGCGCGAGCCGCGAACGGAGCGTCTCGCCCTCGACGAACGGCATGACATACCACAGCAGTCCCGCCGCGCTGCCGGAATCGAACAACGGAAGAATGTTCGGGTGCTGAAGCGATGCCGTAACCCGGATCTCCTCCAGAAACCGCTCTCCACCTATCGCCGCGGCGAGCTCCTCACGCAGCACCTTGATCGCCACTCTCCGGTGATGTCTGAGATCGAGCGCCAGGTGCACGGTCGCCATCCCGCCGCGTCCAATCTCGCGCTCCAGCTGATACCGACCGGCGAGTGCGGTCGCGAGTCGAGTCACTAGTGGTGGCGGCGCGCTGTACGCGACCAGTTGCTCGGCGGCCGGCCGATCAAGGAAGTCGCCGGCGCGATCGTGCGCGGCGAGTAGTGATGCAACCTCGAGCCGCATCTCCTCGTCGTCGCCACACGCCTGCGCAACGAAGGCATCGCGCTGCGCCGGCTCACACGAGAGCGACGCGCGAAGGATCGCGTCGATGACACGCCATCTCTCTGGCGTCATCGGTGACGACGGACGATCCGCGCGCAGCGAGTCACTCATCGATCGAGCTCGCGCCGCAGCCACATCCGCGCGATCGCCCATTCGCGACCGACAGTCGCCGTCGAAACGCCGAGCGCAGCCGCTGTTTCGGGGATGCTGAGTCCAGCGAAGTAGCGAAGCTCCACCAGCCGCGCCTTCTGCGGATCGAGCACGGCGAGGCGGGCAAGCGCTTCGTCGAGCACGATGATGTCGAGCGGGTCGATCGGCGCGGTGCGCGACGAAGGCGCGCGGGACTCCACCCCAAAGAAATCGCCGTCGCCGAGTGAGACCTGGAGGGCGGGGCCGCCGCGCTTGAGGGCGTGGCGCGCGCGGGCATGGTCGAGCAGCACGCGTCGCATCATTTGCGCGGCAATGGCGAAGAACTGGGACCGACTCTCCCAGCGCGCATCATGCTGATCGCCGAGGCGCAGCCACGCTTCGTGTACGAGCGCGGTGGGCTGGAGGGTGTGTCCCTCGCCTTCGCGCCGCAATGCGAGCTGTGCCTGACGATGAAGCTCGGCGTAGACGAGCCGGACCAGTGACTCGCTCGCCTGAGCCTCGCCCGCGCCCCACGCTCGCAGCAGCCTCGTGACCGCGTGCCCGGTTTGCGGCTCAGGGTCGCCGGCGCCCGCGATTCTCGCAGACAATGGCGGTGGGGCACCATCGGTTGGCGTGGTCGGCATACTCACATTGGGCGCCGGTTTCGGTGGTCTCCCTGATTGGACAGCGGAACCCGGTGATTGGATTGAGCCGGGTTCTGCGCGCTATGGGATGAGGCGCACTGCGCGCCGTTCCCAGTCACGGAGACTACCCATGATTACGCTCTGCAGACGCGATTTCGTTTCAATCGCCGCCACCATGACCACGATTCTCGCGCTCGGCGGCTGCGCCAGCGCTTCCTCGCACCCGGTTCAGAACCGCCCGGTTTCGACACTCGCTGATCTGCTATCCATCCGTTTCGACAATCCATCCCGTGAAACAGTCGACGTGTATCTGATCGGCGCGAAGCGCGAGTGGAGGCTCGGCCGGGTGGCGCCGGGAGCGATCGCGAGCTTGCGGCTACCTGACGAAGCGTTCGCTGAAGGGTCGATGATGGTCCGCCTCGCCGTGTTGGCCGGCGAGCGGGCGACGTTCGAGGCAGCTCGCGATCCGCGCGCTGTTCTGACCGTCGCACAGCCGGCATCCACAATTTTGTCGCAGCGATGGACGTTTTCGCAGGGCAATCTCACGTCGCTGCGGTACTAGGCGGGTGACAATCGACGGCCGAGCAGATCACGTTCATTTCACTCGACCTTCACCTCGGCAAAATGCGCCTCGGCGGTCGTGAAGGGTGCGCCGGAGCTGCCGCGGCCGAAGACCTGATCGAAGAATGACCGGACGAGCTCGCTCGTAATCGTCAACGCACGCTCGGGGTCAATCGAGCCGAACTTCATCCAGCGCGCTTCGCGGGAGACAGCGCGGTCGGATGCAAGCGCCGGATCGGTGAAGTTGAGGTGTCGGGCGCCGATGATTTTCACCCGGTGCGCCGACACCGATTGACTGGAGGTGTTGGTCCATTCGCCGGTGCGGCGGTTCTCGCTGCGCTCGAGTCCCTGATGAAAGAGCTCGACGCGCTTTGCGGGCCAGTCCGAGGGCGACTCGTCGGTGGTCGGCATGTCGGAGTTGATGAAAAGGATTGGTTGATGCGGACGAACATCGCGCGCATCGCCCATCACGTCGCCATCGATATTGATCGCTGCGCGGACGGCTGTATCACGCGCGGCGAGAACGACCGACATCGCTCCACCGATGGAGTGGCCGAACGCGCCGATGCGGGCGAGGTCGATCCGATCGCGGAGAAAACCGTTGCGATCGAGGTCGCGGATTGCGCGCAGCACGAAGACAGCGTCGTCGACGATGTAGGATTGGTCGGTTCCGATGCTCGCACCGTTGCCGAGGGATCGGCCGACGACTCGACCGTCGGGGAACACGACCGGATCCGAAAACCCGACCGGCGAGTATCCGACGACGATGTAGCCGTGACTCGCAAGGTCCTCGACAAGCACACTGTAGTCGGTCGCCAGCCAGGTCAGGCCGGGTGTAAAGAGGAGAACCGGCAGACGTGATGATCCCTCAAGCAACGGCGCGTTGGTGTGTGCGTGCACGTCGAAGGTTTGCATCGCACTCGCGATTTCGGGACCGAGCTTTTTCTTCAACGTTTCGAGGCGGCGGCTCTCCCAGGCGGGCGGAAGCGGTGCCTCAGCTTCGGCGTCTTTGACTCCGACGGCAGGATACCAGACCCAGGCCCTGATCTCGCGCCAACGGGTTGTATCGATCGGGTCGCGTCGAGTGCTGTCTGTCCAGACAACGCTCCGTCTGCCCACGGAGTAGGGGCCGGTCGGTCCAGGATGATCGACCTGCGCGTTCAAAGCGGAGGTCAGGGCGATTGCAGCCGCGGTCGCGGCAGTGATTGCGAGGCTGTTACTCATTCGATCCGATTCGGGACGGTGCTGGCGAACAGGCGACAAGCTTATGACAACCGGCTCGGGCAAAGCGTTGACCGGGACGATGTTAATCAAATCAACATGAACTTGTCATCAAAAGGACAAGTAGCTATCGCCCGTCTTTGATAACGTGCGCCATCAACTTCCCGGAGCCGTTCATGTATCTCCGCAATGGGTTTTTTGGCGTGGCGCTTTTGTCAGCAGGAATCTTTTCGCAGGTATCGTTTCCGCGGGAAGGAAGCGGTCAGTCCGGTTGTCCCACGCGGAGAGACGTCCCGGACAGTGTGATCGTTGATACGTTGCCCCAATTCGAACGAATTCGCGGAGATTCGCGCGATAAGCCTGGCCACGTTCGAGCAGCAACCGATGCTCTTGTAGGACGCTCCAGCTTTCCGCCCCCTCTCCTCGTGACGGCATATCGGCGGGAGGGTTCATCCGTTCTCGTGGATCTAAAGGCCGACTCCCTGCCCCGGATTCGGTTTTATAATGCGGGTGGATTGGTTCGCATTCGTGCCGACGGCTGCAGGATCATAGTGAAAAGGCACAACTGACCTACACGCGAGGCAGACCAACGATGATTCGCGTCGCAAAGAACGTAGACGCCGCATCCTGGATTTCGAGTCGACTGCATCCATTCGCAAAGGACGTCGGCTCGATCATACCGGAAGGGTTTGCCGCTTATGCACGGGTATTCCATCCACCGGGCCGTCTAACACCGCAAGGCAGCCAGACACCGGTTCGCTGGCGAGATATTGCCGCCGCGAACAACCGCACGGTCGCGGCGGAAATGCAACACCTGGATAACTCTTGTCAGCCATCCGCATTCTCGGCTTCGGGCGAGCGGCTGTGGAACCAGCAGACCCCGACCGGGATGATGCCCCAGGAAATTGTAGCGCGGCTCGCTCCAATCCTGTCGGCACATACACGCACTCCGGAGCTGTGCTGGTTTGCGGTTTGGGAGGGTTTTGGCATTCTCGCCCATCGAGTCCGGGAAGCGCCGAGCTTTTCCGTCCCGGAGCGCAATCTGTACCTTCTCTACGGTGCCCTCGACGATGTCCTGGATACTATTTCGCGCACCGATTGGGATTACCGGCCCCCGACGCTTTGGTGGCCAGATGATAGAGCGTGGTGCGTCGTCACCGAAATCGACTTCACCTGGTCATATGTTGGTGGCTCAAAGGCGTGCATCGAGCAGGTACTGCTCGACAAAGAGATCGAGGCCGTCCCGACAAATGCGGAGGAAGGCAATCTCATGCAACCGAAAGAGCAGGTACAGGAAATGTGGTCCCGCTCGCGTCGCACTACCTGACGAAGTGGCGGCGCCGCCTGTGCCGACACCCAGTCAGGTCCTGGGCGCCGCGGGCTTCGCCGAGTAGATGAAGTCGTAGTAGTCGCGCATCGTCAACTCCGACGCAGCTTCCTCGTCGGTGATGACGGTCGCGTCGCGATGGAGCTGCAGCGCACTGGCCGTGATCATGCTCGACACGGGTCCCTCTACGGCCTGGGCGATGGCCCGCGCCTTCGATTTTCCGCTCGCGACCAGTAACAGCTGCCGCGCCTCGAGAATCGTGCCGACTCCCATCGTGATTGCGTAGACCGGCACGTCTTCGCGACGCTCGAAGAACCGCGCGTTGTCACCGATGGTCTGCATCGAGAGCGTTTTCAGGCGCGTGCGCGAGCTGAGCGAGCTCGTCGGCTCATTGAACGCAATGTGGCCGTCACTGCCGATGCCGAGTATCTGGAGATCGATGCCGCCGCACTCCATGATACGTTTTTCGTACCAGTCGCAAAACGCCGGATAGTTGCTCGTCGTGCCCGACGGAACGTTGATGTTCTGTGGCTGAACGTTCACGTGCTTGAAGAAGTTCTCGTGCATGAAGTAGGCGTAGCTCTGCGGATGATTGCCGGGAAGGCCGACGTACTCGTCGAGATTGAACGTCATCACGCGCGAGAAGTCGAGCTGACCGCGCTGGTACATTCTCACCAGCTCCTGGTACAGCCCGAGCGGCGTGGACCCGGTCGCCATGCCGAGCACGGCGTTGGGCTTGGTATTGAGGAGCTCGGCTACCATCTCGGCGGCGAGCTTGCTCATCTCGTCGTAATTCTCCCTGACGACTACTTCCACGAAGTTTCTCCCTCCGTTCGGGTCCGATCCGTGAGGCGACGGCGATCCTAGTAATTTGTGTCGCCCTATGCGCCGCGAGAATGGGTGTCGTCTGAAAAAGTTCGACCGAACCAGTCGGTCGCCGCAGCGACGAGTCCCGCATCAGTCCCATCTCCGACCCACGCGACGTATCCGTCGGGGCGAACAAGTACGGCGGACGGAGCGCTGACCACTCCGATCTCCGGAAGCTCCCACACGCCGTCGTACTTCGCGTCGATCGATTGAACACGATCTAACCACGGACTGACGTCAATGCTGCCGCGCTCGCCGAAGTTGATCAGCGCCGGCCGCGCGCCGTGGAGCAGGGTGAACACCCGCAGCGGTCCGTTCGCTGTGACGATGTCGAGGTCGGGCATCCTGCGCCCGAGCAGTGGATGTCCGTCGCCAACATCGTAACGAACGCCGAGTCCCGACATCTCCGCGGCTAATCGTTTGCGGGGCTCGTCCATCACGACGAGCTCGGCGATGAGGTCGCCGAGGGCTTTGGTGCGTTCGTCCGAACGACGGAGCGCGGTCTGCGCCATGGTGTTCTTCAGCACCCGCGCGGCGACCGGGTGTCGCTCGCCGTGATAGGTATCGAGCAAGCTCTCTGGAGAAACGCGCTTCACGACCTGCGCCAGCTTCCACCCCAGATTCACCGCGTCCTGCACGCCAATGTTGAGGCCCTGCCCGCCAATCGGCGGATGCACGTGCGCGGCGTCGCCGGCGAGGAGCACTCGCCGATCTCGATACGTCGCGGCCTGCCGGGTCATGTCGGTGAATCGAGAGAGCCAGACCGGATTGTGAACGCCGAAGTCGCTTCCATAGATCTCGGTGAGTCTGTGCTTGAGATCATGCAATGTCGGCTCGCCGGATTTCGGCTCACGATCCATCAACACCATCCGCGCGCTACCGCTGTCGCCCTTCCCGATCGCCTGGGTCGCACCGGTTGCATCGACGCGGAGTCCCCACACCGGCTCCTCCGTCGTCTCCACTTCAGCGATGATCCAGCTCGTGGTCGGATCCCAGCCTGGGAAATCGATGCCCGACGTCTTGCGCACCATGCTGCGCGCGCCATCGCAGCCGACCAGATATTGCGCGCGCATCGAGGTGCCATCGGAAACCTGGACAGTGACGCCGGCGTCGCCCTGGGCGAAGCCCGCCACTTCACGTCCCCGGTAGATCGTCACGCCGAGCTCTGCTACCCAATCGGCGAGAATCTGCTCGATGTGGTTCTGGAAGAGCGCCAGCCCGTAGGGGTGCCGAGTGGGAAAATCGCTCATGTCGAGCCGCACCAGATTGAACCCGACGACCTGCGCCACCTGACCCCGCGACAGAAAGCGATCGGCGATGCCGCGCATGTCGAAGACCTCGATGGTGCGCGAGTGCAATCCGCCCGCTCGCGACCCCGCGAGATGCTGGCTCTTGCGGCGCTCGACGATAGCGGCATCGACGCCCGCCAGCGCCAGCTCGGCCGCCAACATCAGGCCAGTGGGACCGGCGCCGGCGATCAGCACGTCGTGTTCAGTCATTCGGTGCGCTCCAAAGAGATGAGCCGCCGACTATAACGGCATCACCCCGGCTTGCTGCAAGTCCCCCCGCGGCTATTATTCTGAAGTGGCGGTAAGAGTGCCCGCGCTCTGACGAGTGCGGGCTTCTTTATTTCTGGCAGGTTGCAGAGCTATACTGGCGTGCAAACGGGAGGCCTCGTGCTGGTTCGCGCTCGGGTAGAGAATCGCCAGGATCGCCATAGAGTCACACTCAGCACCGACGGCGCGGCGCGTGATCTGGCGATTGCCGCGAAGCAGACGGGTTTCGGCTCGAGCGCGAATGGCGGTGAGCTCCTGGCGCTGGCGGTGGCGACCTGTTTCTGCAACGATCTTTATCGCGAAGCGAAGGCCGAAGGGATCGAGGTTCGCGGAGTGGAGGTCGAGGCGGTCGCTGAATTTGGCGGAGTTGGCGAGCCGGCGCGGATGATTCAATACTTCGCCCTGATTTTCACAGATGCGGAGCCAGAACTGGCTCGTCGACTCGCCGAACGCACAGATCGTGTCGCCGAAATTCATAACACATTGCGTCGGGGTATCCCGGTACACCTCATCGGGATCGAAATCTCTTCAGACGACCCAGCGAGGTTCCCTTAGCATTCAGCGCAGCGGCGAACAAGGCATGCAGCTCAGCGCATTTCAAGGCGACATAACCCGTCTCAGCGTCGACGCGATCGTGAACGCCGCCAACGACGCGCTCATTCCCGGAGGCG
>CAMLDY010000098.1 GCA_946478895.1 uncultured Gemmatimonadota bacterium
TCGCGCCCGCGAGCTGGGTTGCGGAGTCAATTTCAGCTGCTACACCGACGCCAAGAACGGCAATGCGCAGGGGCTGATTCGCGACGACCAGACCGGCCAGGTCCAGGACGTCATCACCCAGCTTCTCGACTACAAGCGCCGGAACCGCGGTGTGATCACGAACTCGGACTATTACCTCGAGCAGCTGCCGCGTTACGTGCGCGGCGAGATGAAGGAGCCGTGCCGCTCGGGGATGCGGACCATTCACATCGATCCGACGGGCCAGGTGAAGCGGTGCCCGGATTTCCCGGTGGACTTTCACTGGAAGGATTTTCAGAAATACCGGCCGATCGACTGCAATGCGTGCTACTACGCGTGTCGGGGGGAGGCGCAGGCGCCGTTGAAGTTCTCGAGGGTGCTCGATGTCATGGCGTCGCCGACCCGGGGGCTTCCGGTGATGGGAGGGAGAGCAAACTGAAGACTACCGGCGGGAGGCCGTGGGCGGGCCGGCTCGAGGCCGCGTGCTCAACAATAATGCGCTTTAGCCCGTGGCCGCTCGCCGTGTGGCCCGCGGCCTCCCGCCGGTAGTCTTCTTTGGTAGTTAACAACTCCAACGCCACCGCGACGCCGTGAGTGACCTCCTCTTCCTGAACGCATCCCAGATCGTAACCTGCGCCGGCCCCCCTCGCGCGCGCCGCGGGCAGGAGATGCGCGAAGCTGGGGTCCTTACCAAATCCGCAGTTGCCGTCAGCAACGGCCGCATCGCGATGCTCGGCGCCGCGAGTGATCTCCGCAACGCTTTCCCCAACGCGGATATCGTCGATTGCCGCGGCGGCGTTCTCACGCCGGGTCTCGTCGATTCGCACACCCACGCGGTGTTCGGAAAGCCCCGCTTCGAGGAGCACGAGCTCCGCGCGGCGGGACACGATTACATGGAGATCGCGAAGCGGGGTGGCGGCATTCACGCATCGGTGCGCGATTTTCGGGAGCGCAGCGAGGACGAGCTGTACGATCTCGCGGTCGCGCGTATCACCGAGCTCGCGTCGTACGGCACCACCACCCTCGAGATCAAGAGCGGCTACGGACTTTCAGTCGAGGACGAGCTCAAGGCGCTGCGGGTGATCGGTCGCCTCGCCGAGCGAATGCCGCTTCGGATCGTTCCAACCTGGCTCGGAGCCCACGAGATCCCACATGAATACCGCGCCAGCGACGCCGCGCGCGCGGGCTACGTCGCGCTGCTCATCGACGAGATGCTGCCGAAAGTAATCGCGCAGCGCATCGCTCGATTCGCCGACGCCTTTTGCGAGCCGGGGGTTTTCACGGTGCCAGAGACCCTCCGCATTCTCGAGGCATCGCGCGCCGCGGGACTCGGGCTCAGGCTCCACGCCGACGAGCTGGAGCCTTGCGGCGGCGCCGAGTTGGCCGCGTCGATCGGCGCGATCTCGGCGGACCATCTGGCAGCGATCTCGCCGGCGGGAATCAAGGCTCTGGTCACTTCAGCGACCGTCGCGACCCTGCTGCCGGGAACCATGCTCTTCCTCGGCAGGCCAAAGCAGGCCCCAGCCCGCGCCCTCATCGACGCGGGAGCGGCGGTCGCCATCGCCTCCGATTTCAATCCCGGGACTTCCCCGACAGTTAACTTTCCCTTGATGCTGACGCTCGGTGTCAGCCAGCTACGCATGAGTACCGCGGAGGTGCTCGTCGCCGCGACGGTCAACGGTGCCGCGGCAGTGTCGCTGGCGGGTGAAATCGGTCAGATTGCGCCCGGTTTCGCTGCCGATCTCGCTCTCTTCGCCATCAGCGATGTGCGAGAGTTGCCATACTGGTACGGCGCACGTCTTTGTGTCGGGTCGTGGAGGGCTGGCGCGCCTTGTCACCCCTATGAAAACCTAGGTAAGTTGAACCCTCGTCTCCCGGAGAATGTCCCAGCCGGGTAAGTCATATTACTCGGCCGCCACTTAATGTCCAACGTCGACAAGCTGAAAAAAAAGGCTGCCGAATTTGAGCAGAAAAAGCAGTTCGACCGCGCGCTCGAGGTGTATCTCCAGATCATCGAAGCAACCGGCGGGACTGATGATCGCGACGTAACGGTCTTCAACCGGGTTGGCGACCTCTACCTGCGGCTCAACAAGACCGATCAGGCGGTCAATTACTACGAGCAGGCGGTCGATCTCTACACCGATGGCGGATACCTCAACAACGCCATCGCGTTGTGCAACAAGATCCTCCGCCACGCGCCCCAGCGGCACCAGATCTATTACAAGCTCGGTAAGATCTCCGCCAAAAAGGGCTTCAACAGCGACGCGAAGAAGAACTTCCTCGAGTACGCCGACCGGATGCACCGCGCCGGCAAGGATACCGACGCCTTCAAGGCGCTCCAGGAATTCGCCGATCTCTGTCCCGGACAGGACGACATCCGGCTGATGCTCGCTGACCAGCTCGCCAAGGCCGGCAAGAACGCCGAGGCGATCGAGCAGCTGCAGATCCTCCACGAGTCCCTCGATGCCGAAGGCCGCACCGCCGAAGCCGAGGCGACCGTCCAGCGGATGAAGAGCCTCGACCCCAACGTCGAGCCGCGCCGGTCCAAGACTCCGGTGAAGAGCGATTCCGGCGGGCTGGTCTTCCTCGATGTTGGCGCTTCGCCGGTGAAACCGATGCCCAAGGTCGGTGGCCGCGAAGCTCGCCGCCCGGCTACGCCACCGCGTCGGCCGGCGACACCGCCGCACGTCCAGCCACCACCCGAGATCGACCAGCTCCAGGAGCTCGAGCCGCTGCCTGACTTCGAGCCCATCAATCCCGACGCCGAGCCGCCGCTCCACGGCGAGCTCACGAGCGATGCGGGAATGTCGATGGAGCTGGAGCCGGAGATCGAGCCTGAGCCTGAGGTCGAGCTGGAACCGACGACGATCCCGGGTTTGGAGCCGACCGCGTCCGGCCACGACCTCCATGAGGCGTCGACGCTCGGTGAGATCGAGCCTACGTTCGACCTGTCGGTCAGCGATGTCGACATCTCGCCGCTCGAGGGCCTGGAATCTTCCGCCGATCCGACCGCCTTTGCCTCCGAGGCCGAAAATCCGATCGGACAGAGCGGAGTCGAGGGACTGATCTCGTCTGACTCCGGTTTTGGCGTCGCCGAGCCAGGGCTCGGCGAGCCGCTGTCAACCGAAGATCCACTCGCGGGTCTCAACATCCTCGAGGACGACCGCCTCTATGCCGAGGAGACTCCCGCCGAACAGCCGGTAGCGGAGCGTGAAGCGCACGTCGCTGGGGACGATGTTCCGGCGATCGAATCGATGGAGCTGGACATCGGTCACGTCGAGCTCCACGAAGAGCCAGCGGAGCCCGAACGCGAGCCTGAAGAGGAAGAGGAACCGTACGAGCCCGAACCGGTTGCTGCGCGCGCGGACGAGGAAGAAGAGGAGCCGGACGAGGAAGAGGTCGAAGAAGAGGTCGAAGAAGAAGAGCCGGCGCCGCCGCCCAAGCCGACGCGTCCGCGGCTCGTCGAGCCGACGAGGGCCGCCGAGCAGGCGAGAGCCAAGGCGCCCGAGCCGACGAGGCCCAAGCTGGTGGAGCAGAGCAAGGCCAAGCTCGAGCCGCTTCGCATGACGCGCCCCAAGCCGAAGAAGGGCAAGACCCCGGTGCGCGAGGAATCTTCCTCACAGCGGCAGCCGGTGAATCCTTTCATGCGGCCACGCGGGAAGTCCAAGCCGTCGCCAAAGGCTCCGCCGCGCGTTGCGACCCCGCCCACCGAGATTCCGCGGGCAGCGACGCCGAAGGAGAACCCGCCGCAGCGCAGCGACGACAATTTCGTCGATCTCGGCGACTGGCTGCGCGAGGATCGCGGCCCGCGCTCGACCCGCATGGTGGCGCAGGAAGACCACAATCGTGGGGAAGGCGAGCAGGCGGACTTCACCGACATGCTCGAGAAATTCAAGGCGGGCGTAGCGGCTAACGTCGACGAGGAAGACTTCGACAGCCACTACGATCTCGGCATTGCGTACAAGGAGATGGGCCTCATTGACGAAGCCATTGCCGAATTCCAGAAAGCGCTGCGCGGCGCAACCCAGCGCATTCGCGCGTACGAGGCGCTCGGCCAGTGCTTCATCGATCGCAACGAGCACGACGTCGCGATCACCGTGCTCGGTCGCGCGCTCCGTGAGCCCGGAATGGAAGACGAGGATCTGATCGGCGTGCTTTATCTCCTCGGCTTTGCGTCGGAAGGCAGCAAGAAGCCGCGCGATGCAGCCGCTTATTATCAGAGAGTGTTCGCCATCGACATCGATTTCCGTGATGTCAGCAAGCGACTCAAGCAGATGACCAAGGCGGCGTCGAAGTGAGATCTGCCGCGGCAGAGGGCGGCGAGCAGGTGAACGTCAGCGCGCGTCCCGGCGTCAGCCTCGCGACCATTCAGCAGCCGATTCGCTCCAGGCTCGACGACGTGCTGCAGACGATGGCGCGGATAGTCTCCAGCGACCTGCCGCTCGTCGGCCAGGTGAGCGCGCACCTGCTCGCGATGCGCGGGAAGATGTTTCGCCCGACGATCCTGCTCCTCTCCAGTGAAGTCGAGGAGAAGGGACAGGAGAAGGCGGTCACCCTCGCTGCATCGCTCGAGCTCATTCACCTGGCCACCCTCGTTCACGACGACGCGGTGGATCACTCGGCGCTGCGCCGCGGGATGCCGACCGTGAATGCGATGTTCAGCCACCAGGTGTCGGTGATCATGGGCGACTTCCTGTATTCATCCGCGCTCACCCACCTCGTCGCGCTCGGCGATCTCGAGGCGCTCCAGGCGTTGACCCGGGCGTCCACGGAGATGACTTTGGGCGAGATGCGGCAGCTCGCGGTAACGGATCCACTCGCGTTTACGGAGCGCGAGTATTACGCGTTGATCCGTTCGAAGACCGCGTCGCTGATGCGCGCCGCGTGCGAGCTGGGCGCGCTGTCGGGTGCCCGCAAATACACCGACCCATTGGGAGATTTCGGCGAGAACCTCGGCATGGCGTTCCAGATCGCCGACGATCTGCTGGACTATCGCGAGCAGAAAGAGACGACGGGGAAGCCGTCGGGGAACGACTTGCGCGAGCACAAGGTGACCTTGCCGCTGATCTACGCGTTGCGCGAGATGCCGGCGGCATCGCTGCGTGAGGTGAAGCACCTATTTGCCAGCGAGGCCGTCACCGATGAAGACATCGCGACGGTCGTCGGCATCGTCGAAGAGAACGGAGGCTTCGAGTACGCGCGGGCGCGTGGCGAAGAATTCGCCGACCAGGCGCAGAATGCGCTGAATGACCTGCCCGACAACGTGGCGCGCCAATCCCTCAGCGCGTCAATTTCCTACGTCATGGAGAGACATTCGTAATGCCACCACCGCCACGCGGCCACAACAGGCGCGGCTCATTGTTTCACGCGTTGGTGCTCGCCTCGGGATTCGTGATAGGCGGCCTGCTGACGCAGGTCGGTCGCCGGTTCCTGCCGCCCGGCGCGGCGAAGGAATTCTTCACGACGGGAGTGACGCCGTCGATCGGGCCGCTGCCGATCGATTTGATTATCCTTAAGTTCGCACTCGGTCCGATCGCGCTCGATGTGTCACTTTTGAGCCTGCTCGGGGTACTGGTGGCCTACCTCATCGCACGTTCGCTCTTCTAGGAGTCTTCCATGTTTGGCAATCTGGGATTTCCCGAGCTGTTGATCATCATGGTGGTGATCCTGCTTCTGTTTGGCGCGAAGCGGATCCCCGAGATCGCGGGCTCGATGGGCAAAGGGATCAGGGAATTCAAGAAGAACATCAATGAGGCGAGCCGCGAGATAACCGCCGAGCCCCGGCCGTCGCTCGAGGACACTCAGGCGAGACTGTCGCCGGCGGAGCTGGAGAGGAGAAGGCAGGCGGAGGAGACGGAGCGGGCGGCACCCAAGCGGTTGCTGTAGGTCCTGGCTCGCAGGCTGGGCAGGGTCTCGCAGACAAAGGCAACTGAACGGGCGGGAGGCGTCGGTTCTGCAGGCGCCCGGCGAGAGGTTAAGACCGTGGGACGTTGTCGCGCGCCAATCGGGGCGTTGATACAACCCGATTTCGCAGTCCGTGCAGCATCTTTCGGACCTCTATCACCTGATCCGTAAGTGACCGAAAATCCGGTTCGCTGATCGCGCGCACGTCCCGCGCGACGATGAGATGGTACTCGAGCTCGGTTGTTGAATTCAGAGCGATAAGAATGAAGCGGGCAAAATCCCTCCTGCTCGCCTGTCCCGCGCCTTCAACCAGGTTGGTTGGAATCGACAGCGCAGCCCGTATCATCTGTCCGCGCAGCGCCACGTCGTCGACGCCGCGGATTCGACACGCGACTCGGCGTACATTGAGCGCCAGAGCGTGCGCCTTTCTCCACACGATAAGATTCTTGAAATCGCTCACCCCGAATCGAAGCGATTAATTGGGGTTCCCGGCGCATCAATAGAATCGTGGGATGGTTATTCGCGCGCTGGGAACCGTCCCACGGTCGTAACCTCGGGCCGGACGCCTGCTCACCAGACGCCTCCCGCCCATTCAGTTTTCAGCTCCGAGGCACCCGTTCCGTTGCACTTTCGAAGTGACTTCCACTGCAGTTAGTCCTTACTGCGCCCCCGTCTGCCGCGCGCTCGCCTCCACCTGCTTCCTCCGATCGTCGATCTTCGCCACCGCCCGCAGATTGCTCAGGAACTGCTGAACCCTCTGCTGCCGTAGCTGCGACATCGCCTGCTGGCGAAGCGCGGCCTTCTGCTTCTCGAACTCCGCGCGGTCCGCGGGGAAGCGCTTGTCGACGCGCTCGACGACGACGGCGGCGGTGCCGCGAATCGGCTCGCTCACCGCGTTCACCGGCAGCGAGAACGCCGCGCCCACGGCCTCGGGTGCCTGCGCCAGCTCCTGCACTCCGGTGACCCTCGTGAACGGCTTGGTGCTGACCACCTGCATGCCCATCAGCTTCGCCGCGGACTCGAGGCTGCTCGCGGCCGCGACCTTCGCGAAGTTGCGCGCCTGCGGAATCAGCGCGTCCACCTTCTTCTGGCGCATCAGGTAGGTGCGGATGTCCTGCTTGGCCTGATCGAGCGATTGGGTTCCGCCCGGGGTCAGCGAGTCGAGCCGCGCCAGATAGTAGCCGTCCTCGGCGTCGAACAGCTCGCTTGTCTCGCCCGGCCGGGCGCCCTCGAACGCCCACGATCCGACGCTCGGGATGTACTGGCCGTTCACGGTGAGCGGATTTCCTTCGATGACGTTCGCTCTGATGACCGGGATCTGCAGCACTCTCGCCGCAGAATCGAACTTGCTCGGCTGATCGGTTGACGCCGCCATGCGAGACAGCGAATCCGCGCGGCGATCGGTTCTCGCCGCCGCCGAATCACTCTGCTGAATCCGCAGGAGAATGTGGCTGAGCGTGAGGGTGTCGCCCGCGCGGGCGTCGAGACGAATGAGGTGGTAGCCGAACTGCGTCAGCACCGGCTGCGAGATCTCGCCTGGCTTGAGGGCGGCGGCGGCGTTCTCGAACGGCGCGACGAAGCGTCCCTTCGGTCCTTTGCCAAGCGAGCCGCCGTTGACGGCTGACGCGGAGTCGGCCGACTCCGCGCGCGCGACGTCCTCGAACTTCTCGCCACCAAGGATCTTGGCGCGCAATTCGAGCGCGTGGTTGCGTACGGCTGCCGAATCCGCTGCGCTAATCACCCTCGGCACGATGATGATCGAGACTTTCGCGGTGCCCGAACGCTCGAACAGCTTTTTGTGGGTGTCGTAGTACGCGCGGATCTCGTCGTCGCTGACTTTCACTGCGGAGTCGGGGATGCGCTCCGGCTGAAACAACACGAACGAGACCTGCGCCGAATCGTGCTGATCCTGGTAGTGCCGCCACAGCTGGTCGTCGGTGACGTACACATCACCGGCAACCTGGTCGAAGAGTTTTTCCTTCGGGATCTCGGTGCGGTAGTATTGCTCGAGCTGGTACAGTATCCCCTGCTGCCGGGCGAGGGGACTGGTCAGAAAGCGCTGGTACTTGGCGGGATCGAACTGCCCATCGGTCTGAAGATCGGGCGACTGCATCAGTCCCGGAGGCGGGTTGAATTTTGCCGCCTGCAGAATTTCATCGTCTGTAACGGTGATGCCACGCCGCCGGTACTCCTGCCGGAGCAGGGCGTCCGTAACGAGCTGGTCGTACGCCTGGTCCATCAGACGCTGGCGCTCGTCTAGCGTGATGCTCTGATTGCTGCGCTGCGTCGCCTCCTGCTCGAGGTTCTGGGTTGTCTGATACCACGTCGTGGCGAGAATGTCCTGACCGTTCACCGTCGCGACTGCAGTCGTGCTCGTCACTGGTGCTCTGCCGAGCAAACCCGACGTCTCGGCGAGGAGAAATCCTCCCACGAACAGGATGACGATGATTATCCAGATGTATTTTGCGGATGCCCGCATTGCTGACAGCAAGGGCACAACTCCTGAATTCGGGGAAGCGGGAAGCGGGAATGCGGGAAAGCGATACGCGGTAAGCGTAAAGCGGGCGGAGACAAGCGGAAGGAGGGTGCTGCGCCTCCCGCATCCCGCTTCCCTCTTCCCGCCACGTATAGCCTTGTAAGGTATGAGTTTGAGGGACCGAGATGCAAGTCGCGCAAACGCACCGAATGGTGCATCTTTCTCGTCGAGCCGGGTGGGGACGGGCGCCGACACTCGGCCCGAGCCATTTTTGCGTGAAACCGGAGTTCCTGAAAGATCGGCCGCAATTCGCCCAGGAAAGTGCGCGAAATTACGGCATTCAAGCCCGATTGGTGCAGTCTGAGCAGTGGTACGCGGGGTAAATGGCGGGAAGTGGATTGTTTGGCGTAAAGCGCACGAGGGATCATGGACTACGACCGGCTGCGGGAGCTGCAGGAAAAATTCGAGGAAAATCCGCGTCGATACTTCGCGCCGCTCGCGAATGAGTATCGAAAGGGCGGGCAGCCGAAGCGCGCGATAGAGATATGTCGCGCGCAGCTCGCGCAGATGCCGGGTCACATGAGCGGGCAGATCGTCTACGGCCAGTCGCTTTACGAAGCTGGGGAGTTCGAGGAGGCGAGACAGGTCTTCGAGGGCGCGCTCACGCTGGATCCGGAAAACCTCATCGCGCTGCGGAGTCTCGGCGACCTGTCGCTGCAGAGCGGAAATACCGTCGAAGCGCGCAGTTGGTACACCAGGCTTCTCGACGCCGATCCGAAGGACACCGCCGTCATCGCCCTCGTGGACGAGATCGACAAAGCCGCAGATGCGGGAACACCGGTGCCGGAAGAGATTCCCGGCGTCGACACCGATGCCGGCGACCAGGCGATCCCTTTCATTACCGACGCGATCGGCGGGCCGGTGGGAGAGGGTCCGGCTCCATCTCCAGAGACGGCATTCAC